>JBGAUE010000029.1:0-47329 GCA_044228795.1 Chromatiaceae bacterium | reverse complement strand
CTAAAGGTAGTGACCAACGCCACCGTCACTCAGTCGTAACTGACTGATTAAATGGCAAACCGTCGGGTAAAGTGACGCTTTGGGCGCCCTGTTTTGGGAGACTGTTAGGCGAGATTCACTGCAGGCAACGGCCAGTTCGCGGTGAAGCCGCCTTCGGTAATACTGACCTTGCCGACACGTCGTTTTCGCGAAGCGGAAGACCTTCCCAAGGTCTGGTACTGGACCGCAAGGTTACAAGCCCAATTCCCGCCAGCGCACCTCGATGCGTTTGAGGGAGATAGGATAGGCCGTACCCAAGCGTTGAGCGAAGAGGGAGATACGGAGTTCCTCGATCATCCAGCGCAACTCCTCCAGGCGGGAATCGTACCGGCCGGCGGCCCGCACGGCGGCGGCGCGTTCAAGCCACTTTTCCAGTAGGGGTGTCAGTTCCCCAAGATGCTGCTGGTCCTTGCCAGCGGCATGGAAGAGCTTGTCCAGGCGTTCGCGGGCGGCCATCAGATAGCGCGGGTAGTCCTTGAGATGGGCATAAGGCACTGCCAACAGGAAGCCGCGGTAGATCAAGCCATCGAGTTGGGCCTTGAGGTCGACGACCGAGGGCCTCCAGTTGATCTGGGTGCTGGCGGCCAGGCTCTGGCACAGGGCCTGGTAGTCGTCGAGGATACGGCCGACGAGGGTCATGACCTCCTTACTGACCCGGGTCAGTTGGGACTTGCGGCTGGAGAGGCGGGCCTCGAAGCTGGCCCGGTCCCGGATTGTGGGGGCCTCCTCGATGAAGGTCAGGTCGAAAATGAGGGCGAGGATCTCATCCGCCAGATCCAGCGGCTTGGGCTGCGGGCTGGCCTTGCCGCCCATCGCACCGACGGCACCGGCGGTGACCGCCTCACCTGGCCGGCCTTGTCGCCTTGCCCCCGCCGTCACCACTCCCGTGCTGCCGGCAGCCCCAGGTACCCCAGTGCCAGCATCCCCAGTACCCGCCTCAGCGTCCGGCACCTTGGCATACTGCAAACGCATCCGGTCCAGCCCGGGTAAATTCCGGCGCAACTGCCGCACTTCAGGACCCAGATTGAGCATTAGTAAACGCCGCAAGCCGGCCCGCTGCGCCAGGTCCGCCCCTTCCTGCGAGTCGAGCACCCGCAGAGAAACACTATCACCTTGATCAACCAGGGCGGGATAGCCGCGCAAGTGGATACCGCCCCGGTCGAGATCTAGGTTATCGGGCAGATCCCCAAAGTCCCAGCGGGTGATGCCCTCCCGTTCCAGATCCTGGGTGGGGATCTGGGCAAAGGCCTGGCGGCCACTGCCGCCAAACTGGCGCCGGAGTTGATGATAGTCATCCCCTATCGCGAGGCTGCGTCCCGCCTCATCCACCAGGCGAAACTTCATGCGCAAGTGGCCCGGAATCTCCCCGGGGTCCCAGGCCTCCTCCGGCACCAGGATGCCGGTCATATCCTTGATGGCCTCGCCGAGGGCCTGGATCAGGGGCCGGTCCGAGGGTTGGAGCCGGGCAGCCAGGCGCTCCGCCGTATCGGGAATCGGCACCAGGAGCTTGCGCCAGATCTTGGGCAAGCCCCGCAGCAGGGCGCTGATCCGTTCCGCGAGCAAGCCGGGGACCAGCCATTCGCAACGGTCTGGGGAGACCTGATTGATCAGGGGCGCCGGCACCACCAAGGTGATGCCGTCACCATCCTGACCGGGGTCGAATCGGTACTCCAACGGAAGAGCCGTCGCCCCCACCTGGAGATGGTCGGGAAAGGCCTGGGCCTTAACTGCCGCCGCCTCATGGCGCATGGCATCCTCCAGTCGAAGATACAGGAGTTTGGGGTCCTTACGGCTCGCCTGGCGCAGCCAGCGTTCAAACAGGGGCCCCGAATAGATACCCGCAGGCACCCGCTGTTCATAGAAGGCCTGGATGGCATCCTCATCCACCAGGATATCGCGCCGCCGCGACTTGGCCTCGAGGTGTTGGATGTAGGCGATGAGTTCCCGGTTGTGGCGCCAGAAGGGCGCGCGGGTCTCGAAGTCGCCCTCGGTGAGGGCGAAGCGGATGAAGATGGCGCGCGCCTCCGCGGGATTGATGGGGCCATAGTTGACCCGCCGCTTGGGGACTAGGGTGACGCCGAAAAGGGTCAGCTTCTCATAAGCCGCCACCTGGCCAGAGCTGGCCTGCCAGTGGGGCTCCGAATAGGTGCGTTGGATCAAGTGGCGGCCGGCCTCCTCGATCCAGGCCGGCTGGACCCGGGCGACGATGCGCCCATACTGGCGACTGGTCTCCACCCGTTCCGCTGCCACAGTCCACTTAGGCATCTTGTCGTAGAGGCCAGAGCTGGGGTGGATCATGAAGCGGCTGTTGCGCGCCCCCTGATACTCTCGCCCCTCGTCCTTAAAGCCGATATGGCTCAACAGGCCTGGCAATAGGGCCTGATGGATGGCTTCGTAACCCGCCGGCTTCTCGTTGACCTTGAAGCCCAACTCCGCCATTTGGGCATGCAATTGGGTGTGAACGTCCCGCCACTCCAGGACCCGGTTCCAGGACAGAAAATGGCGTTGGCACAGCTTGCGGAACTTGTTGCGGGTCAGGTGTGGGCGCGCGTTTTCTAGAAACCGCCAGAGGTTGAGGAAGGCAAGGAAATCCGAATCCTCATGATTGAAGGTGGCGTGAATCCCGTCGGCGGCCTTGCGGTTTTCCTGCGGCCGTTCCCGCGGGTCCTGGACGCTCAGGGCGGCCACGATCACCAGCATCTCCGTCAGACAGCCCAGCTCCGCCGAGGCCAGCAGTATGCGCCCGATGCGCGGGTCCAGGGGCAGGCGAGCCAGGTGCTGACCTAGGGGCGTGAGCCGGCCCTGGCCATCCAGGGCCGCCAGTTCCTCCAGGGTACGATAGCCATCGGCCACCAGCCGGGCATCCGGCGGGTCAACAAAGGGGAAGGACTCGATCTCGCCAAAGCCCAGCAGCTTCATCTGCAGGATGACGGCGGCCAGATTGGCGCGATGGATCTCGGGCTCGGTGAATTCCGTCCGCGACTCAAAATTATCTTGGGTATAGAGACGGATGCAAATACCCGCAGCAACCCGTCCGCAGCGCCCCCGCCGCTGGTTAGCGGAGGCCTGGGAGACGCGCTCCACCGGCAGGCGCTGAACCTTGCCGCGATGACTGTAACGGCTGATGCGGGCAAAGCCGGGATCTATGACGTAATGGATTCCCGGCACGGTCAGGGAGGTCTCCGCGACGTTGGTCGCCAACACTACGCGCCGGGTGCCATGGTCCTGGAAGATCCGCGCCTGCTCCGCCGGGCTCTGGCGGGCATAAAGGGGCAGGATTTCGGTCGAGGGTGGGTGATGCTTGCGCAGGGTCTCGGCGGTCTCGAGGATCTCCCGCTCGCCGGAGAGAAAGACCAGGACATCGCCTCGCCCCGCCCGGGCCAATTCGTCCACGGCCTGGGAGATGGCGAGTTGCATCTCGTCGTCGCGCTCACCCGCGTTCTCCTCCTCGGGGGGGCGATAGCGCACCTCCACCGGATAGGTGCGCCCGCTGATTTCGAGGATGGGCGCCGGCCTGCCTCCAGCATCCGCAAAATGCGTCGCAAACCGTTGGGGATCGATGGTGGCTGAGGTGACGATGACCTTGAGATCTGGCCGCCGCGGCAACAGGCCCCGCAGATAGCCGAGCAGAAAATCGATATTGAGGCCCCGCTCGTGGGCCTCGTCAATGATGAGGGTGTCGTATTCGTGCAGAAGGCGATCCTGCTGCAACTCCGCCAGCAGGATACCGTCCGTCATCAGCTTGATGCAGGTCTCGGGGCGCACCCAATCGTGAAAGCGCACCTTGTAGCCCACCAGCCCACCCGTCTCGCCGCCCAGTTCCTGGGCCACCCGGCTCGCCAGGGTGCGCGCCGCGATGCGCCGCGGCTGGGTGTGGCCGATCCGTCCGGCGAGGCCCCGTCCGAGCTCCAGGCAGATCTTCGGCAACTGGGTGGACTTGCCTGATCCCGTCTCGCCGCAGAGGATCACGACCTGGTGGCGGGCGATGAACGCCACCACCTCGTCCCGGCGCTCGCTGACTGGCAACTCGGGAGGAAACTGAATCTCCGGCACCAAGGCCCGCCGCCGTTCCAGAATCGCCTGGGAGGTTGCGATCTCCCGCCAGAGCCGGGCCAGCCCTTCTGCACTGGGCTGGCCCCGCTCCAGGCGCTGCCGCAAGCCCCGCAAACGCCGGCGCAGGCCAGGCCGATCGGCCAGGAGGCAGGCTTCCAGATCGGCCGCCGTCGGGAGGAGTGGGGAGTTCACGAAACGGGTTTCCCATCAAAGGTGCCAGAGGGGCATTATAGGGAGAGGTCCGCGCTCCCGCCCGGTGGTCTGGGTTTGTGCGACAGCATCTGTCCAGGGGTTGAGATAATCTTAGCCTTTGCTTTCCCATCCGCCCTGTCGTGCTAGGAGCCCCCTGTGACCACCTCCCTCCCTCCTGGCCTGATGCTCGTTCACGGTAACCGGCCGGAAACCTTGCGGGACCTCCTGGTGACCTGGATGCGACGCCATCCCCTGGCGCCGTTGGAACCGGAGATCATCCTGGCCCAGAGCAACGGCATTGCCCAGTGGCTCAAGCTGGCACTGGCGGCCGATGCCAGTGCAGACGCTGGGGTTACGGGGGGTGGGGGTCTTGGCATCGCGGCGGCGCTGGAGATCTCTCTGCCATCCCGCTTTCTGTGGCGGGTCTATCGGGCGGTGCTGGGTCCCGAGGCGGTGCCGGAAACCTCGCCCTTCGATAAATCGCGCCTGATCTGGCGCCTGCTGCGCCTGCTGCCAGCGGTCATGGCCCGACCTGAGTATAGGCCCCTGCAGCGCTTCCTGGCCGATGATGCCGACCGGCGTAAGCGTTTTCAGCTCGCCGAACGGTTGGCAGATCTTTTTGACCAGTATCAAGTCTATCGCGCCGACTGGCTGGCGGCCTGGACCTTGGGGGCAGACGTCCTGATCGATGCCCGCGGCAACCGTAACCCCTTGCCCGAGGAGCAACGCTGGCAGGCCTCACTCTGGCGCGAACTGCTGGCGGATGTCGAGGCCGGCCCTGGGGTCCCCGACGCCAGGGGTAACCCCGGAGGCGCGGGTGACCGGGGCCCTGGCTCCCAGACCAGCCGGGCTACCATTCACGGGACCTTCCTGCGCCGCGCCCGAGACTGGCCTAGGGACGAGCGTCCGCCCGGCCTGCCGCGCCGGCTGCTGGTTTTCGGCATCTCCAGCCTGCCGCGCCAATCCCTGGAGGTACTGGCGGCCCTAGCGCGCTGGACTCAAGTCTTGATGTGCGTCCACAACCCCTGCGAGCATTTCTGGGCCGATATCGTCGCGGATAAGGACCTGCTTCGGCTGGAACATACCCGCCAACGCCGCCGCGATGGCGCGGCAGCGGACCTCTCGTCCGAGACCATGCATCGGCACGCCCACCCCCTGCTGGCGGCCTGGGGCAAACAGGGGCGTGACTTCATCAGCCTGCTCGACGAGCATGACGACGAGGCGGCACGGGCCTCCTACCAAGGCCAGTTCCAGGCCATCGGCCAGCGCATCGATCTCTTCGAGTCCAGCGTCGTTCCAGATCAAGTCCCAACCCTACTGGGACAACTCCAGGACGACATCCGGGATCTGCGTCCCCTGGCCGAGACCCGCGACCGCTGGCCAGCGGTGGACCCCCAACAGGACGGCTCCATCCGCTTCCACCTCGCCCACAGTCCTCAGCGCGAGGTCGAGATCCTCCACGACCAGTTGCTCGCCGCCTTCAATGCCGATCCGACCCTGACCCCGCGCGACATCATCGTCATGGTCCCGGACATCGATACCTATGCCCCCCATATCCAGGCGGTGTTTGGGCTGGTGGACCAGAAGGACCCCCGTTATATCCCCTTCAGCGTCGCTGACCAGGGCCGGCGGGCCACCGACCCCCTGGTTCAGGCCCTGGAGACCCTGCTGGCCTTGCCCCAGTCCCGCCTGGCGGTGAGTGACCTGCTTGACTTACTCGAGGTCCCGGCTCTGCGCCGCCGTTTCGGATTGGGCGAGGATGAACTCCCGCGCCTCCATCGCTGGCTGCGGGGCGCCAACATCCGCTGGGGCCTCCACGCCGAGCAGCGCACCAGCCTGGACCTGCCGGACCGGCCGGAAAGGACCACTCAGCACACCTGGCGTTTTGGCCTGCGCCGCATGCTGCTGGGATATGCCGTTGGCCAGGAAGCGCAATCCTGGCAAGGCATCGAGCCCTTTGACGAAATTGGCGGACTCGATGCCGCCCTGCTCGGTCCCTTGGTGCGCCTCCTCGACAAGCTTGACGCGACCTGGCGGCAACTGCGGGAGCCGGCAACCGTCGCCGCCTGGTGCGACCGCCTGCGTACCCTGATGGCGGATTTCCTGGCCCCCGAGGATAGCCATGACGCCTTTACCCTGCTCCAACTCGACACCGCTCTGCAGCAGTGGCAGGAGGTCTGCGACGAGGCGGGATTAACCGAGTCACTCCCCCTGTCCATCGTCGGTGAGCATTGGCTGTCCCAGCTCGACGAGGGCGGGCTCTCCCAGCGCTTCTTCGCCGGCGCCGTCACCTTTGCCACCCTGATGCCCATGCGCGCCATCCCCTTCCGCCACGTCTGCCTGCTGGGTATGAACGATAGCGACTACCCCCGCCAGCGCCAGCCCCTGGATTTCGACCTCATGGGCGGGGACTATCGGCCAGGCGACCGTTCGCGGCGTGAGGATGATCGCTATCTCTTTCTTGAAGCCCTGCTGTCGGCACGGGAGCGGCTGCACCTCTCCTGGGTCGGGCGCAGCATCACCGACAACAGCCCACGACCGCCCTCGGTACTGGTGGGCCAGTTGCGCGATCACCTGGCCGCCGGCTGGCGGCTGGCTGGTCATGAGGAGGCCGGGGACAGGGACACCATCCGTAAGGGCAGGTCTGCCTTGGTGGACGCCCTTACCCTGGTGCACCCCCTCCAGCCCTTCAGCCCTCTGTATTTCCCGGCGGACCCGTACGCCTCCCCCTGGTTCACCTATGCCCAAGAGTGGCGACCCGCCACTGAGACAGGAGCCTCGGGGACTCAGGCGGAACCCACGGGGGCTAGGGAGGTTACTTTGCCCCCCCTGGTCCGCACCGAGCCACTCACCCTCCGCGAACTGGCCGACTTTTTGAAGGCTCCGGTCAAGGCCTTTTTCAATCGCCGGCTCAATGTGGCCTTTGAACTGGAAGACCCGGCTGGCGAGGATCAGGAGCCCTTCGCGCTCAACCCCCTCCAGCGCTGGCAGCTCAACGACGAGTTGATCCGGGCCCAGGCTCGGGCGGTGACTCGAGATGAAGCGATCGAGACGGTGCGAACGGATCGTTTGGAGCGTATCCAGCGGCGGGGAGAACTGGCCCCCGGCGCCTTTGGGGAGGCCCTCGGCGAGGAGTTGGTGGCACCCATGGCCGATCTCTTTCGGCGTTACCAGGAGGCGCTTGCGCGCTGGCCGCGGCTCATCGAGGAGGAAGAGGCTGTCCAATTCGCCACTCCAGACCCAGAACAGACCCTGGAGCTTGCGGATTGGCTAAGCGGTATCCGGGTCCATGCGGACGGCCAGCGGGGCCGGGTGTTACTGGAGAGCAGCGATTTGGTTCAGGGCCAACACTACCGGGGGGAAAAGCTTATCCGCCACTGGGTGGACCACCTCGCCGGCCACCTGGGCGGGGAGCCCCTGACCACAACCATCCTCAGCAAGGTCGGCGATGTCGAGTTGGCACCGCTCGACCCGGAGCTGGCCCGGCAGCAACTGAGCACCCTGATGGCGGCCTGGCAAGCAGGCATGTCCCGTCCCCTGCCCCTGGCCGCCAAGACCGCCTTCGAATGGCTGAAAGGGCATGACCCGGTTGCCGCGCGTATGACTTACGAGGGTGGCTATCAGAGAACGGGGGAGGTCGAGACCGACCCCTATCTGGCGCGGGTCTATCCAAATTTCGCCGCCCTCGCCGCCCGTGGCGACTTTGCCACCTGGGCCGAGACACTGTTGCGCCCCTTGTATGCCGCCCTCCATGCCCCCAATAACCAGCCCCAACCGACCGGTCCGACCCAAAAGATCGGAGCCACGGCATGAACAGCACGACATCGCCGCCCCCCCTGCCGGTGGCTAACCCGACCTGCCCCACGCCACTCGACCCCTTGCACTTCCCCCTCCAGGGCAGCCGCCTCATCGAGGCCAGCGCTGGCACGGGCAAGACCTTCACCATTGCCACCCTTTATGTGCGGCTGGTATTGGGCCATGACCCCCTGGACGAGAAAAGGCGGGCCTTCACCCCGCCGGAAATCCTGGTGGTTACCTTCACCGAGGCCGCCACCCAGGAGTTGCGCGACCGCATCCGCTCCCGCCTGACAGAGGCCGCGGACTATTTCCGCGCCACGGCGGCCTGCAACACCGAACGCCCCCTCGGGGAAGACCTGCTGCACGACCTGCGTCATCAGTACCCGCCGGATCAATGGCCAGCCTGTGCCCACCTGTTGCAATTGGCCGCCGAGTGGATGGACGAGGCGGCGGTCTCCACCATCCACGCCTGGTGCCACCGCATGCTGCGCGAACACGCCTTCGACAGCGGTAGCCTCTTCACCCAAACCCTGGAGACCGACCAGAGGGAGTTGCTCGCCGAGGCGGTCCGTGACTACTGGCGCACCTTCATGGTGCCGCTTGCCGCCGAGGCTGTCGCCGAGATTCGCCCCTGGTGGTCGGACCCGGCGGCTCTGGCGCGAGACCTGCAGGGCCTGGTCGATCATGCTGATCGGCTTGAGTACCCACCCGAGCCGGCGGTCTCGGTCAGGGATGCCCGCGAGGAACGGGAACGCTGTCTGGCAGAACTCAAACAACCTTGGTCGACTTGGGTCGATGAACTGCAAAAGCTACTTGATGACGCGGTCGCCGGCGGTTTGGTCAATAGGCGGCAAATCCAGGGCCGCTATTACAACTCCTGGCTGAACGCCCTACGCGAGTGGGTCGCTGATCCAACTGCCATGTCGCCGGATCTGAAGAGCGGTTGGATGCGTCTCACCCCCGCAGGGATCGCAGAGGCCTGGACCCAAGGCGCCCCACCCCCTCACCCAGCCCTGGCTGCCACCGCCGACCTCCAGATCGCCCTGAACAATCTGCCGAATGCCCGTAGCGCAATCCTCTGTCACGCCGCCCACTGGGTCCACCGGCGCTTTGCCGGCGAACAGGCCCGCCGCGCCCAGATGGGATTCAACGATCTCCTGACCCGGCTCGACACCGCCCTCCAGGGCCCCCACGGCGAACGCCTGGCCGACACGATTCGGCGCCAGTTCCCGGTCGCCCTGATCGATGAGTTCCAGGACACGGACCCGGTGCAATACCGCATTTTCGACGCCGTCTATCGGGTGGCAAGCAATGACCCCGCCACCGCCCTGGTCCTCATCGGCGACCCCAAGCAGGCCATTTATGCCTTCCGGGGGGCCGATATTTTCACTTACCTCCAGGCGCGACAGGCCTGCTCCGACCGACTGTACACCCTCAAGAAAAACTTCCGCGCCACCCAGGCCATGGTCAAGGCCACCAACCGCTGCTTCATGGCCGCCGAGGAGCGTGAGACCGGTCAGGGGGCCTTCCTCTTTCGACTGGGGGCGGAGAATCCGGTGCCCTTCATCGAGGCGGAGGCCAAGGGGCGCACCGAGGCCCTCCACGTCGATGGTCAGGCCCAGCCCGCCCTCACGGTCTGGTGGTTGCCATCCCAGGACCCTGGCAAACCGATCACCAAGGAGGCATACCGCGACCAGATCGCCGAGACCTGCGCCAGCGAGATGGTACGTCTCCTCGTGGGGGGCGAGGCGGGTCGGGTGGGGTTCATCCCCGCTGGCGAACCTCACCAGCTCCGGAAACTGCGCCCGGCGGATCTGGCGGTGCTGGTCAGCAAGCGCACCGAGGCCGACCTCATCCGCCGGGCCCTGGCCCGGCGCGGGGTGCGCAGCGTCTATCTCTCCGACCAGGACTCGGTCTTCCAGAGTCCCCAGGCCACGGAACTCCGACATTGGCTGGCCGCCTGCGCCGCACCCGACGACATCCGCCTGGTGCGCGCCGCCCTGGCGACCCAGACCCTGGGCATTAGCTGGGCCGAGCTGGACCAGCTCAACCAGGACGAACTGGCCCTGGAGGGGCGCGTGCTCCAGTTTCGCGGCTACCGCGACCTCTGGCGCCGCCAAGGGGTACTGCCGATGTTGCGAGGGCTGCTCAACGATTTCCGGATCCCGGCCCGGTTATTGGGCTTGAGCGCAATGCGCGAAAGAGTGGGCCCCGCAACCCTGGGGTCCTACCCCCTAGCCGATGCGACCAGGTTGCCGGGGATGGAGCTGGGAAAGGCGCCCGTTGCCCCTGACCTGGTGTTCAATGGCGAGCGGGTCCTCACCGACCTCCTGCACCTGGCCGAACTGCTGCAACAGGCCAGCGTTCTGCTCGATGGCGAGCATGCCCTGATTCGCTATCTGGCGGAGGAGTGCCAGGATGCGGAGCAGGGCTCTGGAGGCGATGCCCGTCTGATCCGCCTGGAAACCGACGCCGACCTGGTGCGGGTGGTGACGGTGCACAAATCCAAGGGGCTTGAATACCCCCTGGTCTTCCTGCCCTTCGCCGCGGACTATCGGCCGGTCACGGCGAAGGATTCGCCGCTCAAATGGCATGACGACCAGGGGGAGCCCCGGCTGTCACTCGCCGCTGAGGGCGATGTCCTGGAGCGGGCCAACCGCGAGCGTCTGGGGGAGGACCTGCGCAAGCTGTATGTCGCCCTGACCCGCGCCTGCTATGCCACCTGGGTGGGCCTGGCGCCGATCAAGGGCCTGGAGCAGGGGGCCTGCGGCTATCTGCTGGGGGGTGGGGAGCCGCTGACGCCCGCGGATCTGGAATCGGCGCTCATGGCCTGGCGTGGGGACTGCGCTGACATGGCCCTGGTCCCAGCGCCCGCGCCGACCCATCAACAGTTCCGGCACTTGGCAGCGACGGCCCCGCTGGGGACCGCCCGTATCTCCGGCCAGGTGGTGTCTGAGCCCTGGTGGATCGCCAGCTACTCGGCCATCGGTAAAACGCTCGGTGCTGTTGCGGGCGAGGGTGTCCCGGGAGATACCGGATGGGATGCCGCTGGCGGTGTCCCCAAGGCCGCTGAGACGCCAACCGAGGAGCTTTTCCTGGAGATGCAGACCGCGCGGACATCGGCAACTGAGGCCCTGACCCCGCTGGCAACCCCACTGGTTCCGACAGAGACCCCCATGGCCCCGGGGTCCCCGGTGAGACAGGAACCTGAGGTAATCCCGGCTATGCCAGTGACCGCGGCGATCCCGGCCAGTCCGCAGACGACGCCCGCCCCGGGTTCCCCCCATGCCTTCCCCCGTGGCCCCGAAGCCGGCACCTTCCTTCACGACCTTCTCGAATGGGCGGCAACCCAGGGCTTCGCCGCAATCGCGGCCAACCCCGGGCGGCTGCGCGACCGGGTGGGCCGGCTTTTTCAATCGCTGGGTTGGGAATCCTGGATCGAACCCCTGACGGCTTGGCTGCTCCAACTCATCACCCAACCCCTGAATCTGCCGGCACTGGGGGACGCCCCAAGCACTTCGATCAGACTTGCCGACCTCACCATCCTTGTGCCTGAGATGGAGTTCTGGCTCGCCGCCCACCGCGCCGAAACCGAGGCGATCGACCGGCTGGTCAGCCACCACACCCTCCGCGGCGCCCGGCGGGCAGCGCTCCAGCCGGCGCGGCTCAACGGCATGCTCAAGGGTTTCATGGACCTGGTCTTCGCACACCAGGGCCGTTACTACGTCACTGATTACAAATCGAACTGGCTCGGCCCCGATGCCGCCGCCTACACCGCCGAAGCCATGCGCACCGAGATCCTTCACGCCCGCTATGAGTTGCAATACGTCCTTTACCTCCTGGCCCTGCATCGCCTGCTCAAGGCGCGCCTGCCAGACTATGACTATGACCGCCACGTCGGCGGGGCTGTCTATCTCTTCCTGCGCGGCCTCGCGGCGCCGAGCCAGGGTGTGCACTACGAGCGCCCGCCCCGGGTGCTGATCGAGGCGCTTGACACCCTTTTTTCCGGCGCCACCGAGGAGGTGACGGCATGAACCCCGCCACCCTGAGCCCCACAACCCCGGGCGTTCTTGCCCCAAGCGCCCATGCCCTGCCCCCCGCCCGCCAGGCGACCCTAGGCACCCGCCCCCATCCGACTGGAAGCTACCAGCCGAGCCCTGTCGCCCTGGTCACCAGTCCCCAAGGCCAGGAGGGGTTACGCCGACTCCTGGCCCGCTGGGCGGAGCGTGACTGGCTGCGCCCCCTGGATGTGGCCTTCGCCGACTTCCTCTGGGCAGAGGCTCCGGACGCCCCACCTCTCCTGATCCTGGCCGCCGCCCTGGCCAGCCACCAGCTCGGGCGTGGCCATGCCTGCCTGGACCTGGAGGCAACCCTGCGCGATCCTGCCTTCGCCCTAGCCTTGCCCCCCGAGGGTGCGGACGGACCCGACGACCCGTCCGACCTGCGCCCTGCCGAGGTTCTGAACGGCCTGAGCCTGAGTGATTGGCTGGCCGCCCTTCTCTACCCCGACCTGGTTGGGACGGGTGCCGGGGCAACGCCGCTGGTCTTGGCCGGGCCGCGCCTCTATCTGCGCCGCTATTGGGAATACGAACAGGCTGTGAGCGCTGGCATCCGGGCGCGACTGGCGCGATCCGCAACTCAAAGGAGGGTCCTGCCGCTGGATGCCCTGCGTCAGACCCTGGATGTCCTCTTCCCGCCCGCGACGATCAGGCCCGATTGGCAGAAGCTCGCCTGCGCCCTGGCCGCCCCCAGCGCCTTCAGCATCATTACCGGCGGCCCGGGGACCGGCAAAACCACCACCGTGGTCAAGCTCCTGGCCCTGTTACAGGCCCTGGCCCTGGCCGAGCTGACCCCCGGCAAACCGCCCCGGCCCCTGCGCATCCGTCTGGCGGCCCCCACCGGCAAGGCCGCCGCGCGCCTGAATGAATCAATCGCGGGTGCCGTCGCCAGCCTGCCCCTGGCGGGACTCGCCAACGGCGAGGCGGTGCGCGCCACCATTCCCGTCATCGTCACCACCCTCCATCGCCTGCTGGGCAGCCGGCCCGATACCCGCCACTTGCGCCACCATGCCGGCAACCCCCTGGCCCTGGATGTCCTGGTCATCGACGAGGCCTCGATGATCGACCTGGAGATGATGGCCGCCGTCCTTGCGGCCCTGCCGCCGAGTGCCCGTCTCATTCTGCTCGGCGACAAGGACCAACTCGCCTCGGTGGAGGCCGGGGCCGTGCTCGGCCAACTCTGCCAGCGGGCAGGCGCCGGTCATTACACCCCAGACAGCCGCGACTGGTTGACAGCCGCGACGGGGGAGAGATGCGACCCGGACCTGATCGACCCCGCCGGCACCCTCCTCGATCAGGCCATCGTCATGCTGCGCCACAGCCACCGCTTCGCCGCCGACAGCGGTATCGGCCAACTCGCGCAGGCGGTGAATGCCGGCGACTGCGCCGCGGTTCTTGATATCTGGATCCATGACCATCCCGATCTCGCCTTGGCCGCGGTCGAGCACAGCGAAGACCCAGGCTTTAGGTCCCTCATCAGGGACGGGCAAATAGCCGCTGCTGGCCCAACCCAGGCCCCTAGGGTGCCTTCGGCCATCTTACCGACCTTGCCACCTCTAGCCTCCTCATCGTTCCCGGAAACGCCCGCCACCCCCCGGAACCTGACGATGCTTAAGCCACCGCCCATCCCGCCCTGGGTAGGTTACCGCCATTACCTCACGATCCTGCACCAGGGCCGTCCCGCCCCAGAGGCGGATACTGGCGCCTTCGACGCCTGGGCAAGGATGGTTCTCAAGGCCCAGGGCCAATTCCAGGTGCTGTGCGCCCTGCGCCGCGGCCCCTGGGGCGTCGAGGGGCTCAATCAAAGCATCGCCCAGGTCCTCCAGGAGGCCAGGCTTATCGAGGCGACTAGGGGTTGGTATCTGGGGCGTCCGGTGCTTGTCACCCGCAACGACTATGGTCTGGGCCTCATGAATGGGGACATGGGCATCACCCTGGCCTACCCTGCGAACCCCGGGCAGCCGGAAATCCTGCGGGTGGCCTTCCCCGCGGGCGATGGCCAGGACGGCATCAAGTGGGTCCTCCCCAGTCGCCTCCAGGCAGTGGAGACCGTTTATGCCCTTACGGTGCACAAATCCCAGGGTTCGGAATTCACCCATGTCGCCCTGGTCCTGCCCGAGAATCCAAGCCCGATCCTGACCCGGGAGCTGCTCTACACCGGCATCACCCGCGCCCGGAACTATTTGACCCTGGTCCGTCCCGGCGGAGAAATGGTGCTAACCCAAGCCATCCGGCGCCAGGTGCTGCGGGCGAGTGGTTTGATGGAGGATAGGGGCCAATAATTCTCGGCTTCAGTCAGGCCTGAGGGTCACCTTGTCCCCAACAAGGATCAGGCTCAGCACCCAGCGGATGTGTGGGGATGACACATGACAATCCTGGGCCTGCTATCCATTATTGGGAGAGGGGCCACAGATCGCAGAGCATAAGCAGCCTCCGCTCTTCCACGCGTTCAAGGCGATTATCGCAGAGCTCAGCCGACGCGAGCCCGCGCGGCGGGTAAGCGGTCGGCTGGAGCGCCTTGATAGGCGCGGGTTAGCTCCCAATGCTGGATTTGCCCTTCCCAGTTTTCTTGTACTGAACTTACGATTGCTTCATGAAACTCTTGGTGCACGGGCTGCAAGGCCATGAAAAAAACTACGTGGGGCGTTGAGAATGCCTCAACAAAGGAACCGGGCGTGGCAATCCTCAATGACTCCAACATGCGCTGAATGAAATAGGGTCGCTTTTCGCGAATAAAGTGCTGATATATCAATAGTGACTTCCGGGAGGCCCAGAGATCTTCCACTTCGCGCCAATATAAGAACTTCGATGAGTCCTTTCCCCCGTATCCTTTTGATTTCACCTCCAACCCATTATCAGGGTCGAGGAAAACGAGCTCGCATTCTTGCGCCCGTTTGTTAAGCGAATTGAACCACGAACTTCGGCCTGAAGCTGTATCGGGCACATGGGAGGAGAAATATTCTGCTTTCAGGAGAAGGCTCGTACTTTCGATTAAGCTTACTCTGCGCTTCCACCCAGAGGCCAAAAGCTCTTTGATTTTCTGGAACAGAACAGGGTCATGACGTGACCACTTGCCTGGGTGTTCTAGATACGAGATGAACTTTCCATCTGTACTCCCGTCGTCAGGCGTAAGCATCCAAGCGACCAATAGACGGAACCCACTGGCGCGAATGATGGCGCGCAACAGTCCGTACTTCCGATAGTCGTTGATGTCACCGAAATATTGGTCCTTCATGGCGCTCTCTTCTTTTACACCCAACATTGCAATAGACGGATGGTTGCACGGCCTGCGGGTGTATCGCTCCAGAGATACCCTTCCAAGGTGAGACGTAAATGGGTGTCCCAAGCCTCTCACCGGGGATCAAACAGTAGAACGATGTTGCCGGTTTGGGGATCAATGGCAGCCATGTCGCTACCTTTATGGCGGTTGCAGAGGATACAGCAGAGGGCGAGGTTGTCCAGGCTGGTCTCGCCGACGTGATTTTCTGCAACGCCGTGATCAATGTGGTGCGGGGCAAAGCTATACGTCTCCGAAATCCCGCAGTATTCGCAGCGACCCGTGGCGCGCTAGTGGACCAGCCGCCGCAGGCCTGCGGAGATAAAGGTCCGGCTCACGCCTGACGAAGTTGTTGGGCAGCGCGAATTTTCGCCTTACGAACCAAATGCTCGGCGTACTGGTAGTTCCGCCACTGCTGCCCCTCTTCGTCCGATAGATCGCCTTCACGGCCACGATCAAGGAGGTGGTCGATTTGGACTTGCAGGGCTTGGTTTGGACGTAACGCCATGATTTGCACTGGCGTAGGCAGACTGGGGAGAAATTCCAGCACATCCGCCAGCCCCGCGAATCCGGCAGCTCCTTCGGCGTCGAGTTCGCGCAAACCAAGACGCAGGATGCGCGAGAGGCGCCCCTCGCCTGGCCGGAGCTGGGCTGCCAGGTCATCGGGGATTTGCAGGGTGAGTTGCATCATGCGGTGCTCAATCGAAACGATTGGCGATTTCAACCTTGTCGGTCCCACTATTCGCCCCACGCTTTCCCTCGTCAAGTCGTGGTAAAGTCGCCGGACGTCAGTCCCGGGAGCTTCCGCCGGGTCGCACTCCCGGAACAGCCGGGCCAGGTTTGGGGCGGTCTCCCCGACAGAATTGCAGCCCCGACAGGGGTCAAGGGGTACTCTGGGCATTGGGCCACTGACCCTTGCTGGCTTGGCAAGAGGTCTGCTCGACGCTGATAATTCGCCGTCAGGGCCGCCTTGGGCGAAACCGACGGATCGCCAAACCGCCCGCCAGGCTAACTTGGACCCTTTTCCCAACCGATTCCTTCACCCTCTGAGCAAGAGACCCACCATGGAACTCTCCACCCTAACCGCCGTGTCCCCCATCGATGGCCGCTATGGCCCCAAGACCGAAGACCTGAGGCCCATCTTCAGTGAACTCGGCCTGATCCGGCACCGGGTGCTGGTAGAGATCCGCTGGCTCCAAGCCCTCGCCGAGCACCCTGGCATTCCCGAGGTGCCGCCCCTGTCCCATCATGCCAGCCATCTATTGGAAGGCATCGTCGCGAACTTCGCCGAGGAGGACGGGCAGCGGGTCAAGAACATCGAGCGCACCACCAACCATGACGTCAAGGCGGTGGAGTACTTCATCAAGGAACACATCGCCGGCAATGCGGAATTGGAGGCGGTCAGCGAATTCATCCACTTTGCCTGCACCTCCGAGGACATCAACAATCTGGCCCATGCCCTGATGCTGCGGGAAGGACGGGGCCAGGTGCTGCTCCCCCAAATGGACGAGACCATCGCCGCTATCCGCGCCCTGGCGCACCGACTGGCGGACCAGCCCATGCTAGCGCGCACCCACGGCCAGCCCGCCTCCCCTACCACCTTGGGCAAGGAACTGGCCAATGTGGCAGCCCGCCTCGCCCGCCAGCGCGACCAGGTCGCCGGAGTACCCCTGCTGGCCAAGATCAACGGCGCCGTGGGCAACTACAACGCCCACCTCGCCGCCTATCCTGACCTGGATTGGCCCGGCCTGGCCCAGGGCTTCGTCGAAGGCTTTGGGCTGACCTGGAACCCCTACACCACCCAGATCGAGCCCCACGACTATATGGCGGAGTTGTTCGACGCCCTGGCCCGTTTTAATACCATCCTGATCGATTGCTGCCGCGATCTCTGGGGCTATATCTCCCTGGGCTATTTTCACCAGCGGACCATCGCCGGCGAGGTGGGCTCATCGACCATGCCCCATAAGGTCAATCCCATCGACTTTGAAAACGCCGAGGGCAACCTGGGCCTGGCCACCGCCATCTTGGAACATCTGGCCCGCAAGCTGCCCATCTCCCGCTGGCAGCGGGACCTGACGGATTCCACGGTGCTGCGCAATCTGGGCGTCGGCTTTGCGCACCTGAGCATCGCCCTCCAGTCCGCCCAGCGTGGCATCGCCAAGCTGGAGCCCGACCCCATCCGCCTCGCCGCCGATCTCGACGCCAACTGGGAGGTGCTTGCGGAGCCCATCCAGACGGTGATGCGCCGCTATGGCATCGACAGGCCCTACGAAAGACTCAAGGAACTCACTCGCGGACACCACATTGGCCGCGAGGAGCTGGTTCGGTTCATTGATGCCCTGGCAATCCCGGAGGAAGCCAAGATCCGCCTGCGGGAATTGACCCCAGAGACCTATGTCGGCAATGCCCTGGAGCAGGCCAGAGCTATCTGAGGTAAGCGGCTTCAGGGCCTGAAGGGTGCGCGCTCGATTGCTGAGCTTGCGCATCCTAGACCACAAGGTATCCGGATGGACTAAAGTGGATGCCTGTCAAGGCAGTTTTGACCTCAATTTAAGCTGTCGTATCCGCGGTGATCGCAGCGGCTTGCGGGTGCCCCGGTTGGGCTGCATCGAAGTTCTAGCCCAACCGGCTGCCAAGGTCCGCGAAAGGGACGATAATTCTACCTGGAGTCCGCTCAGCCAGCCTGCACGGCGTCGCGTACCCGGTTGAGGCGCCCGCGGACCTCGGCCGCGAGCAGGGCGACCTCGGGTCTGTCCACCAATTGCAAGACGGCCTCCGGGTCCATGAAGGCGACCACGACGGTACCATCCGCCTCTTCCCGGACCACCACATTACAGGGCAACAGCAGGCCGATGTCCGGTTCAGCATCGATGGCCTGACTGGCCAGGAGCGGGTTGCAGGCGCCGAGGATACGATAGGGCCGCTTCTCAAGCTCGAGCTTGGCCTTGAGGGTGGCCTGAACATCGATGTCCGTCAGTACGCCGAAACCCTCGACTTTGAGGGCCTCGGTAACCCGGGCAATGGCTTGATCGAAGGGACCAGTGAAGTTCGTGGAAAAGGCGTACATGGTTCAAATCTCCGTTAGGGGTTGGGAAGCCATTTTGGGCGGTGCAAAACGCCGCAGCCGCAGGCTGTTGGTGACAACGAACAGGCTCGACACGCTCATAGCCCCAGCGGCGATCATGGGGTTGAGCAACCAGCCGGTCAGCGGATAGAAGGCCCCGGCGGCCAGGGGAATGAGGGCCACATTGTAGGCGTAGGCCCAGAAGAAGTTGAGTCGGATGGTGCTGAGGGTGCGCCGCGCTAGGGTTACCGCATCGGCCACGCCGTTTAGGTCGCCGGTCATCAGGATGACCTCGCCCGCCTCTACGGCGATGTCCGTGCCCGTGCCGATGGCGATGCCCACATCCGCCTGGGCCAAGGCCGGGGCGTCGTTGATGCCGTCGCCGACGAAGGCGACATGCTGGCCTTGCCCCTGCAAGCGCCTGACCTCCGCCGCCTTGTCAGCGGGCAGAACCTCGGCTACCACCCGGTCGATGCCGACCAGTCGCGCGACCGCTTCGGCGGTACGCCGCCCGTCCCCGGTGAGCATGGTGATCACTAGGCCAAGGGCATGCAGCCGCGCGATGGCCTCCCGGCTGCTCGCCTTGATCGGGTCCGCCACCGCCAACACGGCCAACAGAATGCCGTCGGCCGCTACATAGAGCGGGGACTTGCCGTCCCCCGCCAGGCGACCCGCCAGTTCGGCAGCAACATCGGTCACGATGCCCAGGCGATCCATCAGGCGCTGGGCGCCCACGGCCACCTGACAGCCCTCGACCTGGGCCTGGATGCCGAACCCGGGGATCGCCTCGACCCCATCGGCCTCGGCCAAGGCTAGCCCACGCTCCTTGGCCGCTTGGACGATGGCGGCGGCGATGGGGTGCTCGCTGTGCCGCTCGCAGGCAGCGGCCAGGCCCAGGGCCTCAACCTCGGGGGTGCCGAAACTGTGGAAGTCCGTCAGGGCCGGGCGGCCCTCAGTCAGGGTCCCGGTCTTGTCCAGGATCGCCTGATCCACCCGCGCCAGGGTCTCCAGGGCCGCACCGCGCCGGAACAGGATGCCTAGGGCCGCACCTCGCCCGGTGCCGACCATGATGGCCGTGGGCGTGGCCAGCCCCATGGCGCAGGGACAGGCGATAAGCAGGACACTGACGGCGGCGACGAAGGCATAACTCAGGGAGGGTTCGGGCCCGAGCCAGAGCCAGACCAGGAAGGTCAGCAGGGCCGCGCCCATCACCAGAGGGACGAAGACCGCGGCGATGCGGTCGGCCACCCGCTGGATGGGCGGCTTACCGGACTGGGCATCCTCGACCAGGCGGACGATCTGGGCCAGCACCATGTCCGCCCCCACCCGGGTGGCGCGGTAACGGAAGGCCCCAATGCCATTCAGAGTCCCGCCGACAACATCGTCCCCCGGCCCCTTGTGTACCGGCAGCGGCTCACCACTGATCATGGACTCGTCCACATGGCTGCCACCCTCGGTCAGGGCGCCATCCACCGGGATGCGCTCACCGGGCCGCACCGCAATCAAATCCCCCGGCACCACCGCGTCCGCCGGGATCTCCACCTCCACCCCGGCGCGCACCACTCGGGCGGTTTTGGGTTGCAGGCGCACCAGGCGGCGGATCGCCTCCGAGGTGCGGCCCTTGGCCAGGGCCTCCAGGGTGCGCCCGAGTAGGATCAGGGTGATGATGACCGCCGCCGCTTCGAAGTAGAGGTGGGCGGTGCCCGCGGGGAAAAGGGCTGGGACCGTGAGCGCGGCCAGGGAGTAGAGGTAGGCCGCCAGACTCCCGATCATGACCAGGCTGTTCATGCCGGGGGCCAGGTGGCGCAATTCCATCCCGCCGGAGGAAAGAAAGCGCCGACCGGCCCAGAACAGCACCGGGCTGGCCAGGGCCAACTGTACCCAACCCCAGACGGCCTCGGGCGCCAGACGGTACAGAGCAGTACCGAGCCCGGGGAGCAACATGGGCCCCATGCTCACCAGCAGCAGGGGTAGCGTAAAGGCAGCGGCGAGGGTCAGGTCCCGGCGCAGCCCCGTGAGTTCAACGGCTTGGCGCGCCTTGAGCTGGTCCGGCGCCTGTTCTTGTTCGGCCGGCTCATAGCCGGCCTCGCGGATGGCCTGGGCGATGCGCTCGCGGCTGACCGTATCCGGGAGGTACTCGACCGTCGCGGATTCGGTACTCAGGTTGACGGTCGCCCCCAGCACCCCAGGCAGGGCCTGGACGGCGCGCTCCACCCGCCTCACGCAGGAGGCACAGGTCATGCCGCCGACACCAATGGTGACGGACTCCAGCACCGGCGCGTAGCCTGCAGCGCGCACGGCCTCCAACAACTGCGGCACCTGGGCCTGATCGAAACGCACCACGGCAGTCTCCGCTGCCAGGTTGACCGCCGCCGAGGCTACCCCGGGCTGGCGGGCCAGGACGCGCTCCACTCGCGTCACGCAGGAGGCACAAGTCATGCCGCTTACGCCGATTCGGATTTCTTGAGTCATATTGGGTACCTGGTTGACCTTGGCGGGATATGGGGACGCTTCCCGAAAGATCCGCCCCCTGATGCTTGATGCTATAGGTAGTACCCGTCGGCCACTGCCATACCAACATCAAAAGGGGCGACGCCCAATCAATCTATCAATCGCCGCTTCTCCTCGTACTCGCGGCGATCGATCTCACCGCGGGCAAAGCGTTCGTCCAGAATTTTCCTGGAACCCTTGCTCCCACTCGGCAAAGCGCCGACGATGACGCGTCCCACCCAGACGGCCAGGACGATAATCAGGCCCCAGACCAGGATCATGCCGAGGCCGGGGATGCCGAATCCAAATCCGAAACCGTTGCCCATCATGGTTTCCTCTCCCGGGGGTCTAACCCCCCCTCAATCAGTGCTGCCATGCCATGCCCGGTCCGTGCTGAAACATGAGAAGACCCTCAGCCTTAGCCCTTTGTGCCGGGGTCAGGACCCGATACAGCGCCTCTGTAGCCTGAGCCATCTGCTGCATCTGATCCATGCCCTGTCCATGCATGGCGATTCTTTGGTCACCCGACGGCGGCATGGAGCCGCTCAGCATGGTCTGCCGATGGGCGTTCATGAGAGCTGACTGGGTGATCGCGGCCTGTTGATAGGTGTTCCATGCGTCCTCCTGAGCGGCGCCGATACGCAACTCGCCCTTGATGGTAGCCAGATGATCGGCTGTTTCGGCGACGCTGGCCCCCATCATGCCCTGGCCACCCATCATGCCGGGGCCCCCCATCATGCCGGGCCCCATCATGCCGGAATAACCGCCCGGTCCCTGTCCACTGGCGGCCAGGGCGCCGGCGACGGCGCCAAGCGCCAGCAAAGAGGCGGCCATCGGGACGAAGATCTTGCTTATTGATGGTTTCATGAGTCTCTCCTAGTAGATCTGCTGTGAAGGGCTACGTCGAGCGGCTGCTCGGCTTGAAGATAATTAAAGCCCCCCCGTGTAAGGAGACAATGTCCGCAAACTGGCAATTTGTAAGCCCGTGTAAGGACCCGGCCCTGTCTTACATGACCTTACGTTATCGCAGCATGCCGGCCCGCAAATCGGCTAAAGTGCGATCCATGAATAGCCCCGCAGACCATATCCTGGTAGTGGACGACGACCCGGAGATCCGGCAACTGCTCAAGCAGTATCTGGAGAAGAACGGCTACCAGGTCAGTGCCGTTGGCGAGGGCGGCGGCATGTGGACGACCCTGGGGCGGACCCGGGTCGATTTGATCGTGCTGGACCTTATGCTGCCCGGGGTGGATGGCTTGGACCTCTGCCGCGACCTGAGAGCACGTTCCAAGGTGCCGGTGATCATGCTCACGGCCCGGGGCGACGAGATGGATCGGGTGCTGGGCCTGGAGATGGGCGCCGACGACTACCTCGCCAAGCCCTTCAGCGCACGGGAGTTATTGGCACGCATCAAGGTGGTGCTCCGCCGGGTACGGGACCTGCCCTTGGATATCCTGGCAGACGCACCCGGGCATCTCACCTTCGCCGGCTGGACCCTGGACACCCGCACCCAATACCTGACCTCTCCGGAGGGGCTGGTGGTGCCCTTGAGTCAGGCCGAGTTCCGCCTGTTGCAAACCTTTCTGATCCACCCCAACCGGGTCTTAAGCCGCGACCAACTGCTTGACCTGACCCAGGGGCGGGAGGCGCGCCCCTTCGATCGTAGCATCGACGTACTGATCGGACGCTTGCGCAAGCATCTGGGGGACGACGCCCGCGAGCCCAGCTTGATCAAGACCGTGCGGGGGCTTGGCTACAGCCTCGCCGCACGGGTCTCCTCCATCCCCTAGGGGTCGCCCTCATGCGCCTCTGGCCCAGGTCCCTGTTCGGGCGACTGACCCTGGTCCTGCTGATCGGGTTCACCGCAGCCCTGTCCCTAGCGGCCTGGATCCATATGCACGACCGCGGCCAGGTCATCTACGAGACCATCCACAGCGAGGTGATCGAGCGCACCGTCGGCATCGTCCAGCTCCTGGACGCCCTGGCGCCGGCGGAGCGGACCCGGTTGCTCCCGCTGCTGAGTGGCCCCCAGTTGCACATCATCCTCGCCGACGCACCCCAGGCAGCACCGCCAGAGGACACCCAGGCCGCCGGCGCCCAATTGGTTTACCGACAGCTACGCGAACGCCTTGGCCAAGGCACCGAGATACGGGTCGCCCTGGAGGGTTTTGTTATGGCCGGACCCATGGCCCCTGGGCTCGGAATGGGCATGGGCGCCATGGCCATGGCCAGGATGCACGGGATACACACCATGGCCAGTCGCTTCTTCGTCCAGGTGCGACTGGACGACGACACCTGGGTCCGGTTTGAGCGCCAGGTACCACGAGAGGTCTTCGACTGGCCGGTGCGACTCTCGATCACCCTGGGCGCCCTGCTGTTCGGTGTCACCGCCTTGTCCCTGTTCGCGGTGCGCTGGCTGGTGCGGCCTCTGCAAGCGCTACGTCGTGCCGCCGATGCCCTGGGCAAAGACATCCACCGGCCGCCACTGGCGGAGACAGGTCCGGTCGAGGTGGCCGAGACCTCGCGGGCCTTCAACACCATGCAAGGGCGCATCCAGCGCTTCGTCGACGACCGGGCGCGCATACTGGCAGCCGTCTCCCATGACCTGAAGACACCGCTTACGCGCCTGCGCCTGCGCGCCGACCTTCTGGACGATGAGGGGCTAGGGGAAAAGATCCGCCGCGACCTGGACGAGATGCAGACTATGGTCGATGCCACCCTCGACTTCATGCGCGGGGCCGAGATTCGCGAGGAGACCCGCTCGCTGGACCTCATGGCCCTGCTCGAAAGCCTCTGCGATGACGCCCGGGAGGCAGGCGCCCAGATCCGTCTGGAGGGCCGGATCAAGCGGCCCTACCTGGGCAGGCCCTTGGCGCTCAAACGCTGCATCGGTAACCTGCTCGACAACGCCCTACGTTATGGGGGGGCGGCGGATCTGGCAGTACAGGATGGCGACCAGTGGGTAGGCATCGCCATCGCCGACCGAGGCCCGGGCATCCCACCCGAAGCCATGGAACGGGTCTTCGAGCCCTTCTTCCGGGCGGAAGGCTCCCGCGGGCGCGCATCCGGTGGCACCGGCCTGGGTCTGGGCATTGCCCGTAACCTCGCCCGAGCCCATGGCGGCGACCTGACCCTAAAGAACCGCGATGGTGGGGGCCTGCTTGCAGAACTGACCCTACCGCGATGACACCGGCAACAGGGTCGTGAGGGTTGCAGGTCGCATGGCCCCTCAGTCGTCAGAAGCGGCGCAATCCCCGGACGTGGGTCTCAGAGTTGCAGCACCTGGGCTATCCAACGGCTGGTCGTGATTGCCATTAGCGGCGGCGAGATAGTTGGCCACCGCCACGACCTCGGCGTCGGTCGCCAAGCTGCAGAAGGGAAACATGTTTCCGGCCCCTTGCAGGGCCTTGAAGGCGACAAAGGCCGGGCCGCCGGCCGCGATATTCGGGTTGCCGAACAGCGGCGGGTAGGGGCTGTCCGCCAGTGCTGTAGATCCCTGGGCGTGACAGCCGGCACAGAGCCGGGTATAGAGGGCAGCAGCCTCATCCCCTTGGGCACAGGTTCCATAGGCCAGGCAACAGCCCAGCAGGTAGCGCGAGAACAGGGATCCGAGGTTCATGTTGGCTGCCCCCATTGGACCTGGAGACGTTTGAGCCCCGCATGGGCCGACTGCACGGCCCCCTCCATCCAGGCGGGAACCTGGCTGACATGCTCCCCGGCGAAGATCAGGCGCCGGTCTCCCTCCGCAATCCGTGGCAGGTCGCGCTTACGGGCGTTACTCGACCAGGCCCCATAGCAGCCGGCGTTGAAGGGTATCCGCGCCCAGGCCACTGAGACCGCCCCGACACAGGCATCCGCGGCCTGGGGGTGGAGCTGGGCCACATCGCCCAATGCCACCCGCTGCCGCTCCGGGGGCGCAAGGCCGGCCATACCTAAGGACCCCTCCGTCAGGTAATAGCAGGTCAGCACCCCGGTAGCGGAACCCAATTGGGCGCTCGGATAGATCAACATCAAGTCTGGGTCATCCATGAAGGAGTAGCCACCGAAGATATGCTCATCCTGCTCCCAGAAACGGCGGTCGAAGGCCAGCCCCACCTTCACCACCGGGGCATAGGCCAGGTTGGCGACGATGGCCTTCAAGGTGGGGTCAATATCGGTGTCGATGTGCGCGAGCACGATAAAGGGGATAGTGCAGATCACCTGGGCCGCCCGTTCCTCGTGCATTGCCCCAGAGGCGCGATCGCGCCAGCGCACGGTGACTCCCGTCGCATCCTGACGCAGCCGTACCACCTCCGCCCCGAGCCGGATGCTGTCGGCCGGGAGTTGCCCGGCGAGGACCAGGGCAAAGCGGTCGATGCCACCGGAGACCGTCAGGGTCGGGGTAGGAAAGGTAGCGCTGTTGACGCGAGCCGGGGTCTTGTTCAGGGTGCCATAGGTCCAGAGCTGTTCGGCCGGCAGGGGCATCCCGATCTCCCCCGGGGCGTCCACGGCACCCGGCGGGATGCGGTAGCCCCGGGCGGCGTCAGCCTGGTACTGCCCCGCACTATCCAGGTCACCGTAGGCGCGAGCCCAATCGGCCAGGGCCCGATCCGAGTCCGTCACCCCACCGGCTGGGCCTAACAGCTCAACCAGACGCTGCATGGCATAGCCGATCTCGTCTCGATCCAATTCCTGGAAGCGGATCGGCCGGCCGGTCAGGGGATGACCCGAAGTGCGGCGCAGAACCCAGTTTTCACCCTTGGGGCCGCTGGCGTAGAGTTCCAGGGGGACGCCGAGGCGGCGACAGTAGGCAAGCACACCCTGTTGCCAGGGCAGGATGCGGTTGGCCCCCGGGTTCAGGTAATCCCCAGGGGCGAAGGGGCAACGCTGCTCGACCCCGCCCATCTCGGTGAAGCGGTCGCCACCCCGCAAGGTCCAGCAGCGTCCCCCAACCCGCTCCCGCGCCTCCAGCACCCGCACCCGGGCGCCCGCCCGGTGCAGCTCGTAGGCGCTCGCCAGACCCGCGATCCCGGCGCCCAGGATCAGCACATCACGACCCTGGGCGCTGCCCGGCGGCAAGACCGGAGCATCCGGGTCCGGGCTCGCGAGGGTCGCAGCCATGGCCCGCCAGGGGCCTGACCAGGGCACTCCGGCGGCGGCCAGCCCGGCGGCCAGCAGTAAGCGGCGCCGGGAGCGGTTAACGCGATCGGACGAGCTAGAACCCATAGAACACCCCCACCGGATAGGACATTCAACCACCCGAGACCAGATCTGACTCTGATCTTAGTCGCGCTCAGGACACCGGGCAAGACCAGTCGCGCAACAGCCGTTCCAGCCCTGCGTGGGCGTTGCCGGCCGGAGATGATCCCCATGCATCGCCTTCAAGAACTGCCCGGCGAATAAGTGGTTTCCGAGGGTCTTGCGGGGAACCAGGGAGCGCAGATCGACAACATCGTTTGTTTGGATATGGAATGTATATGCGCAGAGCCGCCGTCAACTCCTGCTCGCTCAGGTTGCCAACCTGCGCGACCTCGGGTGAGACTCCCTTCTTGGCGCGGCCCTCCAACGTCAAGACCAGAGGATGGGAGGAGGAGACTTTATTGTCTCGGTAGGCACCCATCAAGATAGAGATAACTGACGGAATGAACAGATGACAAAGACCCAGCTTTCAGCCCAATCGCTCTCCCAACTTGCCGCCGTGACAGAGGGAACCGCACGCCTTGGTCCGCTCGTGCACGTGCCCGCCCTGTTGGAAGAGTTTGGGGTAGTGCCAGGGACCTTCCTGAGCGAGGAAGGAATTGACCCAAAGTTCCTCACCAACCCCGAGAACACCATCGGCTTCACCCCCCTAGGCCGTCTGCTCACACGGTGTGCAACCGCCACCGGCTGCGCCCACTTTGGCCTCTTGCTCGGCAAGCGAGCGGGCATGGAGGCTCTGGGGCTCCTCGGACTGCTCGCCAGCCATGCACCCAATTTGGGCACGGCGCTACGCGACCTTATCCTGCACATGCACCTGAACGACCGCGGCGCGGTACCCCTTTTATTCGTGGAGGGAGAATGCGCATTCCTGGGCTATTCGGTCTACCACCCACAGGTGGAGTCTACCCGCCACATCTACGATGGCGTGATGGCCGTCGTACGCAATGTCATGAGGACCCTTTGTGGGCCAGATTGGCGCCCCTCCGAGGTGATTTTCAGTCACAGCCGCCCTCCGGATCTAAAGCCGTTCCGGGACCATTTCCAGGCACCACTACGCTTCGACGCGCCGCGCACCGGCTTGCTGTTTCCAGCGTCTTGCCTAGAGCAATACTTACCGGGTAGCAATCCCCGGCTGCGCCTACTCTTAGAGGAGCGCGTGGCGGCCCTGGAGGCCGAGGGGGCGGGGGACCTCGTCGCCCAGGTCAGGCGAGTCCTACATAACCTGGTTCTCGACGGGCACGGCACGCTCGGCCAGGTGGCTCAAGTTTTTGAGGTCCACCGCCGCACGCTCAACCGACGGCTGCGCGAGCGCGGCCTGACGTTCAAACGGCTGCTCGACGAGGCGCGCTACGAGATCGCCTGCCAACTGCTCGCGGATACAGATCTGTCGATGATGGAACTGGCCGCCGTGTTGGGCTATGCAGATGACACGGCCTTCACCCGCGCCTTTCGGCGTTGGTCGGGCATCCCCCCCACCGCCTGGCGGGCGGCGCTGCGTCGCGCCTGAGAACCGCCAGCGAGGTATCGCCAAGCGCTGCTGTCGCGAAATGTCAGGTCCAGTTGGTCGGGCTAATAGATACTTGCGGCAGCGCTGACTGCCCGAGCCTTTAGGCCCCAAGCGAGTGGTGCCCACACAAACACCGGGTCGGCGCAGGCCGATGGCCGAAACATTCCGACTAACTAACCCGCTGAACCTGCGAGGTATCAGAGATGGCCTCCTTAGATCCGTGGATTGCCGCTGTCCTCATTGCCACGACCCTTCCACTCGCGTCCTTGGCCGACCCAGCCGGGGTCGAAGAGCAGCAAAACGCCAAGCCTGAACTCATGTTCGTGCAGACCGCCGACGACATTAAGGCCGACGACAAGACCCTGCGGCTAATGAATCTGGGCCGCCAGACGCTGTATTTCGCTGACCGTCCGGTGCGCCTCGCCGGGCATATTCCCACCTCGGATTACCTTAAGGAATGGATGGCTGCTGCCGGCCCCAACAACTTCGCCGAGGACCCGCCCAATGCGACCTTGTCGGTCTACGAGGTCGGTAAGTCAGAGAACACCCTGGCCGTGGTGGAGATTAGTGACCCGGTGGTGGATGGCAATGATCTCGTTTATCACTACAGGCTGATCGAGGGTCCCATGCCTAGGTCAGGGGGGGCGACCGCGCTCTTCATCGACTGGATTGGTGTAGGCGGCGGCGTGGGCCCCGGCTTCCACGGGATTGGGGCAGGTACCCGGGGCGCCGGACTCCATGGCGGCTATGGCGGTATCCGACGCTAGCTGCATGGCAGCCTGGCATGAGGAGAACCCTTCTCCTATCGGCCACCCTAGCTACCACCGGCTGGCTGGGGAAGGGTGTTCGGAGCAGGTTAGCTCGGGTGAGTCTTGGCGGACTCAATCGCTTGGAGGCGCGCTCTGTACACCCGGGTCATGGCCCAGACGCCAGCGCCTGAACTGGCCCCGTTCTGCTACGAATCAGGAAAATACTTGCCTCTCCGAGTCGGCGGGGCGTCCGCCCAGCCAGATCAACTGGCGCCGTGGTAGCAGCTCGTTCTTTCTGCTGCCTGATTGGCTGACCCATTCTAAAAGGACTGACATCCATGAGACTCAATCTTCAAGTCTTCGCGCCGAGCACCTGGCAGAGTGTCTCGGCTGTACTGGCGCTCGGGGCCTGTCTTGGTGCAGTCGGTGTCCACGCCGCCCAACCAGAACTACAGCCAAGTACGGCCTCTGATCACGGTGAGCTTTCGGCCATCGCCGAGGATGCCTATCTCTACGGCTTCCCGATGCTGGTCGGCTACGACGTCATCTACAAATACTTCATCGACCCCCACTCGGAGCAGTTCAAGGCGCCGATCAACCAGATCCACAACGAGGCGCGGGTGTTCACGCCCAAGGATACGGGTATCAGCACCCCCAACAGCGACACGCCCTACTCGATGGCCTTCCTCGACCTGCGCGCCGAGCCCATGGTGCTGTGCATGCCCGAGATCGAAAAGCGCCGTTACTACGACGTGCAGCTCGTCGACCTCTATACCGACAACTACGGCTACATGGGTAGCCGCACGACGGGCAATGGAGTGGGCTGCTACCTGGTCTCGGGTCCCGACTGGCAGGGGGAGACGCCCAAGGGCATCGCCAAGTCCTTCCGCAGCGAGACCCAGTTCACCCTGGTGGTCTACCGCACCCAACTCTTCGACTCGGCCGACATGGACAACGTGAAGAAGATCCAGGCCGGCTACAAAATCGAGGCCCTCTCGGCGTATCTCGGTCAGCCGGCACCGCCCGAGGCACCAACCGTCGATTGGCCAAAGTTCGAGCAGAGCGCCTTCACCAAGACCTTCCCCGAGTACCTTGACTTCCTGCTGCAGTTTTGCCCGCCGGTCGGAACCGCCGCGGTCGAGAAACCCCTGCGCGAGAAGTTCGCGAAGCTCGGAATCGGTCCGGGCATAAAGACCCCGCACAAGGCGCTTCCACCCGAGCTGAAAGCCGCCGTCGCGGCCGGAGTGAAAGCCGCCTTCGCCAAGATCGGGAAGACCGCCGAAAGCATCGGGACGGACGTGAACGGCTGGAACATCGGCGCCGCCGCGGGCAGCCGCGAGTTCTACAGTGGCGATTGGGCGCTACGGGCGGCCGCGGCCAAGCTCGGCATCTATGGCAACAGCGAGGCCGAGGCCGTCTATCCCTTCACCCGCCACGACGCCAACGGCATCGTGGCCGACGGGAGCAAGCACACCTACCAGATGACGTTCCCGGCCGGGCAGCTCCCGCCGGTCAATGCCTTCTGGTCCATCACCATGTATGACGGGCGCACCCAACTCCTCATCGACAACCCGATCAACCGCTATCTGATCAACTCACCGATGCTGCCGGAGCTGAAGAAGAACCCGGACGGCTCGCTGACAATCTATGTGCAGAAGGATTCCCCCGGCGCGGACAAGGAAGCCAACTGGCTGCCAGCGCCGGACGGGCCCATGTTCGTCGTCATGCGTCTCTACTGGCCGAAGACCGAGGCGCCCTCGGTCTATCCCCTCGGCAAGGGGACCTGGACGCCACCAGCGCTGGTGCCCGTGCGGAACCTCAACCTACTCGACGTGAAGCGCTTCGGCGACAAATCGCTGGAGAACTTCATCCGCACCGACACCCGTTACGGTCACGACAGGCTCTTCCAGGGGCCGCGCGGCTGGGGTTACTGGAACTACCTCGAGTACCCGCGGCCGATCCAGAACCCCAACCTCTGGCCGGACATGCAGTCGACCTATTTCATCGGCCGTCTGGCCCTGCCCGCAGGTGCGAGCCTGACGCTGCATTACAGCTTCCCGCATGCCCGCTATTTCCAGTTCGCCCTCTACAAGGAAGAGCACGGCACCTTCGTTTCCATCGGCGAAGACCTCTCGGGGCCGGACTTCGAGCCGGCCCCCGGCTCCACCAACCCGTTCAAGGTTGGCGCCGACCGGCTCGCCGAGAAGCGCGACTTCACCCTGCGCATTCTGGCCGCGGACGCGCCCGCAGACGGCACGGCGCGGGAATCCAACACGCTCTACGTGGGGCGGGGCGGCGGCGAGCTGATGTTCGTCAATCGCACCTACCTCTCCGACCAAGGCAGCGACGGCGCCGGCTGGGGCCCGGCGGACACGCCCGCCACGGGCGCCGGGCTGCCCACGTACGAGGGCACGCTTGCCGACGGCACCAAGCTCTCGGCCGAGGAGGTGGTCGAGCAGTTCGGCCGGCCCATGCCGGCCCCAAAGCCGCCGGTCACCGCCGAGCAGTGGGAGATGCTGGCGCACTCCAAGGACAACGATCCGGCGCTCGACCCGGCAACGGCCCCCGCGCGCAAGGACCCTGAGTGGGAGAAGTACTGGAACATCAAGTACTCCATCCTCGGCTCCTTCAAGACCCCGGAGGAGCGCGCCAAGATCCCCTACGAGAGCGCCATCGACGGGGGCGGAGACCCCGAGACCGAGTACATGTTCGTCCAACTCTCGCGCGTCTTCGGAGCCGTCTACGTCATGCAGGGCAAGATGCCGAGCTTCCCCAACACCTACGCCGGTGCCAACGGCAAGGGCCTAGGGGTGATGCCCGCGGCCCAGACCCAGTACTGGTCCCTGGTGAGCTGCGAGGCCATGCCCTCCGGGCAGATCGTTGATGCCCTGACCGACATGCAGGTGCCCCTCGACAAAGACGGCAACTACACCATCGTCTACAGCCGCAAGGAGGATCGACCTGCGAACGCAACCCTGGAGAAGGGCGTCGCCTGGATCGAGTGGAGCCCGCACGGCGAGGGCATCGACGGGCCGAAGAACCGTGAGGATTTCGGCATGCTGATGCTGCGCTTCATCGCCAACGACCCGAACTGGGCGCAGAGCCCCGAGCAGATAACCAAGCCCGGCATGGAGGAGGCCGTCATGGGGCCCTACTACCCGCGCGGCTACTACACCACCCAGGCCGAGTTCGAGGCGACAGGGCCGAAAAAATAACCGCCGAAGCAATAGCCAACCGCGAAACACAATAGGGCAGAATTCGAGGTACTTTCCATGAAAAAACACACGGTTATCACGCTGGTGGTGGGGGGGCTGGTCGCACTTGCGTTGATCGTCGTCTATCGGCTCGGGGGCACTCTCATCGGGGCCAAGTTCGAGGAACAAGCCGCTAAGCTCGGCCTGACCCCGAACCAGGTCGCCGCCCACGGACCCCTGCCCGGCGATGTCGGCCTCTACGCCAAGGAGCTGGCCTGCCAACAGCAGATCCCCACGCCGGGCTACTACTCATCCCTCAACGGCGCCGAGATCTCCGACTCCGAGCGCAGCGGCCTCTTCCCCTGCGCGACCTTCACCGGATCTGTGGACGGGCCAAATCAGGTATACGCCTGGCGCAGCGAGGACGACTACCCGGGCACCTCCTACGTCAACAACCGCAAGCCGGGCGAGCTCTACATCGTCGGTGGTGAGTTCCCGACCCTTGAAGACCCCAACATGGTCGGGCCCTTCGTCGCCAAGGCTGATGCGACTACCGGCAAGCAGATCTGGCGCACCTATCTTGACAATCTGAACGCCTCTGGCCACTGGATCGGCAACGCCAACCTCAACATCCTCCCCAACGGCAACATCGCCTTCGCCTGGTCCAACCAGATCGTGCTCATCGACGGGGACATGGGCCTGATCCTGAAGCACAACACCCTACCTCCCGGACCCGCGCCGGCCGCCGACGTGAACTTCAAGCATCTCACAATCGCCCCCGACGGCACTCTCATCCTCAAGGACCAGACGCGCCCCGTCGGGTGCACGCTTCAGGGCACAATGGCGATCATCAAGTGTGCGGCAGAAGGCATGAAACAGCCCAATTCGGTGCTGGTTGCGGTCGATCCTGAGACGCTTGAGGTATTCGACTCGCTACCGCTGCCTGAGCCCGCTCCCTCGCCTCATATTGTGGCGCCCTACCACGACAAGGTCGCCATTTACATGGGTATGATCCATACGGCGGCCCGGTACTTCTGGGACCCCGCGACCAAGAAGCTCTCTGCCGACGAAGGCTGGATGGTCCAGCCACTGGCTAAAGGCCAGAATGCCATGACCGCGCCGGCCATGGTCGGGGACTGGGTGGCGATCCAGACTAACGGCCTCTTCAGTGACAAGAAGGCGTCCAGCGTCGTGGTGATCCACCAGGATGATGCCAGCCGCGTTCATACGATCTTCCCCTTCGGCGAGCTCAGGCCCGGTGAGCTGAGCTTCGCGCCACCAAAAAACGGAGCCGATCCCGAGAACAACATGATCTATTCGGCCGACATGGGAATGCGTAAGGTCGCCGGCATCAAGATCGACCAGGCAACCGGAGAACTAAAGGTCGCATTCGTCGTCGATGACACCAGCACGACCTTCCAACCACTGATCGGTCCGAAGGACAAGCGGGTACTGCTGCTCACCAACATGAAACTGAACGTCGAGAAGGAGCCGATCAGGGCGGCACTCTTCACCGAGAACTACACCGAGCAGCTCACCTGGCGCAACGCCGCCACCGGCAAGATCCTGGCAGAGTCTGATTTTTTCGAGCCACTATCCATCAACGGGCTCACCCCACCGGGATTCGGAGGCCGAATCTACTTCCCAACAGCTGTCGGAAAGGGTTTCTATGTACTCCAGGTTCTGCCGAAGCCGGCGTCAGCGTCGGACAAGCCATAGGGTTGTGGATGGGGCCCATGGCCCGACCGAGACAGTGGCACGAGCAAGGCCGCGGTGGTCGAGCTGACCGTGGCGGAGATCCTTGTCGGGACTAGGTGGCTTGACTCGCTTCGCCATACCCGGTCGCAGCTAGGCTGCACTCCCACAAATGCGGTCGCCCGGGTGTGCAAACAGGGAAGCCGGACCTAGGCTGCAAAAAATCCGATAAAACCAGCGCAAGTCTCGGTCCCGACTGAAATCTCACCACCTAGAAAGGAGCTCATGATGACGATCCCTCCGGTTCGGATGTCCGCTCGGCGCTGTGCCGTGGCGATGGTTGCGCTGTGGACTGGCCTGCTCGCCGCCGGCCCGGCAGGCGCCGGCGGTCTGTTGGTGTATGAGGTAGGAACGGCCGATGTCGGCCTTGCCTCCGCCGGCTATGGTGCCAGGGCGCAGGACGCCTCGACCGTCTTTACCAACCCGGCTGGCATGACCAGATTGGATGGAACCCAGTTTCTGGCCACGGGGCAGTTGCTCTGGAGCAACACCAAGTTTTCGCCCGGTTCCGGCACCGCGCCACTGCTTGGCACCGATGATGGAGGCTATGCGGTCGGCTCCGGCGGTTGGTTTCCCGGCGGCGGTGGCTTCCTTAGCTACAGCGTTTCGCCGGACCTCAAGCTCGGCTTTGCCATGACCGGCAACTTCGGCGCCGGCCTGAATTACGACGACGATTGGGTGGGTCGCTACTACGTACAGGAGACGACGGTCTTGGGGATCTCGTTCCTGCCGTCGATTGCCTATCGCGTCAACGACAAGCTCTCTGTCGGGGTAAGCGTGAACGCCATGTATGGCACCTACAAGAACCAGGTGGCCATCAATAACGCCGACCCGTTCCGCGGAGACGGCCAGCTCAAACTGGAAGACAATACCTGGGGCTGGGGTGTCAACCTGGGGCTGCTCTACGATGTGAACGACGCAACCAGGTTTGGCTTGACCTGGAATTCCATGGTGAATCTCGACTTCAATGCACCGGCCGAGTTCTCCAACCTGGCGCCGGGATTGACGGGCCTGCTTGCCGCGCGCGGTTTGCTGAACGCAAACCTCAAGGTCGGCATCGTGGTCCCGCAGCAGGTGATGGCCAGCCTGTTCTCCCAAGTGGATGCCCGCTGGGCTGTGCTCGGCAGCGTCGGGTGGCAGCAGTGGTCCAAGTTCGGGCAGGTGGAACTTGGCATCGACAACACCAAGAACCCTACCAGCCTGACGACCGACCTGCCTTTCAAGGATACCTGGCACCTTGCTGCCGGGGCGCAATACCGCATGAGCGACCCGTGGACGTTGAATTTCGGTATTGCCTACGATTCCGCCTTCCAGGACAGCTCGGACCTCTCGCCGTTGATGCCCGTGAACTCGGCCTGGCGCTTCGGTGTTGGCGCCCAGCAACAACTGAGCAAGACAGACCTCTGGGGCGTTGCGGTAGAGTACTTGTATGGCGGGACCCTCGATACCAACGTGCAAAGCTCGACGCCGGTAGCCTTGGGGGGACGCGGCGATCTGGTGGGCTCCTTCGACAATGTCGGCAACCTGTTCGTCGCTGCCTATTACAATTGGAAGTTTTAGTTTGAGCGGTTCAGCGACGCAGGTCCTGCTCTGTTCCGGATTGCCCCAGCCGATCCTACCGACATTGACTCACTACTCTGGAGCGCCCATGCGAGCCGTTGCCTGCCCCGAGTGCGACCTCATCCAGCATCTTCCGGAACTTCCGCCAGACGGCAAGACCCGCTGTGCGCGTTGTGGACGGACCCTTGCAGCCCGAAGCTCAGACCCCATTGATCGACCTCTTGCGCTCAGCATCGCCGCGCTGCTGGTACTTATCGTCGCCAACACGTCACCCCTGCTCGGTATGTCCGCGGTGGGCCGCCATGCGACCACGACGATCATCGGCGGTGCCTACCAGATGTGGATACAAGGCCAGGAGGCGACGGCCGTCATCGTCGCGTTCTGTGCGGTGATTGCCCCCGCAAGCTACATCCTGTTCATGTTGACGGTGCTGCTCGCGGCGAGGCGGCCGCCTGCACCGCAGTGGGTCGGTGCACTGCTGCGTTGGGCGGAGTCCATGCGGCCGTGGGCGATGGTCGAGGTGATGCTACTCGGCATCCTCGTCGCCCTGATCAAGATCGCGGAGTTGGCTACGGTAGAGGCCGGGATTGGCATGTACGCAGTTGGCGTACTGGTACTAATTTTTCCCGCTCTCATGGCCAACTTCGATCCAACCGCGATTTGGGAAAGGGTCCAGTGGGCTAATGGCGAGATACCTGCCCCGCTCCCGCCCGAGGCACCGCTCGGAGGCTCGCCGCCATGACCGCAAACGCCCTCACCGCCGCGCAGGCAGGGCTCGTCGCTTGCGAGACCTGCGGTTTGCTGGCGCGGCCCGCCAGCCCGGCCGAGCCGGGCTACTGCCCGCGCTGCGGCGGGGAACTCGAATCACGTCGCTACCGGTCTATTCAGACCACTTGGGCGTTCGTTATCGCCGCGGCGATCTGCTACATCCCGGCGAATGTTCTGCCAGTGATGAACACCACCGCGCTCGGCTCCATCGAATCAGACACCATTATGGGCGGTGTGGTGTTCCTGTATACCTCTGGGTCATGGCCTCTGGCATTCGTCGTGCTGATCGCCAGCGTGATGGTTCCACTCGGCAAGTTGGTCGCACTCAGCTACCTGCTCATCACGGTCCAGCGCGGCTCTATAACAAGTAACCGGGAACGGACGCGCCTTTATCGCATGGTCGAGTTCGTCGGACGCTGGTCGATGCTGGACGTCTTCGTGGACACCTTTACTGTAGCGCTCGTGCAACTTCAGCCCCTGATGTCGGTGGAGCCCGGTGCCGGAGTTCTCTTTTTTGCGGCCGTGGTGGTGCTGACCATGATGGCGGCGGCGTCCTTCGACCCCCGCCTGATCTGGGATGGCAGTACAACCAAGGAGGCTCGACATGGTTGAGGACGCCGATCGCGACGAACTACCAACGGCCACGCTGGTACCACCCAGGCGTGCGCGGATCTCGGCCATTTGGGCCATCCCCATCTTCGCCGCTATCGTGGCACTCGGGATCGCGGCTAACAGGATCCTGAACGAGGGGCCGACGATCACGATCGTCTTCAAGTCGGCCGAGGGTGTCGAGGCGGGTAAGACCGTCATCAAATACAAGGACGTGACTATCGGCCAGGTCACGGCCGTGGAGTTATACGACGATTACGCCAAGGTCATGGTGACGGCTAAGATCGACAAACATGCGGAAGGGCTCATGGTCGAGGACGCCAAGTTCTGGGTCGTTCAGCCGCGCGTCACCCTGAGCGGCGTATCCGGCCTTGGCACGCTGCTCTCAGGTAACTACATCGGCTTCGAGCAGGGCAAGTCGCAGAAGACGCAGCGTAGATTTGTCGGGACCGAGGCGCCGCCGGTCATCAACATCGATCAGCCGGGACGACAGTTCGTGCTGACCGCCGACGACATGGGCTCGTTGGGGGTTGGCTCGCCCCTCTATTTTCGTCGTCTACAGGTTGGACAGGTGATGGCAACGGAGCCCGCTGCGGGTGGCAGATCCGTCTCGATCCGAGTCTTCGTTAATGCTCCTTATGACCAGTACGTCAATAGCGAGACCCGATTCTGGAATGCTGGTGGCATCGATGTCTCGGTCGGTGCAGGTGGCGTGGACGTGCGCACACAGTCCCTCATTGCCCTGCTCATCGGCGGTCTGGCGTTCGAAACCCCGCTGTTCGCCACTGTGGCCGAGCCCGCCGATGCCGATACGACCTTCGTCCTGTACAAGGACCGTGCCGATGCGATGAAGCAGCCAGATGCTATCGCAAAGCACTACGTCCTCTATTTCGGCGAGTCGCTGCGTGGGCTATCCATCGGGGCACCGGTTACCATCCTCGGCTTGCAGGCGGGCGAAGTGACCGACGTGGGCTTCGACGTCGATCCAACGACCGCAAAGCTGCGCGGGCGGGTGGAGGTGGTTGCCTACCCTGAGCGGCTCATCGCGCATCTGCGCGCGCAGCAAGCGGCCTCCAGCCGGGCCATCGCGGGCAACCAACGGCAGCGTCGCGCCTTTTTCGAGCGGTTGGTCGAAGAGCGGGGACTGCGCGCCCAACTCCGCAGCGGTAGCCTGCTGACCGGACAGTTGTATGTCGCCATGGATTTCTTTCCCGATGCCACCAAGGCCGAGGTCGACTGGAACCAGGAGACACCGGTGGTGCCGACGGTCCCCAGCATTCTCCCGGACCTAGAGGCCAAGGTCTCCAGCATCCTAGTCAAACTCGACCAACTCCCCTACGAGGCGATCGGTGCGGATGTCAAGACTACGCTGGAAACCCTGAATAAGGCGCTCAAGGACATCGACAAGGCGGTGAATCACATCGATGTGGACGTCACGCCGGGATTGAAGCCAGCCATCTCGGAGTTCCGCCGCACCCTTGCTTCGGCCGATCGAGCCATCAGGAATACGGACGCATCCCTGCTCGGCAAGGATGCACCTGGTCAGATCGACTTGCGCGAATCCTTGCAAGAGGTGACGCGTGCCGCGCGTTCGGTACGCGTGCTGAGCGACTACCTTGAACGCCATCCCGAAGCCCTGATCCAGGGCAAGCCTGGGGAGAAACCCTGATGTGGACCCGCGCTATGCATTTGGCTCATTGTGCAATGCTTGCCCTCTTGGCAGGCTGCGCGTCACCGGCGTCGCACTTCTACACCCTGAGTGCAGTGGCCACGCCCGCTGGGCCGGCGTCCGATCTCTCGGTGGTCGTCGGTCCGGTTTCGGTGCCAGCCTCGGTCGACCGCCCGGAGATCGTCGTCACGACGGGCGCGAATCAGGTCCAGCTCGAAGAGTATGACCGCTGGGCATCCCCTCTCCAGAACGAGATCTCCCGCGCGGTCGCCGAGAACCTGGTGACTATGCTGGGTACTGGGCGCGTTACCCAATCGTCCCACACATTGGGCGCCGATGCCGGGTTCCGCGCCGGGATCGAAGTGCAGAAATTCGAGTCGGTGCCTGGGGTGTCAGTCACGCTGGATGCGGTTTGGACTGTACGCCGAAGCCAAGGCGACAAGTCCAGGACCGGGCGCACAACGGTACGCGAGCCCGTGTCACAGCAAGGCTATGACGCCCTCGCCGCCGCTCACAGCCGTGCCGTTGCCAGCCTTAGCAAGGACATCACAGATGCGGTGCTCGCCCTGGCGCACAGCGGTCGCTAGCCGTCCCACCCTTTGGGATGGGGCCATTTACCGGGGGGCCACTGACTAGGTGGAAGGCATTCATCCTAGGAGCATATGGGGTCCGGGACGTTGCCAATCTCATCGCATCCGCCCTGGTGCGGGAACGCCTATCCTTCCTCTGCTCGCCGTCTTAATGCTCGCACCGAGCGCCATCACAGACGCGGGGGAGGAGATAAGCGCTGCCGCCGCCGATGCCACTAAGCCGGCGGCCCTTGCCTCGTCGTTACCCATAACCATTCCCGTCGAAGAGATCGCCCTGCGGGCCACGCGGGTTGCCACCCTCCTCGGGACCTTCACAACAGACCTAATCCCCAGTACCGAGGTCGAGGCCATCCGCTTGGCCCTGCCTGCGGTGAGCCGGGATCTCGCCCTCAAGGTACGAACGACCGAGGACATGCTCAGGCAGCTGCCACCCCTGGAGGCGCTTCAGGCCGCAGAGCAAATCTGGCAGCAGCGGCAGCAGGAGCTGGGTGACTGGCTTGGCACGCTCACGAACCGGGCGACTCGGCTGCAGGAGAACCTGACCCAGCTCGCGGTGCTGGAAACAACCTGGACACGCGCCCGGGAGACCGCCCTAGCGGCCGGGGCCCCCGACGCCATCCAACAGCAGATTGACGCCACCCTCGCCGCCACCGCGGCGCTCTGGCCCACGACCCGCAACCAGTTCGCCCAGTCCCTCGATCTCCAGGGCCGGATCGCTAGCGAGGTCGTGCACTGCGAGAGGGCGCGGAGCCGTATCGCCGAGCTCCAGCAAAGTGCCGTCGGTGGCATCTTCGTGCGGGATTCTTACCCCCTCTGGAGTCCCGAGCCCTGGACACAGGCGCTCGGGTCCCTGCGCTCCCGTGTGCTGGAAATCGCCGCCTCCTATGGTGGGGATATAGGTGCCTATCTGCACGACCCCGCCAAGCGTATGCCGCTGCACTTGGCCGTATTGGTCCTGGCGCTGGTGGCCCTACATGCGGCGCGGGGACAGGTGGACGAATGGGCAGCAGCCGGCAGGACAATGGTGCGGATGACGGTTGTGTTCGACCGGCCCTGCGCTGCCGCACTGATCCCCACCTTGATGGTAGCTACGATCATATTCTCGCCGACACCGCTGGGGGTGAAGCAAATCTTCGCCGCCCTAGCGCTAATCCCCATGATCCTGCTCGCGCGCCCGGTGGTGCCGCCGTCATTGATCCCGTCCCTCTATGCCCTCGGCGCACTTTTCGCACTGGACACCCTCCGCCACGCCTTCGCCGGCGTGCCTCCCCTCGTCGGTCAGATCATCATCTTGGTGGAGTCGGTCGTGGGCAGTTTGTTCTTGACGCAGCTGCTCTACCACACGCGGCCTCCTCGAGGTCCAGGTGAGAAGTCGGGCTCGGGATGGCGGCCCTTCTGGTGGCAGATCGGCACCCTGGTCCTGCTTGGCTTCATTATCGGGGGACTCGCCAGCCTCTTCGGGTACATGCGCCTGGCCCGGATCACCACCCCCGCCATCCTGGTCGGCAGCGCCGACGCGCTCTGGCTTTACGCAACCGTGGAGGTGGCAGGGGCGGTCAGCGCCTACATCTTACGCGTGTGGCCGTTGCGTACCCTGCGGATGGTTCGAAATCACCGCGAGCTGCTGGAGGCCCGGGCCATTCAACTCCTGGTAGTCATGGCGGTCTTGACCTGGTGCAGCAGGTATCTGGATTACCTCGGGTTATGGGACCCGGCCGCGTCCTTCGTCGAAGGGCTGCTAACCGCCCAGTTCCATTTGGGCTCCTTCAGCACCTCTGCTGGGGACGTGCTGGCCTTCTTCCTAACGCTGGTCATCGCCTACCTGGTCTCGGCCCTCCTCCGCTTCATCCTCGCCGAGGAGATCTACCCCCGCACGGGGGTTGCAGCCGGCGTCTCCTATGCGGCCTCCAGCGTCGTCCACTACGCAATCGTGACCGTCGCCTTCCTACTGGCGCTAGGCTTACTGGGAGTGACCCTCACTCAGATGACGGTGCTGGCGGGAGCGCTGGGGGTCGGCATCGGCTTCGGGCTGCAGAGCGTGGTGAATAACTTCGTCTCGGGTCTAATCCTCCTCTTCGAACGCCCCATCAACGTTGGCGACGCAGTCCAAGTCGGCGACTTACAAGGCTGGGTGCGGCGCATCGGCATCCGCGCCAGCATCGTGCGAACCCTGGACGGAGCGGAGATCATCGTTCCCAACGGGCAGCTCACCACCGAGCAGGTCACCAACTGGACCCTGAGCGACCGGCAGCGGCGTATCGCCGTACCGCTCGGTTTGGCCTACGGCACATCGGCCGAAAAGGCGATCGAGCTCCTCGAAGGTGTTGCTCGCAACCATCCTCAAGTCCTGACGGACCCTCCGCCACGCTGTCTCTTCCAGGGCTACGGCGATAGCTCCATCAATTTCGAGCTGCGAGCCTGGACCGAATACTCCACCAGTATCCAGGTCCAGAGCGATCTCAGGGTCGCAGTCTACGCTGCGGTCTACGCGGAAGGCATGAGTTTTCCCTTCCCGCAGCGTGAGGTCCGACTGCTGTCCGATCCGCCGGCGACGCTAGCGTCCGCAAACACGCCCGAACGGAAACCATAGTGACGGCGCGCAATATCCTCGTAACCCCTCAGCGCCTGGGAGGCCCAACACCCAAGTTTGCGAATGCTGGGTGTTTGCTCTTACTACCCCCCCTGAACAGAGCCGATGACGGCCCGGTTGCGCCCCAATGTCTTGGCTTCATACAGAGCTCGGTCTGCGACATCGAGCACTTCGGTGACTTTGATGCCTGGCCGGGGCCTGGTGTGGACCACCCCGAGGCTGAGGGTGACCTGTGAAGAAGTGTCCGAGCTAGGGTGAGGTACCATCAACTTTCGAACGTTCTCCCGGATCTCGTCAACGACGGTCTGGACCCCGGAGAGACCCGTGTCCGGCAGGAGAACGACGAACTCCTCACCGCCGAAGCGCGCGACGATGTCGCCGGGACGCCGGGCCGCTCGATCGATGGCGTCAGCTACGAGCCGGAGGCAGTTGTCTCCCTCGAGGTGTCCAAATAAGTCATTGTATTTTTTGAAGTGATCGATGTCACACATGATGATGGACAGCTCCCGCTCCATCCTCTGATGGCGCTTCCACTCTGCCTCCATGCGTTCGTCAAGGGCCCGCCGATTGGGAATGCCCGTAAGGCCATCGATGTTCGCCAGGTCCCCCAGGCGCTTGTTCGCCATCACGAGCTCTTCATTCACCCTGACCAACTCCGCGCTGCGAGTTGCGACGAGATCTTCGAGGGATCTGTAGAACTCAGCGTTGTCGATGGACATGGCCATTTGGGTCGACAGAAGATCCAGCACCCGGATGCGCTCCCGGGTGAAAGAGTCCTCCACAAGACTATTTTCGAGGTAGAGAGCACCCTTGAAGGTTCCGGAGTGCTTCAGGGGAACGCACAGCACAGATTTCATGAGGGACGAGGCAAAGTAGGGATCCCTGATGAAATCGCCTTTCGCGCAAGCGTGGCCGAGCACAACGCTCTCCTGTTTGCGAGAGCAGTAGCTAATAAGGCTTAGGGGTAGCACGGCGGCTATCTGTTCATCACAGTCGGAATCTGGGATCGACACCTCTTGCCAAGCTGACCTGGCCTCGGCCCGGATGCGCCACCTCCCCTCGTCCGGACTGAGCAGAACCGCCCGGTCCGCTCCCGCATTATTCGTGACAATCTTCATCATCTTCGTGAGAAGCTTCTCGAGGTCGATCTCGCTTGCGATGGTCTGGGAGGCCTCTACGATGGAGATGAGATCGATGGATTCGGCGGTGCTGACCACACCCAGGGTGCTTGGCGACGCGACCAGCATCAGACCCCTTCCCTTCTGCCTGTCGCGGTCGGTGCGGAACAGGGCTTGCGACAGTAGGTCGCTGTGATCGCGGTCCAGGCGCTCCGCCTTGGCGATGGCCCCCCACTTTCGATACATATAGCGGGCTTCGGCCATGTGGCGCCCAGCCTGCTTGCTGAGACCCTGTCCAATCAGGAAGCGTGCAAAGCACTCATGAGCGAGCGCCTCGTTGTTGAGATAGCCGCTCTCTTTGGCCTCGTCGATCGCGGATTCGAAGAGCGCAAAGGCATCCCAGGCCCGACCCTGGGAGTGGGCGTGTTCGGCCTCGACCAATAGGTATTTGTGCAGAAAATTTGCCGGGCTGTTCTCAGCCCACACCTTCATTTGGTTCTGATACGCAACAATCTTCTCCTCATAGCCCCCCCGCTCCTCTGGGCTGAGCTTCCCGTAAGATGCCAGCGCTGTGAGCGAGGCGAAGAAGTAGACCTCCGGCACCTTCGCCTGGGCCAGCGCGACCGACGCCACGAAATCGGCCTTTTCGAACAAGGCGAGCGCCTCATCCAGATAGCCAAACAGATAGAGACTGCGAAGCTTGGCCGTGTAGAAATAGGAGAGGGCGAGGGGGTTCTCACGGTATCGGTCCAAGAAGGTGTCCTCGGAGAACTCATCGTCGTCGAAAGCCTTGTCGCTCTTCGTGCGCCCCAGAAGTTGCAGTAGGGGGTTGAGACAGGCAGGCCTGAAGAATTCGTCGAGCACGACAGGGGCGTTGTCCCTCAGGAAAGGAATGTACTTGAGTGCTTCCTCATGCAATCCGTCACACGGGGCGGCCCAGATCGTGGGATCTGAGATGGCGAACTCCGCGGCGTATCCCGCGTACGTCCAATCCCCGTTCTCCACCAGCAGCGGTAACGACTTTAACGTGTAGTCGAGGGACCTGGCCAGCGGCGCACGCCAGTGATTGACGAAAACTGCAAAGAGCAGGTAGACCTTGCCGCGCAGTAGGAGGTCCTCGAATTTCTCGGCCAGCCGAATGGCTACCTCTCCGAACCGATGGCCGGTTTCGTACTGGCCAAGCATCGCGACGCAAACAAAGGCATAGTTCATGTAGCCGTAGGAGGTGAAGTGACTGTTCCCGTGTTCGAGGGAGATGTTGGTCATCTTGCAGGACGACCACGCCACCAACTCGAGCTGCGAATCGAGGTAAGCACTGGTCCACAACCTCATCAGGATATCCATGATGGCCTGCTGATGAGGTGAATCCATCGGCGGGGCCTGTTCCAGCTCCTCGATGGTTCGACTTCCGAGGAGCCGCGGGACCGCTTCAAGCTCCCGCGGCAGCAAGGTGGCGCGATCCGGGCCGTCCATTGCCACCCCGAGGAGATTCAGGGCCTCCTTCTGGATCTCCACCGCCTTGGCATAGTTCCCCTCCAGGTGGTAGTACTCCATCCGGATCGTGTGGACCTTGACCTGGTCATAGACATCCCTAGCGTTGGCCAGCAGCTCCGCGATGAGAAGCTCGATCTTCGCGGTCTCACCTGTGTAGTAGAGACACCAGGACCTGTCGCAGTGGACGGAGAAGGTCAGCTCGAAGTGATCGCGCCAGGCGTCCTCGGGTAGCAACTCAGCGGCGATAGAGAAATACCTGAGCGCCGACGAGTATGCGGCTGCGCCCCTCGCCCGGCAGCCCGCATCCCGATTGAGCATGGCGAGTTGCAGACGCTCATGAGTATCCACAATCAAGGCACGGGCTGCATCGAGCTGATTGACAATCTCGAAGAGTTGCTCCGTACCAAGTTCCTGGCCGCCGTTCCGCAGCAGCAGCCTCCCGATCCGCAGGTGGGTCGTCTTGCTGTTCTCGACGAGCGAATAGGCAGCCTGCTGGATGCGGTCATGAGAGAACCGGTAGACCTGTGCGTCGTAGGGAATCAGCAGCCCTTCACTTACAGGCTCGCCCAGGTCCTCCGCCGTTTGGATCGTCGGTCTTTCATAGATGACGCTCAAGGTGTCGAGGGCAAAGGAGTTGCCAATGCAGGCGGCGAGGGTAAGGAGCCTCTGTGTCGCTGGTGCAAGCGTCAATATCTTCGCCGTCATGAGCCGAACCACGTCATCCGGAATGTTACGCCGCTCGATCTCCCCCAGGTCCCAGATCCAGCCTCCGCGCGCAGCATCCATGACGATGAGACGATCCCCATACAGTGCCTTCAAGAACTGCGTGGCGAAGAAGGGGTTGCCCAGGGTCTTGCGGTGAACCATACGGGCCAGATCGACAACACTGCTCGTTTGGGTATGAAATGTATCCGCGCAGAGCGCCGTCAGATCCTGCTCGCTCAAATTGCCTACCTGCACGACCTCGGGTGAAACCCCCTTCTTGGCAAGGCTCTCCAGCGTCAAGATCAGAGGGTGGGAGGGGAAAACCTCATTGTCTCGGTAGGCACCGATGAAGAAGAGATACCTGACCTGGCTGTCGCAGAGCAGCGCCGAGAGGAGATGGAGTGACGCCAGGTCAGCCCACTGCAGGTCGTCAATGAAGATGACCAGTGGATGCTGGGCGGAGGAGACGCAGCGAAAAAAGCTCCTGCAGACGTAGTTGAAGCGATTCTGAGCCTCCATGCCGGACAGTTCCGCCACCTCAGGCTGGGGCCCGATCACGAGTTCCAGGGAAGGGACGAGGTCGGTCATCACCCGTCCCACGTCTCCCAGTGCTTCGCGAAGGGCATTCGCAACGGTGGCAAGCCTCTCTTCGCTCTCGGCGAGCCAGATGTCCACCAATCGGGTCAGCGCGCGTTTGAGGGCGTAGTAAGGGATGGTTCGCTGATACTGATCGAATTTACCTTCGATAAAGTAGCCATCGCTCTGGGTGATGGGTTTCTGGATTTCCTTGACGAGGGAAGTCTTTCCGGTGCCTGAGTAGCCAGACACCAGCATGAACTTCATCTCACCCTGCCCCAACACCTGGTCCTCGAAGGCCGCAAGTAGGATGGCGATCTCGCTTGCGCGCCCATAGAGCTTCTGAGGAAGGTAGAAGACATCCGAGATGTCGTGCTGGCCAAGTTCGAATGGAGTGATGCTCGACGTAGTCCGCAGCCGGTGAAGGCAGTTCGCGAGGTCCGCCGAGAGCCCCGCCGCGGTCTGGTACCGATCCTCCGCCGACTTGGCCATAAGCTTCGCGACGATGTCCGAAAGGACTTGAGCCAGCTCGGGGTCCCTGTCACGGGCGCTTGGCGGAACCCCGGCGACGTGGGCGTGAATAAGCTCAATGGCATGGGTCGTCTCGAAAGGCAGGCAACCCGTCAGCAGCTCATACAGGGTCACGCCCAGGGAATAGAGATCCGATCGGTAGTCGATGCTGCGATTCACGCGACCCGTCTGCTCGGGCGAAAGATAGGCCAGGGTCCCTTCCAGGGTGGGTGTGTGGCTCTGCGTCGGGTTGGTGGGGGATAGCTGCGCGGCAAGACCGAAGTCTATTAATTTGCATAGCTTGTTAGCAGGGTTGTACGTGATGTTGGACGGGTTGACGTCCTTGTGGACAATGCATTGACGATGTATTTGGCTGAGGGTCGCGGCGACGGTGACGGAGATCTCCAGGATTTCTTCCAAGGAGAAGCAATGGCTGGCAAGCAGCTTTCGAAGGGAATCACCGCCAAAATCTTCCTCGACCAGCACGAGCCTGTTTTCGTACTTCTCCAGGCCATATACAGAAATCACCGTGTCTATCGCCAAGGAGGCCAAAATCTCGTATTCGCTGCGGCTGCGCATCAAGTCCTTGGGCGTGGGATGGGAGCCCGTATTCATCTTCATTACCACCGGAGCCTGGTCCGAAATCCGATGGCCCCGAAAAACGATGGAGGTCGCACTCTGGTAGATAGTCTCAGAAATGCTGTAGCCTCTAATCGAATACATGAGAACCTTCCTCCCATGGCCCGCCTGTTAGGATACCTTCGGTCCGCCCCGCGCAGCACTCGTCAACGCGCTTCGCAATCGCCTGCCCCCTGGCTTGCCCCTTCTCACCTTGACCCGCCGAGGGTACCTATGATGCCCACTTTTCGTTCCAGTCCGTCGCCGCCCCTTCCACCTTGTCCGCCTCCTACAGGCAGTCTAGCCGCATGGGCATCTCAACATAAACGAAAATCACCGAAAATCACCCTCCCAGCGGTCAACCAGATCCTGATGGGCTTCCGCCAGCTCCTCACCCGCGGACGGGACAAGGTCCGGAGTATGGACCCTGGTGTGCCTAGCTACCCAGTCCCCCCAAATCCGCATCCAGTGCGGCCAGGCTATGATGCAACCACCAGCGACTAGCACCCCCGGCCCGCCAGTGCCCCGGCGTCGCCTCATCGACAATGAAGAGAGGGATGATCGGGGCACCGCTCGCCACCGCCGCCCGCAGAGGGGCATGGTCGGCCAATCGCAGATCGTCGCGATACCAGAGGATAACGGGAGGCGGTGACATGAGACTCCGGGCCGTCTGAGGTTAGCTAGGTCGAAACGCGCCGCTGGGGGGATTAGGGCGACCCCAGGCATTCCCCCAGGCGCAGCAGCGCCCGGTCGAAATCCGTGCCCAGCACCCGGGCGCCCGCCGCCCGGATCAGCTGGGGCCAGCGCTCCGCCGCGGCCCCGCCCACCAGGACCGGCACCGGCGTCAAGGCCACCAGGGTCGCGACTTGGTGGGTCCAGGTGTCCGGCTCGGCGTGGAGCGAGAGCGAGAGCACCACCGCCCGGGCCGCGGCCATCCGCACTGCCGCAGCGATCTCGGCCGCCGGGACATCGGCACCCAGCAGGACCAGACGATAACCCTGGCCAGCGGCGGCCAGGGCGAACTGGAGCAACCCCAGTTCGTGCTGCTCCCCGGCCGGGCAGGCGGCCACCAGGCGCGGCCCTTGCGCCAGGGCGTTCAGGTAGTGAAAGCGGGCCCCCAGCTTATTGCGCAGGAAATGCGCAAAGAAGTGTTCCCGGGCGATGCTGG
>JBGAUE010000028.1:0-48529 GCA_044228795.1 Chromatiaceae bacterium | reverse complement strand
GGTTGCCCTCAAAAACCTCCTTGAGGGTATCGAGAAAGAGGCTTTTGCCGAAGCGGCGCGGACGGGACAGAAAATAGGCCTTGCCCTGGGTCACCATCTCCAGCAAATGAAAGGTCTTGTCTACATAGAGGTAACTCTCCTGGCGGATCTCGCGCAAGGTCTGGATGCCGATGGGGAGCTTGCCGGTAACCGGGCGCATGAAATTTCCTCCGCACTGCCAGGGGCCTGTTCCACTTCAGGATAGCGCAAACCGTCGGCGTCCGAGTGATGAGCGGATGGCTAATGGCCTGCCCCTGGGCTTGTTACCGCTCAGGGCTGTGAGTATATTTGCACAACAGGCTGAGTTAACGGGCATAATCCATCTAACAACTTAATTTCATGGCTTTTTCAGCCGACTATTCCATCCGGACCGCTTTATTCATAACGCTTATTCGTGTCCTTGGAGCTATCCCAATGCAAACCGCAATTGCCGCTGTCGACTTTAAGGCCAAGTGCCTCAAACTGCTAGATCAGGTCGCAGAAACCCGCGAGCCATTAGTAATCACCAAACACGGCAAGGCCGTTGCCAGACTGGTGCCCATGCCACCCGAACAAACCTTGGTCGGAGCCATGGCAGGAAGCGTCGTTGCCGAGGAAAATATCATTGGCCCCCTGGATGATATCATTGGCCCCCTGGATAATGACTGGAGCGCTTGCCAGTGAGTCCAATCCTGCTGGACACCCATGCCTTGGTCTGGTTGGGATCGGGCAACGCGCGTTTGGGCATCCAGGCACGTTCGGTCATCCAACACCCAGCCGCTTAAAACCTCTTGCTCGTCTGAGCGATCACCCCCTGGGAAATCGCCATGCTGGTCAGTAAAGGACGGCTAACGCTGGACCGGGATGTGGGTGATTGGGTAGAAACCAGCCTGAAGCAGCCTGGCATCCGGCTTGAACCGCTTTCGGCACAGGTAGCCATCGCCAGTACCCGGCTGCCCAGAGCCATTCATAAGGATCCGGCCGACCGTATCATCGCCGCCACGGCAAGGCACCTTGGGGCTCTTCTTCTGACGGAGGATAATTTGTTGCTGGATTACAGCGCGGCTGGACACCTAAGAACCCTACGAGCCTCACAATAAATGGGATGATGCGGCCCTTGTCAGTTCTACCGCTGCCAGACTGATGGCTTTTCTAACGGCCCTCTCCACCCAACTCATTCACCAGCGTCATAGGGGTGATCAAAGCGAGTCGCTAATCACCCCGCACGGCTATCCAGTCCGCCTGCAACAGGTTGCGAGTTGCCGATGTCCTCGGGGATGACCTCAGCGTTGAGGCTGGCGAAAAAGGCATAGAGAACGATGGCATACTAGCCCTCGGACTCCACCCTAGGTTGGATCGGGATCCAGTGAAAATAGCGACACCCTCAGCCCAGCACCGCACTCACACCTCAGTTGAGATGTGACTCAAGGGATCAATACCCTGGAGCGATTAGGGGGCGCTCACACTCAATGAAAATGAGACTACGTCCTTAGTCACCTTAGTAAATTGAACACAGGTTCCTGTACATCCAACAACTGGGTTATTAAAAGTAACAATGCCCACGGTTGGCGATATGGCGCCTAAAACAACATTACTTAGAGGACCGCCTATGGGTGTTGCATCCGCTTTACTGAAATTAATATTTCCTGTCCAATAATCACCAGACCATCCAATCCAATCAATTTGGCAATTATAAACAAAGGGCGAGGCTGTTTGCGTTGGCGCAGTACATTGCCCGCCGTCAACATGAACAACCAGCGGGGTAGTGGAAGTCGTAGTCAAAGTCAGAGAGAAACTCGTCTGAAAAGTTACAAAGCCGCTTGCGATGGGACAGGTAGTGGAAAGACAGTAAAGGAGTCCGGTATTGCCAAACCAAACATAGGAGAAAAATGTCATTCCGACAAATGGATTATCTGAAAGTGTTGGCTTGGCTTCTTCGACCGCACAATCTTGATTAGTAGGCTGTCCCTTGATACTGGTTAAAAGAAAATCATGTTGATAAAAAGACGTCCAGGATATTCGGCCGCCCAGATTAACACTGACGTAACTACCACCACTCATTCCTATTCCTGTTGATTTACAGGCGGAACTCGTTGGGGATGTTGTACAGGCGGCGGTATAGCCGCGATAATTGCGCACCGCACTTAAAATGGGTCGCCGTGATGTTGGGGTAACATTGGAAGTAGGAATATCAGGATCACCAAGACAGACACGGTCGCCGCCATCGAACCGCACAATGGCAATACTGCCATACCAACCAGCGCCCATATAACAGGTGTAGTTGAAATAAGAAAATTTCGTGGTACCGGATGCGGGATAACGCGGAAGTGTGGTACCTCCTGATACAAATTGTCGGCAGGCGGACCCACCTGAACCTAAAACGCGAATCGATTCATTAATTACCGACATAGTGATATCACTTTCGTCCTTTTTATTAACATCAGAACCCCAGGTGATGTAGACCCGTCCGGTTATACTGCTAAAATTTGAACCATCATCAATCGTCAACAGAACCTTGCCAGTGGCGGTCTCGATCAATTCCGTCTTGCCAGTACCTTTATAGATACTTGTCCCATCATTAGCATTGGTTGTCGATCCCGATGGCGGGGAATTAGCTGTATAGGTATTGTCGCCTCCTTCCCGCGCAATACCCGTTGGTGATAAGGGATGTCCAACATTTAGTCCAGAGGCCTCTCCGCTGCCGACAGCAGCGAGGGTACTGAGATTGGTCCAGGTAACCAGGCCATTAAGCTCAACCTTCTTTTCTCCCGTGCCGCCGCAGGAGTCGCCCCATGAAACACAAACCGCAATTTTATCGAGATCCAATCCCGTAACCCCGGCGCTTAAGATGGTCCAGGATCGTAGGAAAGTGGCATTGACGCCAGCAATAGACTCGGGCGTAGTACTAGAAATTGGTTTTGCAGCCGGTGGCTGCTGAACCCGGATCTCCTCTAATTTTCCCTCCGCCAGTTGGATAGCCTCGGCACGGGTTTTGGCGATACCTGTACTCGCCAGCATCACTGAATTGAGCTTGGCAACACCCAACAAACCAACACCCACGACAATGACCGCTATCAGAGCGTCAAGCAGGACAAATCCGCGCCAACGAGCAAAATAAGAATGGTTCATAACGAATTCCTTGACCTGAAAATATTGATCATAGCCAATCACGCCATGAGCCCGACAGCAGGCCGGGTTTTCCTAATTTTTTGGCCTTACTGATGGCAAAGGGATCAAAAATGATATCCAGGCTACCTGTACCGGCTACGTCACCCTGAACAGAAACGTTACCATAGACCGTAAAATTCCCAGAAGCACTCAGATCACCCATGACATAAACAACGCCGTAAATCGTCGTACTACCCGCTTGACTCAAATTACCCTCGATGATCACTACAACCGGACTATCTCGGGTTCCCATACTCGGTAAACTCACGCTAGAAGAGGCACCGGTGATCACGACAGACTCACCCTTGATTCCGGCAAGCGTGGACGCTTGACCCGCGGCTAGGGTACGGGTAGCGATATCATCCCGGTAAGTAGCGAAATCCTGACCAAAGTATTGTTCGAACATCTCCTCATCGGACAGGTTAGCCAACGTCAAGTCACTGTCAATAATGTCCGGACCACGATTCGTTTTATCCGTCAGACAAATATAATCATCGGATTCCTTACAGGCCGTGGGTCGATCAGGTGGTGTGGCAGTCATAGGGGGTTGTGGTACTTTGGGATTTCGCACAAAGGTCTTTCCGGAATTGCCAACTCCGGTAAAAGGGTCTCCTGTCCAGATAGTCAGATTTGAAAAATAATTCGTAACGGTTGCGCTGCCCTGGACATTAATGCCACCCTTGCTGATTACAGGATTTTCGGGAGGATCCGCCAAAGAAGAGGCGCGGGAGATACTAACGACGACAGGTTGCTTGGCCAAGCTATCGTCACTCCAGCCACAGGCAAGCACCAGAGGGGTGGCAAACCTCTCTACTGCCGTGAAGCCAACGGCACAAGTGGTACGCGAAGACGCGTTATCACAGGCATCTACAGGAGGAACCACGTTGGGATCGCAGTAATAGACTTGGTAACTCGCACCATTGGTTAGGGTAATGGGGGTAATGGCATCCGCCACGTTATTCGGTGCGCCGCCGGCATGATCTATACCACCCACTTTCATATAGGCCGCCGCATGACTGATGCCCGCCTGAGCCGCCTGCATGGCTTGCCTGGCGCGAATCTCATTCCCGGAAATGCGCTGTTCCATTAAAGTAGTTCTTGAAACGGCGATGAGCACCAGGGCGGCGACAAAGAGAAGCAAGATACTAATGGGTAATGCCGCGGCTCCCCTCTGAAAATATTCCCGTGCTAACCAGCCCGAATCCCGGTACATGATCATCTCCGCTTTAGGGAACATTAAAGACCCGGTCATTGGCTAAAAGCACCGACTCTTCGAGGACCATGGTAAACTCCTCCCTGCGTTTAAGTTTACCTGCCAATCTAACTCTTATCTGACGTTTTTCAATCAGACGGTCGTTGGTCGTCGCTACATATCCCGGGGTGGATGGGTCGCAAGCAGGGATCGTACTGGCGGTCGGTGACACCCAGGTCTGACCGGACTGTGTTAAGTTCAGACAGCGCGAACCCGTAGTCTGAAAGGTAAGCGAGGTAATCACGACGTTATTCTCATCCGTCAGTTTTTCCCAACCATTCGAAACAATGGATCCCGTGTTGCATGAGGCAGATGGAGACGCGTCAATATTGCATTGCAGTGCTTTCACGGCATTGTCAGCCAATCGGTATCCGAACACAGTACCATTCGCAGATCCCAAAAAACTGCCGTTGTAAGAAAATTCAATAACAACTCCACCGCCAAAAATGTTCACATCGGTAATCAAAACCCCCGTACGCCGAGTAAAGGGGTTGGCACCAAGCTCGCGGTCGGCAAGCGTAGCCGTCCACGAGCCAGCACGACGAATATCCCGGACCATCAAATCCATGGCCGCCCTGAGTTCAGCATTCAATTTCGCTGAAGACAGAATTTCACTCCCACTTCTGGCGATAACGACATAGGTGGCAACCGTGGCGCCAATGACAATCAGCCCAACCGCCGAGCCAATCATCAACTCGACTAGAGATACTCCTGCTTGAAGGTTGGACCTATGTTTCAACATGTCGGGTAACCTCCAATTTTTGTTGGAGAACAAACACGTACACGTCCAAAGCCACTGATCACCACTTTAGCCACCAATCCGTTTGCTGAGGTCAGGGTAATGGTCCCCCCCCCGCCAGTGGGATTAGTAATACCCCTTACCCGATCAAAACAGATGGGTGAGTGAGTCGTCGCCATACCAATGGTTGGAAACGCCGCCATGCAGGTATTTGATAACACAAACGTGGGGGACACTAATTTATCGGCAACGGTAAGACAGTCTCCTTGGATACTAGTAACAATTTCGAGTGATCGTTTCACCGCCTCGGATCGTGCATTTTGCATATCACTATAGATAGCTTCCGTAGCGTTGATGAGGCGTTGCCTTTCCATCATGTTAGTGAAACTGGGGATTGCCATACTCGCCAGGATTGCCAATACGGCAATGGTGACCATCAACTCTATCAAGGTGAAACCACCTTGAAGGCGCAAGCCAAGAAATTGATCTTGATACGTATTCATTTTCTCTTCAAACGATAACTTTTAATTTTTCCAGCATCCGGTTTTTACACTTGCCTGGTTTAAAGTCATTGGGGTACAGTCGCTGTCACTAGTCTGACTTCCCTTTGCCGTCGCCGTAATGGTGTAAGTTGTCGCAGTGGTGCCCGAAATTGCAAACGTATAATAATTCGATGCAAAACTCCCTAAATTCGCCAAAGTACCCTCATACGTCGCGTGATTAACGCGGTGTTTTTCTTCAAGTAACTGTATATTCAGCATGGTCCCTTGCGCTTCCACGCGTCGAGCCCTGCGGGCGTAGTCCTGATAGGATGGATAAGCTATTCCCGCAAGGATGCCAATAATGCCAACCACGATCATCAGTTCGATCAGTGTAAAACCCCTACTTTGACGATAACTAAGGAGCATGGGGGACCTTTTGGGTATAGCGTTTACTTCCCTACTATTAAGGATAGGAGGTCCAGGGGCGATAGCAAGCAAGGACTTTAGCCCTGCCCCCAGCAACCGATTACTGCCGCCAGGTCCATCACCCAGACACCAGCGCGACACTCGGAAGGGACGGCAACTGCGACCATGAACATCGCCGCCTCCGGTTAGAGATCATGGACCAAAGTCAGAAAGCTCCGGGAAGGTTCGCAGCCTTGGACAACTTGTTCACGAAGATTCCCCGCCGCGACACATGCCGAGCGGACCTGACCGACTTTCTGGACCGGGTGCCATCCAACGGCTTCTGGTTTTTGATCGCTGGACAGCAGCAAGTACCCCGGTACTGGCTTGCCAAACCCCGTAGTGATAAAGCCAATTTATGAATGACTCCTGACGCCATCCCCCTACTGAAGGCGATGGCGCATCGGCACCGCCCAAGGGCTGACGCCTAACCTCCAGCCGCCGCCACCGGGACGGCCTCCAGCACCGCTGCGGCTCGGCGGTGAGTCTGGGCCTCGCGCAGGGCCCGGATGACCTTATAGAGTTCGTTGTCCAGCGCCGCCTGATAGCGCGTCAATTGCTCCGAGGCCGCCGGCAACAGACGCGCCGCACGAATATGACTGGCGGCGCGCAGGATCGCCAACTGGCGCTGGAAGTGGCCATAGGCTAAGGCCAGGCAACCCGTCAGTGAGCCCGCAAAGTGGGTCGCCAATAGTTCAGCCAGCGACCCCGCACCAGCACCCGCCACCTCACCCTCGCCATCCGATTCGGCTATCGGGTCCGAGCCGCCCAGCTCATTCGTGCCAGGGGCACCCAATGCCACCAATAGGGCCTCTTCCGCCGACATCATGCCCTGAAGCAGCTCCAACAGGGGTGGAAAACGTACCTCCAGACCGGCCAGATCCTGGGGCTTGTCGGCATCCGGCACCGCCAGCCAGGCCTCAAAGGCATCGCTGACCCCTTGGCCCACCTCCAGCGTCAGGCCATCGGCCAGGGTCGCCCGGATAAGGTCCAGATCGGCACCGCAAAGTTGCTGGATCAGCCGCCATTCCGGCTCAGCCAAGGTCAGCCGCTGCAGATGAAGGCTCGCGCTCTCCGCCGTCACCGCCCGCCGCTGGTGCCACAGGCAGATCGCGAGACGCTCCACCAGGGCGCATTCCAGGGTCCCTACCGGCGCCTCGTCCGCGAGCAATGCCTCCATCAGGGCGCCAAAGTCCTCCGCACTCTCACCTTCGATGATGAGTTGCCGGCTGAGGATGCCGTGCTTGCGCGCATGGGCGCTGGCCTCATTGGGTAGATCAGGCACGTCACTTTGTGACATTTTTTGTCACTTTCTGAAAGAGTCAAGCCGCCTGAGGATGGCATCATTCCTTCTTCAAGATGGCAGGGGTAACAGGAGGCGAAAAAATTTACATGATGGATTAGCTGGTTACCTCGCTCGAAAGAAACAAACCTTGAGAGTGGTCGTTCTGGCTTCGTCCTTGCTTGGCTACTAGCGAGCGGTGGCCTGACCGCCCCCCATACGCCGAGGGCTAGGATCAATCTCGGCCCACCAAGAATCCTGAACAAACAACCCAGATGGGAGAACGAAGATGAAACGTCAATTACAATCCGGCTTCACCTTGATCGAACTCATGATCGTGGTGGCCATCATCGGTATCCTGGCGGCAATCGCCATTCCAGCTTACCAGGACTATGTCGCGCGGGCGCAGATGTCAGAGGCGATGATGCTTGCTGGTGGCGGCAAAACTGCGGTTGCTGAAGCTTGGATGCAGACCGGAGTTATGCCTACAGGTAACGCCTCAGCGAATCTAGCAGCTGCTGCTTCAATTACCGGTAAGTATGTAGCTCAAGTTGCGGTAACGGCCTCTGGTCTCGTCGCCACGATGAAAGGCGCTGGCAGTGTTGCGGCTGGTATTGCAGGTGCGACTCTTACCCTCGCACCGACGAATGCCGGTGGCGCGGTCAAATGGACGTGCACTTCGTCGGCAGATGTCAAATATATACCGGCAGCATGCCGTCCATAAGGCTTAGTAAGTAAATTTGACGTCATCGCTCCGTGTTATCACGACGGTCTCATTCCCTATCTGAGACCGCTCAGCACATTATTCAGTAATTAGGAAACGAGGCCCCGCTGCATTTGGCGCTCAGGCACCATATCAAAGCGGGGCCTTTCCCATGGAAATAAGTTTTGATGACATATATCCCCGGTAAACAAGCGGTGGCGGCGGTCTGGCAACCGATGTTCATATTCGTTATCGGGATTGTCGCCATCTGGTTCGTTTACTCCCTTGCCCTGCCCGGCTTTATCTTATTCGACGACACGCCGAATCTTCAAGGATTGGCGCAAGTTACTGACTGGCGTTCTCAGCTTTACTTCATTTTTTCCGGTGTCGCGGGTCCACTTGGCCGGCCCCTATCCCTGGTCACCTTTGTCGCCCAGCACGCGGACTGGCCTGATCATCCTGAGGCAATGCTACGAGTCAACATTGCCATACATCTCCTCTCTGTAATTACCGTCTTCATCCTTGCCCTCGGCATGGCCCGCATTCGGCCTGACTACCCGGTTAATCGCTCTCTCTGGATGGCCACAGCGTTGGCCCTCCTCTGGGGACTGAGTCCCTTCCTGGCCACAACCCATCTGATAATCATCCAAAGGATGACCAGCCTAGCGGCTCTTCAAATATTTGGGGGGTTGGCCTGCTTCGTTTGGGCGCATCTGATCTTTAAATCACATCCCGCACTCGCCAAAATATTACTCGTCCTTGGCTTGGGTTTCGGTACCTTACTGGCAACCCTAGCAAAGGAAAACGGCGCACTACTTCCGCTGCTAGCCATTACCATCCTCTGGCTATGGATCCCCAATAACCAGCGCATGAGAGGCAGGACCGCAAAGTTTATTATCATTGCGCTTGCGGTGGTTCCCACCTTACTCTTGATTGGCTACCTACTCTTTCATTCGATCCAAGTCTTTGAGAATGGCTACGGTGCCCACCGACAGTTCACACCCTATCAGCGCATCCTGACACAACTGTGGTTACTTTTCGACTATTTTCTGAACCTACTCATCCCGCGCGCGATAAACGTCTCACCCTTCACTGACGACATCCTTCCAGCTACCGGGTTGCTCAGTTCACCGATCACGCTTATCTCACTGCTAGCCTGGATCTCGCTGATTAGTATCTCAAACCACCTTCGGGAAAGGGCACCATACTTATTGTTTGGGATTATATTTTTTCTGGCTGCCCACCTGATTGAATCTACGACCATAGGACTGGAACTCTATTTTGCGCACCGTAACTACTTAGCGGCATTTGGCCTATACTTTGCCATCGTCTTTGGCGTAGCGCGTTTGCCAGCACAATATGTAAGGATCGGGATCTTCGCTTTGTGTGGCTATATTTGCTTATTTTTACTTATTCTTATTCAGGTCACTGCAAATTGGAATCAGAACGGCATAACCTCGGAAATCTGGCTGACACGACATCCGGATTCGCTTAGAGCTGCTCAATTCCATGCAAACCATTACCTTAAATTCGGAGACCCCGTCACCGCACTCCAGATCCTCGATAGTGCCGCCGTTCGTAATCCCGCTAATGCCATGGTAAAAATCCAGCGAACGCTAATCTGCGCTGGCCGCGAAGACCGCTTTTTGGAGAATCTTACTGAACTCAAATCGCAGCTTGGAACCTTGCCACTAACTCCCGCAGCCGCATCCGATTTAGCCGGCATTGCCATGAGCGATTTGAGTCGTTATTGCCCCAAACTTAAATATGAAGATATTGTCGATATAGCGGATTTACTACTGGCAAATCCAAGCTATGCACAATCCCCATTTGCAAAGGGTCAACTTCTAATTGCGAAGGGATATGCCGAGGCCGAACAAGATAATATGTCAAAAGCCATTAATTTCTTCGTTGAGGCGTTTCGTATCGATCCACAGCTAGATACGGCCTTCACCGCATCATCACTGATGTCCAACGCCGGGGAGTATGCACGTGCCGCCGAATTTCTAAGTGAAGCTCGCCAGCAAGCCCCCTCCAGCTACATCCGCAGACTAATTTGGTTGCAGCGCGTCGATGCTTTCGACCAGATCTTGGAACAGTCTAGATTGATAGCTGAAGCTAGGAAAATAAATTAGTTGCGTATAACGCCGCATGAGCCCGGGGCACCAAGCCAGACCACAGGTGTGCTGCTCAACTGCCCGGTGGCGGCCTGTTAGCCATCGGGGTTTTGCCAATCGTCGACTGACGAAGCAATATGCAAACGTGGGACCAAGCACCCCGTCCTTGGGTTCGCCCAAGTCCAACAAGGATCTCCCGGGAGGCCAAGTGGAGTCTAAATATAGAGAACGGCTCAGCATCGTGCTACCCGCCCGCAACGAGGCCGCAGGACTGTATCGGATCCTGCCTGCACTGGCGGCGCTTCATCCCGAGGCCGAGATCCTCGTCGTGGACGATGGCTCCTCCGACGATACGGTGGCTGTCTGCAAGGATCACGGTGTGCGTGTGGTCTCGCATCCTTACAGCATCGGTAATGGGGCCGCGATTAAGACCGGTACGCGCCATGCACAGGGCGACAACGTCGTCTTCATGGACGCCGATGGCCAGCACGACCCCGCGGACGTCGCACGGATGCTGGCGAAGCTGGGCGAAGGTTACGAGATGGTAGTGGGCGCACGACAGGCAGACAGCCACGCCTCTCCCTGGCGGCGATTTGCCAACCATTTCTATAACCGCCTGGCCTCATGGATGACCGGGTACCGCATCGAGGATCTGACTTCTGGCTTGCGCGCGGTGCGGATTCGGCATTTTCGCAAGTTCCTTTACCTACTGCCCAACGGCTTCTCTTACCCCACCACCAGCACCATGGCCTTTTTCCGCGCCGGGTTACCGGTCGCCTACATTCCCATCCGCGCCGCTCAACGTAGTGGCAAGAGCCACATCCGCCTGTTGCAGGACGGCGCCCGCTTCTTCATTATCATCCTCAAGATCGGCGCCCTCTTCTCGCCCATGCGATTCTTTCTGCCGCTGAGCCTGGTCGTCTTCATGACCGGTATCCTCTATTACGGCTATACCTACGCCACCATGGGACGCTTCACTAACATGAGCGCGGTGCTGTTTATCTACGCCCTACTGATCTTTCTTATTGGCGTCCTTTCCGAGCAGATCTCGGCCCTGCATTACAAAGGGGTGGAGGACGACCAGCGCAGGACACGGCGGGATTCCGTGGATAGCAACAGGTGCTGAGGGATCCACGGCACAGCTAGTGACCGCCGCGCTTCCTTGGTCACCCCACCCCACGCGTCGCCGGCCATCCTAATCAGAGGCTTCCCCATGAAAGACCAGCAGCTATCCGGGCAGGGGACGACAAGGGCCCGCGACCTGACCCAAGTCGCCACTGTCCTCGACCGGGTCTATGCCTGGAGCCGCGCCCAGAACTACCGCGGCTTCAATAAGCACGACGGCCTCAACAGCCCGCTCCTGCGGACCCTGCTGGGTTGGGGGAAATGGCCCCGAATCCTGGCCATCCAGGGCGTCACCCGCTTCCCGGTCAATCTGAGACCCCACCTGCTGGTGCCTAAGACATTCAATCCCAAAGGGCTGGCACTCTTTGCCCGCGGGCTTTTCGATCGCTATCGCACCGAGGGCGATCCGGCCTACTTGGCCGAGGCGGAGACCCTGCTCGAACTCCTGTGGACACTGCGCGCCACCGGGAACTGGTCAGGTGACTGTTGGGGGTACCAGTATCCCTGGCAGGACCTCGGCTTTTTCTCCCCCGCCGGAACCCCGAATGCAGTAGTCACCAGTTTCGTCTGCACCGCCTTTCTCGACGGATACGAGATGACCGGCAAAGCCGCCTATCTGGATACGGTGGCGCGCAGCACGGCGTTTTTCCTTAGGGACCTCAGGATTCTCAAGGATCAAACCGACGAGCTTTGCCTGTCCTATATGCCCCTGCCCATGCGAATGCGGGTGCTGGATGTGAGCATCCTGATCGGCGCCGTTCTTGCGCGCCACGCCCAACTGTCCGGGGATAGGCGCCATCTACCCGTCGCATACCGGCTTACAGCCTATGTGGTGAACCGCCAGACCCCCTATGCCGCCTGGTTCTACACGGATCCGCCGGGCGACTCACCGATCCGGCACGACAACTACCACACCGGCTTTATCCTTGACGCCCTGTCCGAGTACATGGATAGCACCGGTGACCATATCTGGCAATCTGTTCACGACGGCGGGATGGACTACTATCGCAACCACCTGTTCAGCCCGGACGGGGCACCGCGTTGGATGAGCAACAGCGAGTATCCCCACGATATCCACGGCGCTGCCCAGGGGATATTGACTTTCTCCCGTAGCGGCGGGGCTGACCTCGACCTGGCCTGGCGCATCGCCAATTGGGCGCTGGGGCGTATGTATGACCCGACCGGTCGGTTCTACTACCAGGAGATGCGAGGTTATCGCAAACGCTTTACCCTGCTGCGCTGGTGCAATGCGTGGATGGCACGGGCCTTGGCCCAATTGCTCCGTGCCCAAGTCGGCCCCAAGGCCATAACGAGTGCCGGGACCCCAAACAGCGCGGGTATCTGATGGGCACATCCCGTTTAACCAGGGACGGGCTTGTGCCTTTACCCCGGCGGCGGGGCCACCTAAAATCAGGCCCGTCCCCCCGGGTGGTCAGCTCTGCGCTACGCCGAATACCGCCACCACCCAATCCATCCTGGACCTGCCTATGAAACCCATCGAGCCCGCCAATGCTGCCGCAGACCAGGGGCTAAATCCTTCTATCCGGGCCTTCTGGACCGACAACGTCAATGCTGAGCGCCTCATGGGCCGCGATGTCACCACTCATGGCCGGGGTGAGGACGCCTACTTTCGCGACCTGGAAAGTCAGCGCTACCGCTCCCACCGACACCTGCTGCCCTGGATCTCCGACATGGAGCCCGGGCGATCCGTCATAGAGGTCGGTAGCGGGATCGGACTGGACACCTTCACGATGGTCCGACATGGCCTCGAGGTGGTCGCCTTGGATCTCACCGAGGTAGCGGTGGCGACCGCACGCCAACGCTATCGGCAAGAGGCGGCACACCCATCCTTCGCGGTGGCCGACGGGGCCCACCTACCCTTCCCCGACGGGCACTTCGATTACTACTATTCTTTCGGTGTACTGCACCACGCGGCAGACACTGTCGCCTGCATCGCCGAGGCCCACAGAGTCCTGCGTCCTGGCGGTCAAGCGCGGGTCATGCTCTACCATCGCCGTTCCCTCAACGAATTGGTGCATCGTCTGGTGCGGGTCCCTTTCGAGGAGCGCAATGCCCTCTGCCCCGTGGTACGCCGCTTTACCCGCGCAGAGGTCCGTGACCTGTTTGGGTGCTTTCGGCAGGTGGAGATCCGGTTGGAGTATGCCTTCGGTGAGGGCTACGGGCACCTCTTTGGGCTTGTCCCGCGGCCCCTCTATGACTTCATCTCTCGTCACTGGGGTTGGCACATCATGATCAAGGCCGACAAGTGACCACCATATACGGGCCCTGCCTGCACCTGCTGCGCAACGAGGGCGCGCGTTCCCTACTCGCCCCCTTGACCGGGGGTCGTGCCTCAAACCACATTCGCCCCACGATCGCTGCCGTCTACCTCACCGGCTACTGCAACTCCCGTTGCACCATGTGCGACTTCTGGAAGAACGAGCGAGACCCCAGCGAGCTTGACAGCGAGGCTTGGGGGGTAATCTTCTCGCGGCTCAAGGCGTTTGGGGTGGAATTTGTGGGGGTGAACGCCTCCGGGGAGGTGTTTACCCGGCGGGATGTATTCGACATTCTCGGTCACCTATGCGACCTTGGACTCGCCTTCGGCGTCAACAGCAACGCTACCCTGCTCACTCGGGGCAAGGCCCAGCGCCTGGCGAAACTGAGTCCACGGCAGGTCACGGTTGGACTGGACGGGGTGGGCGACGATGCCTATCTCGCCACCCGGGGCCTCAAGGGGGGGTTCGTCAAGGTCGCTCGCCATCTGGAGTACCTGCGACAGGCGGGGGTCGAGAACCTGTCTATCGGCAGCGTGCTCATGCGCGAGAACCTGGACCAGTGGATCCCACTTGCCCGCTTTGCCCTGGAGGCAGGGCTTGCGGGGGTGCGCTTCACGGCCTTCCACCAGGGTTACTTCAATGTGGAGGACAAGACGGCGGGCTATGGCGCACCCGCCTTCCTCGCTGGAGTGGAAGTGGAGATCGACAAGCTCATCACCCTCAAGCGGCAAACGGGCATCGTCAAAAACAGCGAGGACTACCTGCGCCGGGTGGTGGCATATTACAGAGACCCGCACGGATACTTCCCCGTCCCCTGCCTTCAGGGCTCCAACCGCATCGAGGTGGATACCCACGGCAATGTCACCCTGTGCTCCTTCGTCACCGAGTCCCTAGGCAACCTGATGCACCAGGAGATGGAGGAGATTTGGAGTTCGCCCGCCCACCGCGCGGCCCGGGAAGCAGCCTACCGCGGTGCCTGCCCGCGCTGCTTCCTGTCGTGCTACGGCGAGGAGAACTTGCGCCTATCGGTGACAGGCGTCCTCCCCAACCTGGGGGAGTCGCTGCGCCGGGCCAGCCGTCTCTTGCTCGGCGCCCGCCGTTGAGCATGTAAGCCCCCGAGGCGTTCCATTAGCCGGGGGGACCTGTCAACCGGGGGGCTTGAGGATTGCCCCTTGTCCTGTGGGTAGGGACAAGACCCTTACGCCAACCGATTGCGCGAATTCGTCTGCGGCCCGCTTCTGGGACTCGTGTCCGCTGAATCCGTAGTCGTCCAGTATGGCGAGTGCCCCCGGCACCATCTTCGGCCAGAAGTATTCCAGGGCTGCCCGCTCCGGGTAGGCGCAATTCATGTCGATGGACAGGTAGGCCACGCGTGCAATGTCGAGCGTTGGCAGAACGTCGGGGACGACACCACGCACCACAACGGCATTGGGTATATCGCGGAATGCACTCACGACCTCGTCGTAGCATTCGCGATAGTCGTTCCAGTAAGCCGCGTAGTCTTCCGGCACGACCTGATCGGGAACCAGCCCTGCGTAGGTGTCGATCAGGAAAAAGCGCTTTTTCGAGAGTTTCTGGAACTCCACGAAGGCCATGACCGCTCTCGATAGAAATCCCCGGTTGACGCCACACTCCACAAAATCGCCATCCAGTTGCGCGGCGTGCTGGCCTGCCCATTGAAGGACGTGCGAGCGCCAACGTATCTCGGTGCCCGGGCCCTGTCGCAGTGCCTGTCCATATGCCGCAATGAAACCCGATTCGTGCATGAAATCGGCATTATGCACGGTCAGCAGACCATCCTCATTATAGCGGTGCCGGAACAACAAACGGGCGAGGCGATACGCCGTCCCGCTACCAGGTAGACGCTTGACGAGGCGGCGCAGCCGTAGCGAAAGCGGTAGCCCGCTCATGACACCCTCACGGCCGGTTCCGGCCGCCGTGCTTCCCAGTAAAACCAACGGTCGAGTCGCGGCTTCAAAGGACCTCTTGCAAGCGGCGTGAGCAGATAGCGCTGCACCAACTCGAAGGGCGTCATTTCCTGATACCGAAAGGAAAAGGTGCGGAATTGAAATTCGGAGAACCCGATCCCTTCCGCAACAACACCAAGTGCACTTGGATCGACCGGGCGCTCGTCAGGACTGAAACACTTTGCGCGTAGCGGACCACCTTGCATGAAGATGCGGTTCTGAAGGCAAAGGGCACTCGGGTCGTAGCCCAGGACTCTGCCGCCAGGTGCGAGTACCCGGAGGCACTCGCGTAATACCGCAGTTTCCCTCCCCGGGACATGATGGAGGAAGGCAGCTACCACGACTACAGCGAAACTCCCGTCGGCAAAGGGTATGCGCAGCGCATCGCCCTGCACTCGCAAACCCCTGGCATGGCGGACCATCTCAAAAGAGATGTCGAGGCAAACCGTCCAGTTATGATTAGCTGTCCCAACGAGGTCTCCCGCTGCCCCTGAACCACCGCCGAGGTCAAGCACAGCCCCCTCCCGACATTGGCCTATCCAGGCGTGCAGCCGATGCCTGTCATGGGGGGATAGCACTGAGTAGGACTGGTGTCCTTGGCGGTCCCAAAACGCCCGCTCCCCGCTATAGTACGGCTTTTCCGACATAGCGATACCTCAATCGCGCCTCAATGTGGTGCTTAGGAACCACAGGCCGACCGGCATCCAGGCCAGGCCCATGACCAGTGCGCGCAATATCAAATAGGCAGCGAGCACTGCGGCTTGCGGAACCCCGATGTGTCCAAACAGGGCAATGCCGACCGCCTCGGCCGTGCCCAGTCCATTCGGACTCAAGGGTATGTAGGCGGCCAATGAGCTTGCAGCTACGATCGTCACGAGATCTCCCATTGCAATAGCGCCGCCGCCTAAGGATCGCAGGGCGGCCCCGTAGGCCGAAGCAATCAACCCAAACTTGATTGCCGTCAATACCAGATTGATCAGAATCCGTTGCGGGTAATGGCGTGCAGCATACCCGACCTCTGCAACAACATCCCCCACGAACCCTGCCAAGCGCTGCAATGGCCCATAATTTCGGCCCTGCGCCAAACCGACCAAACGCCCAAGGCCGATGCCCGTTAGGGTTCCGAGTACCAGCACTACCGCGAGGATGCGCAGGGCTGGGCCCCGGTCGAGCCAAAGGAACAACCCGGACAGGGCGCAAATCGCGATTACTGCGAGGGAAACACCCTTATCGACCAGGTTGCGGCCAATCGCCGTGTGCCATTCATAACCACGCCGGCGCAGCCCGGTTGCAATCGTGGCCACGTCGCCGATTTGACCGGGGACCACCAACCCTATGGCCCAGGCGAGCCAGAACATCGGGATGAATCGCAGGAGGGGCGGTCGTTGCGGCGAGTCGAGCAATAGATGGAGGCTAAATGCCCCCAACAGCGTTGCGGCAACCAAGGCGAGCGCGGCCACCCCCAGCCAACCTGGCTGCACATCCTTCAGCCGATCGAGCACCGCGTCCACGTCTACAAAGAATAGCAGGCCCAGAACTAGGCCCAGACCCACACCCCGCCTCAACCAAGTCGCCGTTCTCCTTATCACATGTTTGCCGAAGGCTCATGGTCGTCGGTCGCGACACCGGGACGCCAAACGGGAACGAGATTGGCCGTCATGACAGGTGTAACCGTCGACTATGAGTTTGGACCACCGCGCCAATGTCTGCTGATTTGCGTGCGATCAGCCAGACTCCAGCCCCAAACCCGGGGTGCGACCACTGCCCAAGCCAGGCCATAGCGTTCAGGACCGGAAAGGCCAGGGCATAGAGCCCACGCCGCTCGGCCCGCGCCCCGGTGATGGCATAGGAGGCGTTGTTGGCCAGGTTTTCGAGCAGGCCGTAGGTGAACCCGACCCCTTCTACCTCCAGGCCGGCCCGGCGCACGCACTCGGTGAGCTGCGGCAGGTGGTAACCCGGGCGGACGTGGCCGGGGACCTCGAAGTTGACCGTCCGGCGCAGAAAGGGCCAACGGCGGTAGTAGTGGGGGACATGCACCACCAGCCGACCACCAGGGCTCAGGGCGGCGTGGAACTTGGCCAGCACCAGGCCGTCGTCCTCCACGTGCTCCAGGTTGTCCACCGAGACGATGAGGTCGAAGCCGCCATTGACCTCAAGCTCGGTGAGGTCGGCGATCAAGAACCGGCAATTGGCGGTCCCTGCAGCCTGAGAGATGACACGGTTGCGGCGCTGCAACCTGGCATCCGAGTCAATGGCGAGTATCTCCGCGGTAGGGTAGCGCCGGGCCAGGCCTCGGGCGATGATGCCCCTACCGCAGCCCGCGTCGAGGATCTTGTGGGCCTGCGGGGGGAGCAGGGGTTGCAGCCGCCGCCAGCGGATGCGGGCACCGACGATGGGGACGCCAAGGACCCGGCAGTAGAGGCGCTCAGCCGTTCCCAGGTCAGGGTCCCAGCGCAATTCGCTGCCCGGTATCATGTTGGGCGCGCGCCGGGTTCGGGGCGGAGGGGTGGGCGAGGCTCTGAGGTGGTCACGTGGCCATTATCATCGGCCCCTGGTGAAAACGAAAGCCGCGCGGTAGCGCCAGGCCATAAGCCATGTCTATCATTGACGACGACCTGATCCTGGTCACCCGGACCCTGGAGCAGTTTCTGCTCCCCCCGGGCGCCCCCCTACTCCTGACCCTGCTCGGGCTGATACTGGTGCTGCGCCGTACCCGGGCCGGCCTACCGATCCTGGGGCTAGGATTGGCACTGGCCTACCTGACCAGCCTACCGATGGTGGCTCGGGGGCTCGCGCAATGGCTCGAGACGTATCCGGCGCTGGACAGGGCGGCCCTGTGCACCCACCCCGGGGCCGCCATCGTCGTACTGGGCGGGCCAGACCGCTATGAGCTGGCCCCGGAGTACGGTAACGACACCCTGGGCCCGCTGGCCCTGGAGCGGGTGCGCTACGCCGCTCTGCTGCACCACGCCTGCGGCTTGCCAATCCTGGTGGTCGGGGGCAAGGTCCCGTCCCAGCTGTTACCGGGCGCTCAGATGATGGATGCAGTCCTGACCGAAGAACTTGGCGTAGCAAAGGTCTGGGCCGATGGGCGCAGCCGGAGCACCTTGGACAATGCCGGCTTTGCCAGGGCCCTACTGGAGCCCAAGGGTATCTCTACTGTAGTCCTGGTCACCCACGCCTGGCACATGCGCCGCGCCGTTGCCTCCTTTGAGGATCAGGGGCTGACGGTTCTGCCGGCCCCCACAGGGTTCGTCGTAGAGGGTGCTTTCGACCGAGGCTGGCGCGGGCTAGTCCCCAGCGCTTGGGCACAGGTCCAGGTCCGCTGGATGTTGCGGGAGGTCGCAGGGATGGCCTGGATGGCCTTATCCCCGCCCGCGAGGCAAGCTGAGGGCATCGAAGAGGCGGCGTCGGACTGAACGCTGACCTACAGCCGTTCAGCGAGGATTGGGGGCGCGACCGATCCAGGCCCGATGAATACGGACTCCCAGACCCGGGTGCCAAGCATCAGATAGAGCATGAAGAAGTGCCAGCGCGGATTGCTGCCTGGTCGCGTCCCTCGGACCAAACGGGCGAACTGGGGGTTGAAAAGGGCCGTCGGGTCCTTTGGGGGGCCGGCAAGCCAGTCGTCGAGGAGGCCGCCCAGGTGTTGCTTCACAAAAGTCGGGGCGTCCACCTGGAAACCGCTCTTGGGCCGGGCGAGGACCTCCGCGGGCACTAGATTCGCGAGCATCTCGCGCATATAGGCCTTGGGCCGACCTCTGGGCATCAGGCGCGCCTCCCCCAGGCCCTGGACCCGCTGGGCGAATACGGCATCGACAAAGGGGACCCGCACCTCCAATCCATGGGCCATGCTGACCCGGTCCTCCTGCCAGAGCAGGTCGTTGACCATCTTCTGGCGCCATTCGTAGGCGGCCATATCCTCCACTGCGGTCCCGTGAGCCTGCCACCCATCGGACAGGACGGTGAAGGCGTCGGGGAGGTCCTCGTCCAGCATGCGCGGACCGTAGACCTGGCGGCGCAGCGTCGGGCTGTCCCAAAGGTTGCGGATTAGGCCGTAGACCCGGTCCCAGTGGCCGAGCGCGGCGAACATGCGGGCCGCGCGCTCCGGCTCAGACCAGGGCAGTGGTGCGAGGCGCCCTATGACTGCCGCGCACGCCCGCCCGGCGGGGCGCGTCACCCAACCCGGCAGGACCCGATTGAGGCGCTCGACCTGGTGGACGATGCGATGGGCGTTGTAGCCCAGAAAGAGTTCGTCGCCCCCCAAACCGGAGAGGACCACCTTGACGTGGCGGGCGGCAAATGCGGCCAGCTGGTAGACCTGGAGGGCATTGACTTTGGGAATCTCCAGGTGCCAGATCAGGCGCGGCAAGTTCGCTGCCACGTCCGTAAACGGGGCCTCACACAGGTTCCACACCCCGAGCAGATCGGCGCTGCGAGCGGCGTACTCAGCCTCCCTGGGGTCGTCGCCGACCGCCAGGGTGAAGGTCCGCGAGACGGCCCCGGTCTCCCGGCACAGGGCGGTGATGGCCGCGGAGTCCACCCCGCCGGAGAGGTAGGTTCCTACTTCCACGTCGGCGGTGAGGTGCAGCCGGACGGACTCGCGCAGGGCATCGATCACGGGCAGCTGCGTGTCACCTGGCGGTGGCGACCCTATGACCGATTGGCGTATGCCAGCCCGCGACCAGGTCCAGACCTGCCCCGCGGGCAACTGACGAATGCGGCGGAACAGGGTGAGGTCGCCGGGCAGGTAGCGAAAGTTCATCAGTAGGTGCAGGGCCGCGGGGTCGAGTTCCCGTAACCCTGGGTCCGTCGCCAGCAGGGCCTTGGCCTCGGAGGCGAAGAGCAGGTCCCCGCCTGGCGTGGTATGGACGAAACAGGGTTTGATGCCTAGGGGGTCGCGGGCCAGGACCCCTTCCTGGCGGTCCGCGTCCCACAGGGCAAAGGCGTACATGCCGCGCAGGCGGTGCAGCCCGGAAAGCCCCCAGGCGAGGTAGAGGTTGAGGACGACCTCGGTGTCCGACTGGGTCCGGAACCGGTAACCGCGCCCGATCAGTTCGTCGCGCAGGGCCCGGTAATTGTAGATCTCGCCGTTGAAGCTGATGGTCAGGTCGCGGTCCAGGGCCCGCATGGGCTGGGTCCCGCCGTCCAGGTCGATGATGGCTAGCCGCACATGCCCCAGGGCGGCCTGGCTAAACAGGGCCTTGCCACTGCCGTCCGGCCCGCGATGGGCGATGCTCGCGAGCATAGCGTCAATCCGCATCCCGGCGTCCCCCGCGTTTGGCGCCACTGCGAACCAGCCGGCAATCCCACACATGGCCGGGTCAGGCCCCCAGCCCGATCTGGTACTCCCGTAGGGGTGCCGGGAAGCGCTCAATACAGTCAGTCACAAAGGCAGCCACATCCACCGTATCCGCGAGCAGGGCGATTCGCGCTTGCGCCCAATGCTCGCAGGGCTGGGCCAGGCAGGCGTCGATCGCTTCATTGATCCCCCCGATCGTCAGGCGGCGCACGTTCTTAACTAAGCCGTAGCGCGCCTCCTGCTCGTCTGTGTAGCCGCGCCCCGTGGCTGCCGCGTAGATGGCCGGAACGCCCAGAACGGCAGCCTCCGAGGCAATGGTCGCACTCTCCCCGACATAGAGGCGGCAGAAGGCAAGCAAGTGGTGCAGGTCCGCGGCCGGTCCGCGGTAGGAGTAGGGGGCGAACTGGGGGTCGGTCGTGTGCTCAGCGGAAAGAATAACCCGGCCCAACGGGGCGAGTCGCCCAATGACGTCGGCCAACAATTCCCGCGTCCAGCCCTTCTCACCAACGTCGTGATTAGCACGCCAGGACACCACCCGCACCAGGAAGGTATCGCCCTCCGGGGCAAGTCCGGCGGCGAGTGCCCGAGCCCGGTCTGGACGAAAGTAGTCGGGGTGCAGGTAAGACAACTCATGGTAGCCGGGGTAGCGCAGGTGACGGCGACGCGGCAGGTAACCTGTGTAGCAGCGCGGCACTACCACGGCAGAGGCGAAGGGGTATGTCAGGGCGTTCTGTAGGGTGGCGTTCTCGGTATCGTAGAAGGCCAGGGCCGGAACCCCCATCAGGCGCCCGACATGGGCGACGAAGATGCCACCAATTTCGGCCATCACGTCCGGGCGGAAACCCCGCGAGAGCCGGTACAGGGCCGTCTCGCGCTGCACCAATTCCAGTCCAAGCCCGAGCAAACCGCCGCGTTGCCGCGAGAGGATCTGATGCTCCAGGCCCAGGGCATCAAGCAGGTCGATGGCACACTCCTTGTCGCGGCTGGTGATGGCCACCCGGTGGCCATGCGCCCGTAGTTGCTCAATGGGATGGCGAAAGAAGTGGACATGCGCCGGGTGGCCGATATCAATCAGTACGTTCATTGTGTGGTCGGGCACCGGAAGATAGCTAGTTGTCCAATTCAGTTTGATTATAAACCCATAAGGTGTGCCCTCTTGCGTGCCTGGGTTTGCTTTATCCGCGCCTACTCACAACCTCAAGACACGAGGAGTGCCCTTCCCACGCCGGCTTTTCGCCGGGACCGGAGGATCGAATCGGTAGGTAGGTTGGCTGCCTGTAAGCGACGATAGACCGATGGGGCGTGCGTGCGCAAGGGCTCCAAGTCCGCTTCCAGGTAGGGAAGGAATACCCCCAGCAGCGGGTGGTCCGGCACCTCACGCGCCAGTCGTTCGAGTACCTCCGGGAGATAGGCGCGCCGGAGCGGCGCGGCAATGTTTGTCTGTCTTCATCCCTCCGCCATGTGGGGATCGCGGGTGGATAGCGTCATGGGGAAAAGTTCAGCGGCGATGGCGGTGTGGGGGAGCGGCCATCAGGAGGGGCCAGTTGCCGCCCCCCTCATTGCACCTGGAAGACCGCGTCGCTATCGGGCACATCGAGCAGGCGCTCGGCCCAGGTTTCGAGTTGCGAGGGGGGTGGCGGTGCGCAGGCGGGTGCGGGTGGCCTCGCTCACGGGGCCAAAGCGGCGGCGGAGTTGGCGTTCGAGGATGGTGGCTTCGCCTTGGGCGATGCCTTCCTCCCGCCCTTCCTCCCGCTCGCCAGCGAGTTCCCAGTAATGCTCGCGCAGGACGCGCTCGCGCACGGCGGCGAGGCGCTGGATTTCCGGGGCGGCACTGAGCAGGGTGTAGATCTGTTTGTCGGTCTTCATCGTTTAGCCGGGAAGATGCCCGCCGGCAATCCTTTACTCCAAGCCAACGGCGATGCCGATCAGGCGCCGGATGGCGGCGAGTTCCTTGCCGTCGATACGCGAACTTGTGGGACTGACACGCTGCTTCGAGGTGGTCGTGACATGATGGGCCAAGGCATAACAGGGTTTGGCGCAGCCGTTGTTGGGAGTGGGCGGGATCAGGACGGACAGGTCCGCGATGGCGAGGTGGGGGTCTTCGGCGAGGGGCACCAGTATGAGGTTCGGGTAGGTCTCGTCGAACAGGTCGTTATCCTCGACTACGATGGCTGGCCGCCGCTTGTTCGGCTCTTTTGGCAGCGCGTCACGCCAGTCCACAAGGACGATCTGGCCGGCGGCAAGGTTCATTGACGCTCGCCCTCGGCAGTGGGTGTGCCCCATTGGTCGTAGAAGTACTGGGCTTCTGGAGAGGTGGCAACATAAGCGCCAACCGCTCGACTCTGATCGCGGATACGCTCCCGCCGCAGGCGCTTGGCCTCGTTGGCGGCGAGTTCCCGCAGATAGGTGGACAAGCCGATGCCGCGCGCCTTGGCGGCCTCTTCGAGCGTTGACTGCATGTCCACGTCCAACCGCACCGAAACAGGATGGCCCATGTCGTTCTCCCGTGCTAATGCGTGAGCATAGTACAAGAACCTACTACGCGCCAGTAGCGTGGATGCGTGGTACTCCTTGTCAACTCTTCGCCAACGAATGCTCCTTGCGCTGTCAAACCTGACCCAAGGTTTCGTCCAATTTGGTCAGGTCAAAGTCACCGGTAACCAGACTGGAACCAATGCCCTGGAGTAGCACCAGGCGCAGGCGACCATCCTGGACCTTTTTATCGACGGCCATGAGGTCGCGGAAGCTTTGAGGTGTCAGCTCCGTGGGGGGAGCGACCGGCAGACCGGCGGCGGCGATCAGGGCCCGGGCGCGAGCCAGATCGGCGGCGGCCAGCCAGCCGAGGCGGTGGGAGAGATCGGCGGCCAGGCACATGCCGGCGCCGACGGCCTCGCCGTGGAGCCAGGTGCCATAGCCCATGCCGGTCTCGATGGCGTGGCCAAAGGTGTGGCCGAGGTTGAGGAGGGCGCGCTGGCCGGATTCCCGTTCATCCGCAGCTACTACCTCGGCCTTGTTCTGGCAGGAACGCTCGATGGCCTCGGCCAGGGCCTCGCTGTCGCGGGCCAACAGGGCGGGCATGCGGGCCTCCAGCCAGAGAAAGAATTCGGGGTCACGAATGAGGCCGTATTTGATCACCTCGGCAAGACCGGCGGCGATTTCCCGTTCCGGCAGGGTATTGAGGGTGTCGGTGTCGATGATAACGGCGCCGGGTTGATGGAAGGCGCCGATCATGTTTTTGCCGAGGGGGTGATTGACGCCCGTCTTGCCCCCGACGGAGGAGTCGACCTGGGCCAGCAAGGTGGTGGGGACCTGGACGAAAGCGATCCCACGCTGGTAGCAGGCGGCGGCAAAGCCAGCCATATCACCCACCACGCCGCCTCCCAAGGCGATAAGGGTGCAATCCCGGCCGCAGCGGTTGCTCAGCAGGCCGTCGAAGATGCGGTTCCAGACCTCCAGGGTTTTGTATTGCTCGCCATCCGGGAGTATGACTTGGGCCACCTGATAGCCGGCCAGGGCCTGGGTGACCTGGGCCAGATAGAGAGGGGCGACCGTCTCGTTGGTGACGACCATGACCTGGCGGCCACGGATATGGGGCTGATACCAGCGCGGATCAGCCAGCAGGCGTTGGCCGATGTGGATGGGATAGGCGCGATCACCCAGGGCCACCTGGAGGCTGCGGGTCATGACAATTCCGTCTCGAGGCGGCGGCGGATCTCCTTGACGACGGAGGCGGTGCCACGCTTCTCGGTGGAGACGACCAGATCGGCAACCTGGCGATAGAAGGGTTCGCGCTCGTCCATGAGCTGACGCAGACGTTCGAGCGGGTCTTCCGTCTGCAGCAGGGGCCGGTTGCGATCGCGGTTGGTGCGGGAAAATTGCTGCTCAGGGCTGCAATGGAGATAAATCACCACGCCGCGAGCCGCCAGATTCTGGCGACTGACCTCCCGGAGGATGGCACCGCCACCCGTGGCCAGGACGATGCCCTCCTGGTTGGTCAGGTCGGCGATGGCCTGCTGCTCGCGGTTACGAAAGCCCTCCTCGCCTTCGTATTCGAAGATGGTGGAGATGTCCACCCCGGTGCGGCGCTGGATCTCGTGATCGCTGTCCTCGAATCGAAATGACAGGGCCTCCGCGAGTTGGCGGCCGATGGTGGATTTGCCAGCCCCCATGGGGCCGATGAGAAAGATGTTGTTTAACCGCTTCATGGACGCATGCTTTTTGGGATTAGGACGGCGCGTATGGGTTCAAGGGATGAGTGACAGCCCGGTTTCAACGCGATTTCAACTCCGGCTGGAGAATTCTGGGGGTCACGAAGATGAGCAACTCATTATTGGTCTCCTTGCGTGAATCATTCTTGAAAAGATTGCCAAGGATCGGCAGGTTACCCAGCCAGGGCACCTGCTCTTTGTTCGTGAACCGGGTCCGCTCAAATACACCGCCAAGAACGACCGTTTCGCCATTATCGACGAGGACATTGGTTTCGACGGCCCTTTTATTGATGTAGGGATTGCCATCGACTTTCAGGGCCTCATCGGCCTCGTTCTTGGTCACCCTCAAGGCCATGAGGATGCGATTGTCGGGCGTGATGTGGGGGGTCACGGTGAGCTTCAGGGTCGCATCCTGATACTTCACGGTAGGCGGTTCGTTTTGGGTGCCAGGGGTTACGACCGGGACCTGCTGGCCAACCTCGATCTCCGCCTTCTGCTGATCGGAGGTAATGACCCGGGGATTCGAGATAATTTCACCCCGACCTTCCTGCTGCATGGCGGTGAGTTCGAGTTGCAGTAGATAGCTGCCAATCTTGCCAATGAGGAAATTAATCGCACTGTTAGGATTAGCGGCGGGTAAATCAACCATCAGCGGCACGGTGTCATCGACGGTGGTACCCCAATAATTGTCACCCTTCAGTGTACCTGGGCGTCCGCCATAGATCTCATTGAAATTACCTGTGTTCTCATTGACCTGGAGACGATTAGCACCGAAACGCACCCCTAGTTCACGGGCGAAATTGTCAGAGGCAATGACCACGCGCGAATCGATCATGACCTGACGCATGGGCACATCCAGGCGGGCGACCAGCAGGCGGATCTGTTCGAGTTTCTCCGCCGTATCCTGAACCAGAAGGGTATTGGTGCGCTCGTCGGCGGTGACGCTACCCCGGCTGGAGAGCAGCCCCCGGGACTGGGACTCCTCCTCCTGAACCTGGGCTTTGCCCTGCTGGCGACTACCCGTCACCTTTGTTACCTGCTGAGTCTGAGTCTGCAGCAACATGGCGATATCGGTGGCCTTGGCATAGTTGATCTGGATATGCTCGGTACGCAGGGGGACCAACTCTTCGATCTTTTGCGACGCCACCAACTCCTGCTCCTCGCGGGCCATGACCTCCTCGGTGGGGCCGATCATCATGACATTGCCCTTCTGGCGCATGGTCAAACCCTTGGCCTTGAGGATGATATCCAGCGCCTGATCCCAGGGTACGTTCTTAAGGCGCAGGGTGACATTGCCCTTGACGGAATCGCTGGCGACCAGGTTGAGCCCGGTAAAATCTGCCAGGAGCTGCAAGACGGCGCGAACCTCGATGTCCTGGAAATTGAGGGTCAAACGATCGCCGCTATAGGTGATCTGGTCCCGCCTTTTCCGATCCTGCTGGTCTTGAGTCAGGGTGCGGAATTCAATCGTGAAGAGTTCGTTGACCTGATAGGCCAGATATTCGTAATCCTTGGTGGGTTGGATGCTGATGGCAACATCGCGCCCCCGCGGGCGGGACTCGATGGCAATGACGGGGGTGCCGAAATCCACCACATCCAGCCGGCGGCGCAGACGCTCCGGCAAGGAGACATCCAGGACCTCGACGACGACCTTGCCCCCCTGCTCCGCGACGGTGGCGCGGGTATCCGGCCGGGGCAGTTTCACCAGAACCCGGCCCTCGCCGCCGGGGCCCCGCTGAAAGTCGATGCCACGCAGTTGAGGACCCGCGGCGCTGGACCCCGTGCTGGGCAAAACGGGGGACGCGGGTGCGGCCTGGAGTGCGGTGACCGGGGATTCATTGATGGCGATAATGACCCGATTACCCCGGTTCTCGACTCGATAGGGCACGGGGGTAGCGAGATTGACGACGACCCGGGTACGACCCTCGGCATCCAGGGCCGTCAGGCTCTGGACAGGCCCCACCTCGATCGCCACGTGTTTACGCGGCAGTTCACTGGTTACCCCTGGGAGGTCGAGGACAATGCGCGCCGGGGAATCGGTGGAGAAGTCCCCGGGGGCGGCTACGGCTTCGGTGAGCACTAACTCGATGCGGACCTGATTGCCGGGGAGGGAGGCGAATTCCACATCCTTGAGGGCCACCGCCAGGGCGCTGACCGGCCAGGCGAGGCCCAGGATCGACAGCCAGAGCAAAATCTGGCGCGCAATCGCAGTCCTGGCCAGGATGGGCCCGGATCGCCAGATCCTCATGAGTGAAAGCGCCTGCATCTCTGTTCCTTGCCCTCGGGCCCTCTATTTTACCCGTTTCCCGTCCTGAGACAGGGCCAGGGATGCCTCCCGCTCCATCCAGCGCCCCGCGCCGTCCTTGATCAGTTCGATGAGGTCGATCCTCTGCTCCGTAATGCGGATGATGCGACCCTGATTCTGGCCCACATAGTTACCAACCGCAACGCGATGGAGGGTCTTGTCCTCCCGGGCGAGCACCAATCCCCAGATGCTGCCATCCTGCTGCAAGATGCCCTGCATGAGCAAGCTATCCAAGGCAAAACGTTCCAAATTCTCCCGAGGCCGATTGGGGTCCGGCGCCAGGCCGTCGGATTCCGAGTTTGCGGGGGTTATGGCCGCCGTTTCCTTGTCCATGACAAAGGGGTCGCGCCGCTGACCCGCATCGTACGGGAAGCCTTCGATCAAGGCATATTCCGGCAAGGGGGCAAGCGGCGGGGGCCGTCGCATCCTGATCTGGCTGACGTAGTCTTCCAGGTCAGTCAGATCGGGATTGCCACAAGCCACTAGCCACAGCGTCACGCAAACCAGGGCGGAGTTCCAGACAATCCTGGCCCCGGGGCTCATTGCTTGGCTTTTCCCTTTTGCCCAGCCTTGCCACCTTGCTTGGTGTCCTTGGGCTTCTTGATCTCCTCATCCTCGAGATAGCGGTAGGTCTTGACCGTGGCGTGCATACGTAGCTTACTCATACTGGCCGCCGCGGCGGCACGGACATCCTTATCCAGGGAGGAGATGACGATATCCTGGACGGTGACGATCCGCGGTAAGGCCGCGAGGCCACTGACGAAGTTGCCCAATTGATGATAGGAGCCGGTCACCTCTACCTGGATGGGCAGTTCGGCGTAAAAGCTCTTGGAAACCTCCCCGACGGGTCGGAACAGTTCGAATTCCAGCCCCGCCGCCAGCCCGGTCTGGGAGACATCCACCAGTAGTGCCGCGATCTCGGCGCTGCCGGGTAATTGCCTCAGCAGTTCACCCAAAAATTCTTCGATCTGGACCAACTGTTCCCGATGCATCTCCAGATTGGCCGCCAGGCGTTGCTTGCTCTCAAAGCTGGACTTGAGTTCCGCCTCCTTGGCCTCCACGCGGCTCAGGCTATCGAGTTGATCCCGAGTGACGAACCAGTACCAGCCTCCCCCCAGGACGGCACACAGAAAGAGGACAAGGACGGATTTGGCTACCACCGGCCAATCGCCGACGTGGCTAAAATCCAGCTCATTGAGTTGGTTGAGGTCCATGAGGGGCCAGGGTCCGCGCCAGCCTTCAGGCGGGGGCCTTATCCTCCTCCGGTTGCGGCGTCGGCGGCCGTTGCTGCTGGAACTGCAACTCGAATTGGCTCAGACCCCTATCCCCCTTGTTCTGATCCTTGATGATATTGAGGGTGGGGTTGGTGATCCAGGCCGAGGCCTTGATGTTGCGCATCAGGTCCGAGACGCGACTGTAAGATTGGGCGCGCCCCTCCAGTATTACATTGCGATCGCTCTGCTTAATGCCGGTCAGAAAGACACCGTCGGGGATGGCGGTGACGAGTTCGTCGAAAAGATGCACGATCTCCGGGCGGATGCGCTGCAATTCCTGAATGATATCCATGCGCGCGAGCAAATCCGCTTTTTTCTTTTCGATCTCCTTGATCTCCTTGATCTGTTTGTCGAGCTTGGCGATCTCGGCGGTCAGAAAGGCATTGCGGGACTCCTGGGTCAGGATCAGGCCGTCGATGAAAAAATAGCTGGCGACGGCGGCGCCCAAGGTGACCAGCAGGGAAGCTATGCCATAGATGACGAAGAGACGCCTATAGCGTTGCCGCCTGGCCTCGCGCCAAGGTAAGAGGTTGAGGCGTACCATCTAATCGAAGGCGCGCAAGGCCAGACCCACGGCGACGGCCAGGGCGGGCCCCTGACGCTGGATCAACGGCGCCCCGACCTTGGGCCCCAACGTCATATGGACAAAGGGGTTAGCGACGTAGGTCATGACCCTCAGACTCGTACCCACCACCCGGTCGAGACCGGGGAGTCCGGCCACGCCGCCCGCGAGGAGGATTTGATCCGGCGGCTTGGAGGAGGTCGATGAATAAAAGAACTGCAGGGCCCGGCCGATTTGTTGGGCCAGGGCGGCCGCAAAGGGGTCCCGCACCTCGGTGGCAAAGTTCTCGGGCAGGTCGTCCTCAATGACGCACCGCCGGGCCTCCTCGGGGGTCAGATCGTACCGATGCTGGACCTCCTCGAACAATTGCGCGGCGGCAAAGCCCTGCTCGCGGCTAAAGAGGGTGCGGCCCTTACGTATCACCTGGATGCGCATGGCGTTCGCACCAATGTCGGCGATGGCGATGGTCTGGCCCTCCCCTTGGGCACCGAGGGCCAGAATACAGGCGTTCTCGAGGGCGTAGGGCTCCACATCGATGATGTGAGTCTTGAGACCCGCGACTTCCAGGGCGTAGATGAGGTTAATGGCAATCTCATGCCGGGCCGCGGCCAGCAGAACATCCATTTCCCCTGAGGTAGCCGCCGGGCCCAGCACCGTGAAGTCGATGTCGACTTCATCGAGGGGGTAAGGAATGTATTGGTCCGCGTCTATCTGGATCTGGTTTTCCATCTCCTCTTCCGTGAGAACGTCAGGTAAGGTGATGACCTTGGTGATCGCGGCGGAACCGGACATGGCGACGGCGGCGGCCTTGGTGCGGGTTCCCGAGCGGGCTACCGCTTTACGGATGGCCTCACCTACCCGTTGCGGATCGGCGATCCGTCTCTCGGCGATGGCGCCAGGTGGCAAGGGCTCGAGCGCACAGCTTTCCACCTGGTAGGTGTGGGCGGAACCGGCCCCGGCCTGGGAGAGTTCGATCAGCTTGACGGCGGTCGAGCCGATATCCAATCCCAGAAGCGGCGCCTTCTTGCGGCCAAAGCCAAGGCTAAACATGGATGGAATAGGTATATTGTGGGCGGGAGTGGGTTTGAATCGGGGTTAGATGGCCAATAGGGAACAATATATAACGTTTCCCTACGGCATGGGGAAGATTGACATGGTATGGGCATTGCGTGAGGCCAACCAAGATGCGACAACGCGATCACGCGGATAGCCAGCGCCGCTGGCTGGCGGAGGAGACGGCGCGCCTGATGGCGGAACAGGGTATCGCCGAACCCGAACGGGCGCGGCGCAAGGTGGCGGAGAAGGCCGGGATCGACAATAAACGCCTCTGGCCGAGCAACGAGGAGGTCCAGGAGGCGCTGCTCGCCTACCGGCGGCTGTTCTGGAGGCCGGAGCAGGCCGCCACTTTGCTACATCGCCGCGAGCAGGCCTTGGCGGCCATGCGGCACTTTGCCCCCTTTGCCCCCAGGCTGGTGGGCGCCCTGGTCGATGATTACCCCGACCCCGATCAGCCGGTGCGCCTGCACCTCTTTGCCGAGGCCGTGGACGAGATCGTCCTCGCCCTCCTGAACCAGGGTATCCCCTGGCGGGAACGCCAGGAGCCGCGGCGCTTTGCGGACGGGACGCGACGCAGTCCGCCGCTCCTAACCTTTATGGCCGGCGACACTCCCATCGAGCTGCTGGTGCTGCCAATCCTGGCCCGGAGCAATCCACCCCTCGCTACCCGGGACGAAAGACCGGAGCGGGGCCTGGATGAGGCGGGGGTCGCGCGCCTGGTGGAGGAGGCCCGCGGCCTCACGGCAATGGCGAGATGATAGCGGCGGGATGGCGCAGCCGCATCCGCGACCGGCCCTGCTGGCGATAGATCCAGCCCTGGACCTCCAGACGCTGACCGGTCAGCTTGGCGAGCCAGGCGGAATCGAAATAGGGCAGATCCTCCGAGTGGATGCGCAATTCCAGCCCGCCCTCCAACGTGATGCGCATGCCGCCTCGGTAGGGGCCAACGGACTTGACCCGACCGGCGATCCGCTCAAAGCCGCTAGTGGTGGATCCGAGCCGGCTGGCGTCGAGGGGCGGACGGCTCCAGAGGCCGCGCTTGACAATGCGGGCCTCGTTCTCAGCCTCTTTGTAGCAGTCCAGAAATTTCGGGTTGGACGGGAAAGGGTTCTGGTAGGCCAGACCGCGCTCCAGCAATTGCTCGCTGATATTGCGCCCCTGGTCGTCGAAGACGTGGGCAAGGCGGCGGCCATAACGGTCTCGGCCCTCGCCATCGGCGACGAGCCGCACGCGCCAACCGCTCGCGGCGATCATGGCCCGCAAGGCGGTGCTGGCCTGGTGGGCGCCGGGATCGTCGGGTTTGCCGTCACGGCCAATCTCGGGGGTGTCAATGCCGATGAGCCGCACCCGGGTGTCATCCTTGAGTTCCAGGGTATCGCCATCGATAACCTGGGTGACGCGGGCTGTCTCGAACTGGGCGGGGAGCGGACAAGCCGACCAGGCGGCACAGGGGAGCAACCCCATGATCGCCCATAGCAAAAGCGCCGGGATGCGGGACATCACCGGCGTTCGTAAGTCAGACGAGGCCTCAGCGACCGTATTTGCGACGGAACTTGTCCACACGCCCGCCGGTGTCAACGATCTTCTGCTTGCCGGTATAGAAGGGGTGGCAGGCCGAGCAGACTTCCACATGCAGATCCTTGCCCAAGGTGGAGCGGGTGCTGAACTGATTGCCGCAACTGCAAACGACCTTGGTGTCGCGATACGCGGGATGAATGCCTTCTTTCATGGTGACCCTGACTGCCCCCTAAGAGGCTTGATCTTGGAAAACGCGTAAATCTATCACTGACATGGGCATTCAGCAAGCCTGGCAACGTCTCCAGCGGGCAGTAATCTGTAAGCCGAAGCCCGAAAGACTGTCCTATGGCACCCATGGGAACGCACGAATACGGGTACCTTGCACTGCCCAAGAAGGAGTCTATCAGGCTGAGGACACCCCCCGTCAACAATCCTGCCAGGTCTCTTCAGACGCCCTGGGTCCGGGTGTGGTGCCCAGAGGAGGTTAGCCAACCGTACCGCTTGAAGCCATCCCGGAAGCGGCCAGATAGCCCCGTGCCCGCTGTTCTCCCAGTACCGCCTCCGCCGGTTCGGCCGGTGAAACCCGCAGGACCGACTGCCCCCGCGGGTAAACCCGCGCCAGGGTCACCTCCACATGGATGCGGCAACCCGGCTCGATCCCGTGCAGCAGGGTGCTGCGGCGGGGAAACTGGGCGAAGATGGGGACCCCGCCGTCCAACAGGGCCTCGACCTTGACCCGATCTCCCAGGGTGGTCATGCGTACCACGGTCCCCTGCCCCGCCTCGTCACGCCAGAACTTGAGGTCGTAGAGGCGCAGCACGGCGCAGACCTCGGTCCCGTCCGCCAGCCCCGGGGTCGGCAGACTAAGGGCCCCGATGGCCAGAGCCCCCTCCTGGACCGGGCCGTCGTAGACGTTGGCCTCGCCGATGAACTTGGCAACGAACTCGGTAGCCGGTTCATCCAGGATCTGGTTGGGGCTCCCGACCTGCTCGACACCCCCCGCGTGAATGACGATGACCTTGTCCGCCACGGAGAAGGCCTCCTCCTGATCGTGGGTGACGAAGATAGAGGTCACCCGCTCCTCGTCGTGCATCCGCCGCAGCCAGTGGCGCAGTTCTTCGCGCACCTTGGCGTCCACGGCGCCGAAGGGCTCATCGAGCAACAGGACCTTGGGCTCCGGCGCCAGGGCGCGGGCCAGGGCGACGCGTTGGCGCTGACCACCGGAGAGTTGTCCCGGGAAGCGCCCCCCAAGCCCGGTCAGACCCATCAGCCCCAGAAGTTCGTCCACCCGCGCCGCCTGCCGGGCCCGTGTCGCCCCCTGCACCTGGAGCCCGAAGGCGATGTTCTCGGCAACGGTCATGTGGCGGAACAGGGCATAGTGTTGAAAGACAAAGCCCACCTGGCGCGAGCGGGCGTGGAGATGATCGGCGCGTTCACCATGGAAATGAACCGTGCCCGCATCCGCGCTCTCCAACCCGGCAATGATCCGCAGCACCGTGCTCTTGCCGCTACCCGAGGGGCCGAGGCAGGCGACCAACTCGCCAGTGCCGACGTCGAAGCTGACGTCATCGACGGCCAGATGGCTGCCGAAACGCTTGACCAGATTGCGAACCTCGATACTCATGGGGTCTCTCTCAATGTTCCCGGGCGCGCCGGCGTTTGACCCACTCCAGCACGACCAGCAGCAGGATGCTGAACAGGGCCAGGACCAGGGCCATGCCATAGGCGGCGGCCTCCTGACGCTCCTCGACCGCGTTGTAGATGAAGGTGGTCGCCGTTTGGGTGCGCCCGGAGATGGCACCCCCCAGCACCAGCACGGCGCCGAATTCGCCGAGCGCCCGGGCCAGGGTCAGGATGACCCCATAGCCGAGCCCAAAGCGGACATTGGGCAGGGTCACCCGCCAGAAGGTCTGCCAGGGCGAGGCACCGAGGGTGGCAGCGGCCTCCTCCTCGTCCGTGCCGACCTCTTCCAGGACATAGCCGACCTCGCGCAGGGTGAAGGGGAAGGTGACGAACAGGGTCGCCACCACCAGACCGGGGAAGGCGAACGCCACCTTGATGCCCCACAGGGACAGGGTGGGCTCCAGCCAGCCGCCGCGACCGAAGACCAGCAGGAAGGCGAGGCCCGTCATCACCGGGGAGACCGCCAGGGGCATATCCACCAGGGCATCGAGCAGGCGGCGGCCAAGGAAGCGATGGCGCGACAAGACCAGGGCCCCGCCGATCCCGACGATGCCGTTGGCCACCACCGCGATGAGCGCCAGGACCAGGGTGAGCCAGAGCCCCTGACGCGCCGCCGGGTCGGTGAAGGTCGCCAGCGTCGGGCCCAAACCCGCCGCGGCCACCTGGCCCACCAGGGCGATCAGAGGCAGCACCAGGATGGTGCCTAGATAGAGGCAGACCAGGGCGATCAGAACCCGGGCCCCTGGCTTCAGGCCCCCGCCCTGATCCCGCCCAATCAGTCCCCTAGCCACGGTTCAACCCCGCCAGGCGCTCGATACCGCGCGCTGCAAAGGTCAAGCTGAGGGCCACCGCCAGCAGAACCACCGAGACCGCCGCGGCCACATCGGCCCGGCCGCTCTCGATCTCGCCGAAGAGGTAGACGGGTGCGGTCAGGGTCTGGAGGGGGATGTTGCCCGAGACCACTACGATGGAGCCGAACTCCCCCAGGGCGCGCGCATAGGAGCGGATGGTCCCGGACAGGATGGCGGGAGCTATGGGTGGCAACAGGACGCGCCGGAAGACGGTGAGGGCGCCAGCACCCAGGGTATAGGCGGCCTCCTCCTCGGCCGGGTCCTGCTCCAGCAGCACGGGCTCCACGGCCCGCACCACGAAGGGCATCGTGATGAAAAGCAAGGCCAGGATGATGCTGGGGGCGGCGAAGGCGACCGGGACGCCCCGTACCCCGAGCCAGGCCCCCAGGGCCGACTGGGGCCCGAACAGCACCACCAGCATGATCCCGGTGACCAGGGTCGGGATGGCGAAGGGTAGGTCCACCAGGGCCGAGAGCAGGCCGCGACCGGGAAATCGGTAACGCACCAGCACCCAGGCCGTCGCCGTGCCCATGACGGCGTTCAACAGGGCCATGAGGGCCGCCGTCCAGAGGGTCAGCCAGAGGGCGGCCAGGGCCACCGGCGCCGTCAGGGCCGCCCAGACCCCACCGATCCCTCCCGCCAGCCCGTGCTGGAGCAGGGCCACCAGGGGCAGGACTACCAGGGCACCCACATAGGCCAGCACCCCGCCGCGGACCGCAAGCCCCGCAACCCCAGGCCTGACGGCAGCGCCGGGTGGGTTCACTTGGCCGGGCCGACCGCCGCGGCAGCCCGGTCATAGGCCGCGCCTGGGGCGAACAGGGTCTGGGCGACCCCCGTCCAGCCACCGAGGTCACGAATGCTAAAAAGGTCCTTCACCGCAGGAAAGCGGTCGGCGGTCTCTTGGGCAACCCCGGGGTCTACCGGTCGTAGGCCGAACTCCACGAAGGCCTTCTGGGCCTCGGGGGTAATCAGAAAGGCGACAAATCCCTCCGCCAGATCGCGGTTGCCGTGGCGGTCAGCGTACTGGTCCACCACCGCAACCGGATTTTCAATCAGGATGGTGGCCCTGGGGACTAGGTAGTCGTAGGTACGGCCGGCCTTGCGCCCCACCAGAACCTCGTTCTCATAGGTGATGGCCACATCCCCCACCCCCTTTTCAAAGTTGATAATGGACTCGCGCGCCCCCTTGTCCATGACCTTGACGTTCCGCAGCACTTCCGCCATGAAGGCCTCGGCAGCCTGGGTGTCACCCCTAGGGGCATCGGTGGCCCCACGCAGGGCGGCCCCATACAGGGCGCAGAAATTCCACATGGCCCCGCCACTCGTGCGCACATTGGGCGTCAAGATCCCAAGCCCGGTACGACGCAAATCATCCCAGCCCTGAACACCCACGGGATTGCCCTGGCGCACCGCCAGCACCACGACAGAGCGGGTCACCATCCCCTGATTGGGGCCGGCCCGCCAGTCGTGGGTGATGAGCCCGGCCTGGGCCAGGGTCTCGATGTCGGGTTCCAGGGACAGGGCCGCCACGTCCGCCTCGAAGCCCCCGAGGATGGCCCGGGCCTGGGCACCGCTACCGAGGTAGGACGTCTCGAAGCGGACCTCCTCCCCGGTCTTGGCCTTCCAGTATTGCTGGAAGGCCGGAATGATCCCCTGGCCATAGACCTCGCGTGGTGTGGTGTAGGCCCCCAGGGTCAGGGTGCGGACCCCGGCCGTTGGCGCCTGCTGGGTGCCTGGGGCGACGGCCTCCTGCTCGCCGCAGCCTCCCAGCAGGGCGGAGAGCCCCACCAGGATCAGGAGCAGGGCAAGGGTCGGCGTGACACGCGAGGTATGCACGGCGTACATGGAATCAACTCCGAGAGCAGGGACGGGGGCAAGGTGCAGGCACGGCATGGAGGTTAGACGCATGTTGCAGCGACCAGGCGCTGGGTGATGCGGGGTGCCGGATACATGATATGCGATGACCGGCCCTTGTCCAGGCCATGTCTCATCGCCTCGGTTGGTTCAAGCCAGGGGCCGGGCGTTGCGGTCTAGGGCCGGTGCGCGGATGGGGGTCGGTCCTTGGCCAAAAGCCAGGGCCTGGTCCAAAAGGACCAGGGCATCCTGCAGGGTCACGAGAACCTCCCGGATGATGGTTGCCAGCGCGGGATCCCTCTCCGCGGACAGTTGGCGCGGACCGGCGGACGGGTCCTCAGCCTCCAGCAGATCATCCGGGAGGCCGAGAAGACCGAGGTCGGTGTTGGTAAGTTGCTTGAGGTGGATACCGCGGGACATCACAAGGGCCAGGGACTGGGGCGGACGTTGAGCCATTATAACCGCTGCCGTGGATTTGCGGATGCACCAGCCGCGGTTCAGGGACATCATCATCCCTGAGCCTGCTCACGATACCTCTCCAACCCATCCTGGACCTACCGCCGGGCCCATTGCCGGGCGCAAGCCTGGCTATGGGATGGTGCAGGACAGGGTGTTAAGCGTGTGTCACGGGGCATGGCGGCAAAGAAAAAGGGGCCAGACCTTTCGATCTAACCCCTTGTTCTATTGATGGTACCGAGGGCCGGATTTGAACCGGCACGGTATTACTACCGTCAGATTTTGAGTCTGATGCGTCTACCAGTTTCGCCACCCCGGCATCGCCTTTACAGGCAGGGGCTAAGTATAGCCTTTCCCGCTGGCGGGGCAAGGGCCGTATGCGGGGCCATGGCGGGCAATCAGGCGCAACCACGAAGCGGACCCCTTCCCAACGGGAGCCTGGCGCGACGGCCCTTAGGGCACGCGTTTCCGGTATCATCCGCGTCATGAAACGCGCTGATTTTCACTTTGATCTGCCCCCAGAACTCATCGCCCAGCGGCCCCTGGAGAGGCGCGGGGCCAGCCAGCTCCTATGTCTGGATGGCCCGAGCGGCCAGGTGGATGACCGGCTTTTCGCTGCGCTCCCTGACCTGCTGAGGCCGGGCGACCTGCTGGTCTTCAATGATACCCGCGTCATGCGCGCCCGCCTCTTCGGCCGCAAGGAGAGCGGGGGGCGCCTGGAGATCCTGGTGGAGCGCCTGCTGGGGCCAGACCAGGTCATGGCCCATGTCCGTGCCAGTAAGTCGCCCAAGCCCGGAGGGCGTCTATGGCTGGATTCGGGTGATGCCCTGGAGTGCCTGGGTCGGGAGGGCGAACTCTTCCATCTGCGGGCCCTGGACGCGGATTTTCCCGGACTCATGGAACGGCACGGCCACATGCCCCTGCCCCCCTACATCCAGCGCCCGGACGAGGTGGCCGATCTGGAGCGTTACCAGACCCTCTACGCCCGGCGCCTGGGGGCGGTGGCCGCACCCACCGCTGGACTGCACTTCGACGCGGAGATGCTGGCACGGCTGGCGGCCCAGGGGATCGCCTCCGCCCATGTCACCCTGCACGTCGGCGCTGGCACCTTCCAGCCGGTACGGGTGGAGAACCTGGACGAACATCCCATGCACGCGGAATGGCTGGAGGTGGACGAAGAGGTGTGTGCCCAGGTCGAGCAGGCTCGCGCCCGGGGCGGCCGGGTAGTGGCGGTGGGCACAACCAGCGTGCGCAGCCTGGAGACGGCCGCCGCCCACGGCACTCTCGCCCCCTATCGCGGCGAGACCCGGCTTTTCATCCGCCCTGGTTATCGCTTTCAGGTGGTGGAGGCCATGATCACCAACTTTCACCTGCCCGAATCGACCCTGCTGATGCTGGTCTCCGCCTTCTGCGGCCATCCGGCCATCATGGCCGCCTACCGCCATGCGGTGGCCCATGGCTACCGCTTTTTCAGCTACGGCGATGCCATGTTCCTGACCCGGAGGGATTAGTCCCAGGGCTCCAGGCATTTGAGAAAATCGACAGTGATCCAGGCACTTACGCCCCAGAGTCGGCGGCCGTCCCGCTCCTGGTAGAAGATGACCTGCCGCGCCTGGGGATGGCCAGGGGCTGGCCAGAGTCGGGTATGGCGGTGGCTGGGATCGCGTAGCCAGTCGAGGGGTAGGCTGAAGATCTCCGCGACCTCGACGGGATCCGGCCTCAGGGCGAGGGGCCAGGTGGTGACCAGACCCACCACGGGCGTCACTTGATAGCCGCTGACGGTCCGGAAGGGGCGCATCTGGCCCAGAACCTGGATGTGGTGGGAGTCCAGGCCGATCTCCTCCTCGGCCTCGCGCAGGGCGGTGGCCACGGGGTCCCGGTCGCCCGGATCCGCGCGCCCCCCTGGGAAGGCCACCTCACCGCTATGGCGGTCCTGCTCATGCTCGGCGCGGCGGATATACAGCAGGCGCCAGGAGGTGTCCTGGTCTCCTGCCCGGTCGCGACCGGGGCGGATCAGGGGCAACAGCACGGAGGCGGGCCGGGGTGGGACCGCGTTGCCGGCGACAAATTCCTCGCGCGCTGCAACCTGGTGGCCAGCGGCCTGGGCCAAGCGATCGGCAATGGTGGTGGCATTGAAGCGGCTGGACCACATGGCGACGATGAAAAGTCCGGATTGTCTCCTCAGCGGATGCGGCGAGGATATTACAATAGCCCTCCCTTCCCAAGCCCGCTGCGACCCGACCTACTCATGACCTCCTTCGTACCCGGCCAGCGCTGGCTCAGTGAGACCCAATCCGAACTCGGCCTGGGCCTGGTCACGGCCATCGAGGGCCGCCAGGTGAGCATCATGTTTCCGGCGACTGGCGAGACCCGGCTCTATGCCCGGGACAACGCACCTCTGAGTCGCGTCCTCTTCCAACCCGGCGAGCGGGTGCGTATCCCGGGCGGCGAGGATCTGCGGGTCGTGGCAGTCGAGGAAGAGGCAGGCATCTTCACCTACCGCTGTGAGGACAAGGACGGCCACCCCAGCCGGCTCACCGAGACCCGGATCGATCCCAGCCTGCCGGTTAACCGGCCCCGCCAACGTCTGCTAGCCGCGCGTATCGACCGCGATGCCTGGTTCAGCCTGCGTTACGAGACCTGGCTGCGGGGCATGGCGGCAGCAGGGTCAGAGGTGCTGGGCCTGGTAGCGCCCCGGATCAGCCCCATCCCCCATCAGCTTTATATCGCCGCCGAGGTCGCCCGACGCCCGGCCCCGCGGGTACTGCTGGCTGACGAGGTGGGTCTGGGCAAGACCATCGAGGCAGGCCTCATCCTCCACCAACTGCTCCTCACCGGGCGGGTGGCGCGGGCCCTCATCCTAGTGCCCGAGCCCCTGCTTCACCAATGGCTGGTGGAGATGCGGCGACGCTTTAATCTGCGCTTCGCCCTCTTCGACCGCCAGCGTCTGGGGGAGATCGCGACCAAGGACGACAACCCCTTCCTCACCGAGCCCCAGGTTCTCTGCCCCCTGGAGGGACTGCTGGCCGCCCCCGCTGGCGCCCGGGCGGTGCTGGAGGCCGACTGGGATCTGTTGATCGTCGACGAGGCCCATCACCTGCGCTGGAGCCCAACCGAGACCAGCCTGGCATACGACCTGGTCGCCGCCCTCGCCGCCCAGACGCCCGGCGTCCTCCTGCTCACGGCCACTCCGGAACAACTGGGCCGGGCCGGACACTTCGGCCGCCTGCGCCTGCTCGACCCCCACCGCTGGCGGGACTATGACGCCTTCCTGGCCGAGGAGGCCGGCTATGTCGGCATCGCCCAACTGGCGGGGCGGCTGCTGGATAGCCAGTCCCTGGCGTCGGAAGACCTGGCCAGGTTAGGGGCCCTGGGGCTGGACACCCTGCCGCCGGAGCAGATCATCACCGCCCTGGTAGATCGGCACGGTACCAGCCGGGTCTTGTTCCGCAACAGCCGCGCCGCCATCCAGGGCTTCCCCGCTCGCCAGCCCCTCCCGCACCCCTTGCCCCGCGAGCCCGCCGCCGGGATCGCCAGCACGGAGCCCGACGTTACCCCTGAGCCCTCCCCTCACCCCGCTGACGAGACGGGACCCCTGACCAGCGCCCGCATCACCTGGCTGGCCGCGACCCTGCGCCAGTTGCGACCAGAAAAGCTGGTGGTCATCTGCGCCCGCTCCGCAACGGCCATCGCCCTGCGCCGTGCCCTGCTGGAGCGCGAGGGCATCCACGCCGCCCTCTTCCATGAGGACATGGCCATTTTGGAGCGCGACCGCGCCGCCGCCTTCTTCGCTGACGCCGAGGAGGGCGCGCAGGCCCTGATCTGTTCGGAAATCGGCGGCGAGGGCCGCAATTTCCAGTTCGCCCACCATCTGGTCCTGTTCGACCTGCCCCTGGACCCAGACCTGCTGGAACAGCGCATCGGGCGCCTAGACCGTATCGGCCAGACCCAGACCATTCACATTCACATCCCTTATCAGGTTGGTGGCCCCGAGGAGACCCTCTACCGCTGGTACCAGGAGGGACTGGATGCCTTTGCCGCCATCCGCCCGGCGGCGGGGGCGGTCTACGAGCGGCTCGGTGCGCGCCTCCGTGACCTGCTGGACAGACCACAGGCCGATCCGGCCCAGGTGGACGCGCTCATCGCCGCGGCGCGCCGTGAGGGGGAGCGGATCGGCGCCGAGTTGGCCGCCGGGCGTGATCGGCTGCTGGAGCTCCACTCCCATCACCCCCACGCCTCCGCCGCCCTGGTGGACGCCATCACGGAACAGGACGCGGACCCGGCCTTACGGGACTACCTGACCCGCGTCTGGGACAGCTTCGGCATCGATCTGGAACCGGGGCTGGGAGCGACCCTGGTCCTGCGTCCGGGCCCCCATCGGCTCCAGGAGCGGTTTCCGGAACTGCCCGAGGAGGGGTTGACGGTAACCTTCGACCGGGCCCTGGCCTTGGCCCGGGAGGACCGCGAATTCCTGACCTGGGAACACCCGATGACGCGCGGCGCCATGGCCATGATCCTGGACTCGGACCTGGGGACCTGCGCCCTGACCCTGCTGCGCGACCGGGATCTGCCGACGGGCGCCCTGCTGCTGGAGATGATCCATGTCGCCCAATGCCCGGCACCGCCGGAACTGGAGATCGGGCGCTTCCTGCCGCCCACCGCCCTGCGCCTGCTCTTGGATGCCGAGGGCCGGGATCGCGCGGCGGATTTCCCCCATCCGGGCCTGCGGGGCCAATGCCTGACCCGCAACCGCCGGCTGGCCCATGCCATCATTCAGGCCAAAACCGCAACCCTGGAGAACATGATCGAGGAGGGCGAACGCCGGGCCGCCAAGGCGGCAGCGGGATTGGAAGTCGCGGCCCGCGCCCACATGACAGAGGAACTGACCGCCGAGATCGCACGCTTGCGCGCCTTGGCCCGCGTCAACCCCAACATCCGCGCGGAGGAAATCACGGCCCTGGAGGAACGCCGCGACCGCTTGTCCCGTTACCTGACCCGGGTCCGGCTGCATCTGGATGCCCTGCGGCTGATCGTGGGGGCCTGAGAGCCGCGGATCCGAACCATCCATCACTTATATCCATCGAGGAACCCGTCCCATGATCGAACTGAAGGTAGAAGGCATGACCTGCGGCCATTGCGAGCAAGCGGTGCGCCAGGCCCTGGCGGCGGTGCCCGGGGTGAAAACCGTTGGGGAGGTGGATCGCGTCAAGCAGTTCGCCACGATCGAGGGTGACGCGGACCCGACGGCCCTGATCGCCGCCATCACGGCAGAGGGTTACCGGGCCAGCATCGCCTGAGTCGCGCGACCCACCCCGTTCCCTGGCATGAACATCTCGCTGCGCCAGTTGCGGGTCTTCGAGGCGGTGGTGCGCCACATGAGCTATACCCGCGCCGCCGAGGAGCTGCATCTGACCCAGCCAGCGGTGTCCATGCAAGTGCGTCAACTCGAAGAGGAGGTGGGTCTGCCCCTGTTCGAAAAGCTGGGGCGCAGTATCGCCCTGACGGAGGCGGGCCGGGAACTCTATCCCTACAGCCAGGGCATCAACCGCTCACTGCGGGAGTTGCAGGACGTCATGGAATCTCTGAAAGGCGTCAGTTGCGGCCGGCTGTCGGTGGCAGTGGCCAGTACGGTGAATTATTTCGCCCCGCGCCTGCTGGCGGCCTTCCATCGACGCTATCCGGGCGTCGCCCTGGCCCTGGACGTGACGAATCGGGAACAATTGGTGCGCCTGCTGGAGGCGAACGCCGTAGACATGGTCCTCATGGGCCAGCCACCCGAGGGGATCGAGGTGGAGTCAGAGGTCTTCATGGACAATCCCCTGGTGGTCGTCGCCCCCCCGGATCACCCCTTGGCGGGGACGCGGGACGTGCCACTGGCGCGACTGGCCCAGGAGGTCTTCGTCATGCGCGAGCCGGGCTCAGGGACGCGCCAGGCCATGGATCGCTTCTTCACCGATCAGGGCATCGCCTTCCAGAGCGGCATGCAAATGACCCGCAACGAGGCCATCAAGCAGTCCGTCCGCGCCGGCCTGGGCTTGAGCCTGGTGTCCCTCCACACCATCGAACTGGAACTGGCCACGGGCAAGCTGGTGGTCCTGGACGTGGTTGGCTTACCGATCCAGCGTCAATGGTATCTGGTCTATCGGCGCGGCAAGCGCCTGTCACCCTCGGCGCGGGCCTTTCGACAATTCGTGCTGACGGAGGCGAGACGGATGGCCGCGGGTCTGCCCTCTTTGCTACCGACGAAGGGCACCGGGGCGAAACTTGCACCCCATGACTCCCAAAATACCGCGAAGGCCCCGCTGTTACCGCCCCTGCCAAACCACGAATCCTAGCCCCACACGATAGCCGCGTACTTGCGTTAGACTATTTCCTTGGATATCCCTTAGTCTTTGTTATTTTCTGGAAGGACCTGTCCTAACCATGCCGCACGCTACCCAGAGCCATCCACGCCCCGGCGGGCGCTTTCCGCTACTCTCCGCCGTTGATCTCCCCGCCGACCTGCGCCGGCTGTCCCTGGACGAGCTCCCCTCGCTGGCGTCGGAACTGCGCGCCTTTCTGGTGGATAGCATCTCGCGGACCGGTGGTCACCTGGCCGCTGGGCTAGGGGTGGTGGAGTTGACCATCGCCTTGCATTACGTCTTCGAGACCCCTGAAGATCGGCTGATCTGGGACGTGGGCCACCAGGCCTACCCCCACAAGATCCTCACGGGCCGCCGCGACCGCATGGCGACCTTGCGCCAGGGTGGGGGCCTCTCGGGCTTTCCCACGCGGAGCGAGAGCGCATACGACACCTTTGGCGTGGGTCACTCCAGCACCTCCATCAGCGCCGCCATGGGCATGGCGACGGCCTCCCGGCTCAAGGGCGAGCATCGGCATGTGATCGCAGTGATCGGCGATGGCGCCCTGAGCGCCGGCATGGCCTTTGAGGCCCTCAATCACGCCGGTTCCACCGACACCGACATGATGGTCATCCTGAATGACAACGAGATGTCCATCTCACCGCCGGTAGGGGCCATCAGCAATCACCTGGCGCAAATCCTGTCCAGCAAGTTGTACACCAGTGTGCGCGAGGGCGGCAAAAGCGCCCTCCGGGGCCTGCCGAGCATTCGCCAGTTGGTGGGGCGTTGGGAGGAACACATGAAGGGCATGGTCATGCCCAGCACCCTGTTCGAGGAGCTCGGGTTTAACTACATAGGGCCCATCGACGGTCACGATATCGAGGCCCTGGTTGTCACCCTGCGCAACATGAAGACCATGCGAGGCCCACGCCTCCTGCATGTGGTGACCCGTAAGGGCCAGGGCTACGAACCCGCGGAGGAAAAGCCCGTCGCCTTCCATGGCGTCACGCCCTTTGATCACGCCACGGGGGCCCTGTCCAGTAAGTCCAGCGGCCGCACCTATACCCAAATCTTTGGGGACTGGTTGTGCGACGCGGCCGAACAGGATGCCCGCCTGATCGGCATCACCCCGGCCATGAGCGAGGGCTCGGGTCTGGTGGCCTTCGCCCGCCAATTCCCCGAGCGCTACCATGACGTCGGCATCGCTGAGCAGCACGCCCTGACCCTGGCCGCTGGCCTGGCCTGCGAGGACCTCAAGCCCGTGGTAGCCATCTATTCCACCTTTCTGCAAAGGGCCTACGACCAGCTCATTCACGACATCTGCCTCCAGGACCTGGACGTGACCCTGGCGGTGGACCGGGCCGGCCTAGTGGGGGCGGACGGGGCAACCCATGCCGGTAGCTTTGACCTGAGTTTCGCGCGTTGCCTGCCGAACCTCGTCATTGCCGCCCCGGCGGACGAGAACGAATGCCGGCGCCTGCTGCAGACCGCCTTTGAGTATCCGGGCCCGGCGATGGTGCGCTATCCGCGCGGCTCAGGTCCAGGGGTCAGCATCGAGCCCGGCCTGGAGCCCCTGCCGATCGGCAAGGGCGAAGTGCGCAGGTCCGGCCGGGACATTGCCATCCTGGTCTTCGGCAGCCGGCTGGCGCCGGCCCTGGCGGCGGGCGAGGCCCTGGACGCGAGCGTGGCCAACATGCGCTTCGTCAAACCCCTGGACGAGGAGCTGATCCTGGACCTGGCCGCCCGTCACCGCCTGCTGGTGACCGTGGAGGAAAATGTCATCGCGGGTGGCGCGGGCTCCGCCATCGCCGAGTTCCTTGCCGAGCGCGGCCTGACGAAGGCCCTTCTGCACCTGGGCCTGCCCGACCGTTACCTCCCCCAGGACAGCCACGAGATGCAACTGGCTGCATGCGGCCTGGACGGACCTGGGATCGAGCAGTCGATCCGCGCGGCCCTGGCCCGGCTGGACCGGGCGGATATCGCCAGCATCTGAATCCCGGGAGACCGGTGCCGGCCAAGCGCCAACGATCGGTCGATTCTCCAAATTCATCAGCCACCGGATTTCCACCATGCTCGTCATCAGTCCCATCCCCGCCTTTGACGACAACTATATCTGGCTGCTCCGCCAGGAGGGCAGCGACCAGGCCCTGGTCGTGGATCCAGGCGACGAGGAGCCGGTCATCGAGCACCTGCAAAACCAGGGCCTGCGGCTCGTCGCCATCCTGCTCACCCATCACCACCAGGACCACATCGGGGGGGTGGATGATCTCCTCGCCCATTGGCCCCAGGCGCGGATTTTTGGGCCCCGGGACCGGCGTATCCGGTCCGTCACGGACCCGGTGGGAGAGGGCGACCTCATCAGCCCGCCGGGCCTGGGTGTGCCTCTCCAGGTCCTGGAAGTACCTGGCCATACCGCAACCCACATTGCCTATTGGGGGGCCGGGGCCCTCTTCTGTGGCGATACCCTCTTTGCCGCCGGCTGTGGACGGGTCTTCGACGGCACCTTCGACCAGCTCGCTGCCTCCCTGACGCGGATCGCCGGCCTGCCCCCGGAGACCCGGGTCTATTGCGCCCACGAGTACACCCTGGCCAATCTTGGTTTTGCCGCCTGGGTTGAACCGGACAGCCCCGCGCTGGCCGAGCGCACCACCCGGGCCCAGGCCCTGCGCGCGGCCGGGCGACCGACAGTGCCCTCGACCCTGGCCGAGGAACTGGCCACCAATCCCTTCCTGCGTACCGGCGTGCCGGCGGTCAAGGCGGCGGCGGAGGACTTCGCGGGGACGGCGCTAAAGACGAGCGCCCAGGTCTTTAGCGCCCTGCGACGCTGGAAGGACGAGCGCTACGACTGAAGGGGATGCGTCAGCCGCTCCTCCGCCTCCCGGTATTTGGCCGCCGTTTTAGCGATGATCTCCTGGGGCAGCTCGGGGCCTGGCGGGGTCTTGTCCCAATCCAGGGTCTCCAGGTAGTCCCGGACGAACTGCTTATCGAAGCTGGGGGGGCTGATGCCGGGCTGGTACTGGTCCGCCGGCCAGAAGCGGGAGGAGTCGGGGGTCAGGACCTCATCGATCAGGTGCAGGCGGCCGGCCTCGTCCAGTCCAAACTCGAATTTGGTGTCGGCGATGATGATGCCACGGGAGCGGGCGTAATCGGCACATTCGGTATAAATAGCCAGGGCGGCATCGCGCACCTCCCGGGCCAGGGCACCCCCGAGGAGGGCGACGGTCTGATCGAAGTCGATGTTCTCGTCGTGGGCCCCAAGGACGGCCTTGGTGGAGGGGGTGAAGATAGCCTGGGGCAACCGATCCGCCTGGCGCAGCCCCCCCGGCAGGGAGATGCCGCAGACAGATCCACCCTGCTGGTAGTCCTTCCAGCCGGAGCCGATCAGATAGCCCCGCACAATGGCCTCCACCGGCAAGGGTTTGAGCCGGCGCACCACCAGGGCCCGGTCGCCGAGCTGGGCGCGCTCGGCAGGGTCCGTCACCACCTCATCGACGCTGATCGACGTGAGTTGATTGGGGAGCAGGTGGCCGATGCGCCCGAACCAGAAACGGGAGACCCGCGTCAGGACCTCGCCCTTGCCCGGAATGGGCTGCGGCAGGACCACATCAAAGGCCGACAGGCGGTCACTGGCGACGATCAGAAGATGCTCGGCGTCGATCCGGTAGAGGTCGCGCACCTTGCCACGATGCAGGAGTTCAAAATGGGGGAGCCGGGATTCGTACAGAGCTGACATGGGTTGTTGCTTCCACCGGAGGAAAACTGCAACTATACAGGAAAGGGCCGCTTGACCGCCTCAGAGCGACCCAGGTCGTGCCGCCAATCGCACGGGTTGGGAACCCCAAAGGTACCCAACCGGCCATACATTCAGGTCAGCCCCGATGGCAGTATCCTGGGGGAGATCCTGACATCACTACCTAGGAGTTGTTCGTGACCGCAGAGACCGGGACACCCCGAGACGCCTTCCTGACCGCCTTTCGCGGCGGTTTCACCGCTGCCTTGCGCTGGCATCACCTCGATGCCCTCTGGGAGCGTCTGCGCGAGCGGGCCGACGCAGGCTGGTACCTCTATGCCCTGGGGGAGATACCGCCGACGGCGCCATCCACCCCGGACCAGGTCCTCGCCTTCATCGACGGGATCGACAAGCTGCTGCGCGCGGAGCACAAGGAGGATTACTGCGGAATCGTCTATGCCGACAACCCCCAAGGGCCAAGCTTCATCAAGATTTACGACCCTCATAACCTGGGCGTCTCCTGTGGTTACAGTGACAACCCACCCTTGCCCGGCTGGGTCTTGAGCCTGATTCCGCCGGTTGACCTGCCCGCGACCCGTATCCTGCCCCAAAATCGCCGGCGCTGGTGGCGCAAGCTCTTCGAATGAAGCCCGACTAGCGCCAGACAAACCATCGGGCCCTGACCCGAATCCTCATCGCCCTATCCCCCTTTGCCATCCCCGGCCTCACCATGACGAGGGAACCCATGCCTAAAACCATCATTCGCACCGACCGCGCCCCGCAAGCCATCGGTACCTATTCCCAGGCGGTCAAGGTGGGCGACACCGTCTATCTTTCCGGCCAGATCCCCCTGGTGCCCGAAACCATGTCCTTAGTGACGGGGGACATGGAGGCCCAGATTCGCCGGGTATTCGATAATCTGGCCGCCGTGGCCGAGGCCGCCGGTGGCAGCCTGGTGGACCTGGTCAAACTCAACGTCTATCTCACGGATCTCGGCCACTTCCCCCTGGTCAACCAGGTGATGGCCTCCTACTTCAGCGAACCCTATCCCGCCCGCGCCGCCATTGGTGTCGCCGCCCTCCCCAGGAGCGCGGCGGTGGAGATGGACGGCATCCTGATACTGCCATGAGCGAGGCCACGGGCTCGACCGCCAGGGGGACCGAGGCTATTCAGGAGCGCATCGTCCAGGCCTTGGCGACCCTAGGTTTGGCCATCATCGACGACTTCATCCCGCCCGCACGGGTGGCGGAACTCGCCAGCGAGGCGCGGGAACTCTGGGCTATGGGGGGGCTTTCAGGACGCCGGCATCGGCCAGGGTGCCAACTCCCAACTCAACGCCACGATCAGGACCGACCGGACCCGGTGGCTGAACCCGGCCGCCGCCACCCCTGCCCAATGCCGCTACCTGGCCACCCTGGAGGCACTCCGTCTGGCCATTAACCGCGCCCTCTTCCTGGGTCTTTTCGAGTTCGAGGGACACCTCGCCGTCTATCCCCCCGGGGCCTATTACCGCAAACACCTGGACCAGTTCCGGGACCAAGACCAGCGCCTCGTCTCCGTCATCCTCTACCTCAACAACGACTGGCAGGAAGAAGATGGCGGTCAATTGCGCCTTTACACCGACCCCACCGATGAGAGTCGCCAAGAGCAGGTGCTCCCCATCGCCGGTCGCCTGGTTTGTTTCCTGAGTGACCGCTTTGTCCACGAGGTGCTACCCGCCCGGCGCGAGCGCATAAGCATAACCGGCTGGTTTAGAAAGCGGGACCGGCTGGCTGGGGAGGGGTAGCCGCGC
>JBGAUE010000027.1:0-49201 GCA_044228795.1 Chromatiaceae bacterium | reverse complement strand
TGAAAATAATGGCGCCTCCAGCAGGCCTCTCATCCACCCCTTCAGCAGGGGCGAAAAAACGTAAAATCCCCCGTCGGTGGGCTGTCAGGCGGCCCAGAGGGGCTGAGGGGAGCCATGTCGATGAGACCCTGGGCGGATCAAGCGGACACCGTTGCCTCATGTCTCGGCCGCAAAGTTGCTCGCGGGTTCCGGGTCGAACACGAAATGACACCTTAAGAGGGCTGGGTGTAAGCCTCCTAATCAATGCAAATGCGCAGTAGAGTTCGCCCTCGGTGCAGGACGATTTTCACCCGAAATTTAGCCTTTGCTCCCACCCTAATCGCGACGGAATGGGTGTAAGCGGTCGGTTAAGTCCTTCAGAGGGTTTCATGCGCGACAGGTGACTGTTCCATATACTGCTGCGGTTGGATGGCCTCGACGAAGTGCTCGGCCACTCGTTGGCCGGTACCAGTGGGGTGGACTTCGTCTGGGGTGGGGCTTAATCTGATACTGTGTGATCGCCCGGCAACCCGCTTTGGACTATCGTGATCATGCCCTGACTGGCACCCAAGGTTGAGCCTGGCCGACGTATTGCATTGGTGGAGTTATGCCCACAGCGAGCCTTTCTAATTCATGCCGGTGACGTGCGCTATCCAACGGGCGATGGGATTTGGCATTCAGGTTGTGTTACCTGGGGCCAGTAATAGCGATCCTAGACTGCTGGACACCCTGTCGCGGCTCGGCGCGGCAGTGCGGGATGGGTGCGGCGTTGTTGTATAACCTCTTCTGTTCGTGGCCTCTTGACAACAGTGGAAAAGGCTTTATTCTCACCCATTATTTTCGTTCCGCGTAAGCTGGGACTGGACACTGATCCTCCATTTTATTGGCTCTGATGTGAAATTGAAGCCTCGGCGGTTAGTTGTTGTGGCTGCTTACACCGAGCTGGTAAGTAAATTGTTAACCCCTTTGCCCTTCATCGGATGCAAGGAAAATGTATCCCGAGGTCGGTGTCAGGCGACACAAGGAGTACGAGTTCTGCTGTTTTGAGGGGTTTGTCTAAGCCAGACCTGCGCTTTTTTTTTGGGTTCTATTGTAACAGTCAGAAATTGAAGAGGTTTCATTGTGAACAAATCCAGTCTTTTTAAATTGACGAGCCTCACGGCCGTCCTGATCGCCCCGGCGATGGCAAACGCAGCGGATTGCGTCAACGGTGCAACCTACGATTCAGATGGGACCTGCGAGGTCCCGGCCGGTGTCACCAGCATGACGATTCATGCCTATGGGGGAGGTGGCGGTGTTGTAGGCGGCATGGATGCCCGCTCTGGGGCGGGTGGCGGTTCTTTTTGCGGGGCCACTGTGACAGTCGTACCAGCCGCGACTCTGACAATAACCGTGGGTTTGGGCGGGGTTGAAGCTGCTGACGGCGGTGCGTCATCTGTCACCGGTTATACGACGGTGGGTAACCTGGTGGCTAACGGTGGTTCGACAACTGGAGGCATGGATGCTGCGGGCCTCGGTGGTACCACGGCCGCCTGTACCATCACTGGTGGTACGGCGTTCGCGGGCGGTGCCGGTGGGGACCGTGACAACGCCATGGGTGCGGGTAGTGGCGGTGGTGGTGGCTCCTCAGCCACCTCTCTTAATGCGGGTGTAGCCGGTAGCCCGGGTGCGGGTACGGTCGGCGGTGCTGGTGGCGTAGCCCTGGGCCTTGACGGCGGCAATGGCGGCGACGGTGGTGACGCCGGACTTTTCGGTGTTAATGGCTTCGCTCCCGGTGGTGGTGCGGGTGGTAATGGCAACGGTCACGCTACTAATGACCCAGGTACCAATGGTGCCGCGGGTCGTGTGACCTTGGCGTTCGATGAGCCGCCGCCACCGCCTCCGGTGGTGGTGCCCACCCTGGAAACGGCTAGCCTCATTGCCCTGACCGGCCTGTTGGGCGGTCTCGTCGGTTGGAAACGACGCCGCGACCGCCGCTGAACCGGGCCTGGTGCGCGCGCGGCGGCCTAGCGCTGCGGGGCCGGGGCCCTAAACCCTGGTGAGCACCCCGCTAGCCGCGACCAAAGGCCGGGCCACCACGGCACGGGGTAGCGCGGCTTCCGATCCGTACCCGGAGTCTGAACCGCCGGTACCGCCAGGGGCCGGCGGCTTTTTTTCTTGCGGATTGGGAGGGCGCGGCGAATGGTCTTACCCGCAGGCGCGGCGGGGCTTGCCGCATCCCAACCCCCGCTAAACAGCAGCCGTACCACCCGGGGACACCCAGGAGCATGCCATGCCCTATCGCAGACTGTTATGCCAGCGGCCTGGCGCGGCGCTTCGCGCCGCTGGGTGGGGAGGCCCCGATGACTGAGGTGGGGCAAGGTTACGTTACGGACGTGCCCTACACCTATGGCTATTTCCCCGCCCTCAACCCCCTGAACGCCGGGCTGATGCTGCTCTACGACGGGCAGGTGCCCCCGGCCGGTGGCCGGGCCTGCGAACTGGGCTACGGACAGGGCGTCACCCTCAACCTGCTCGCCGCGGGCCAGGACACGGCTTGGTGGGGTACCGACTTTAACGCGACCCATGCCGCCCTAGCCGGCGAGCTGGCGGAGCAGGCGGCCACCGGGGCGCGCCTGAGCAACCGCTCCTTTGCCGAGTTCTGCGCCGACCCGGACCTGCCAGAGTTCGATTTCATCGCCCTGAACGGCGTCTGGAGTTGGATCAACGACGACAACCGCGCCCTCTTGGTGGATTTCGTCAGGCGCAAATTGGCCGTGGGGGGGGTCTTCTTTCTCGGTTACCTGGCCCAGCCGGGACACGCCGACATGGTGCCGGTGCAGCGTCTCCTGACCCAGTATGACGAGCGGCTGGGCAAGCGGGGGCAGGATCGGCGGGAACGCATCCTGGACGCCCTGGCCTTTGCCGAGAAGCTCCTGGGCGCCGACGCCCGCTTCGCCCTCAACCATCCCAAGCTGCTGCCGCATTTGAGGGAGATCAGGACCCAGAAGGATCCGGCTTATCTGGTACACGAGTATTTCAGCCGCATGTGGCAACCCATGACCTTCGCCGAGGTAGCCGCCTGGCTGCAACCAGCGCAGCTGGAATACGCCAGCTCTGCCTATGCCCTGGATCATATCCCGTCCTTGACCCTGACGCCGAAGCAACGCCAGATCCTCGCCGACATCCCGGATAGCGCCCTGCGGGTGACCGCCCGGGACTTCCTCACCTGTCGTGCCTTCCACCTAGACTACTGGGTCAAGGGGCTGCGGCCCCTGCTGCACTTCCGGTGGGAAGCGGCGTGGTGCCAACAGCGCTTCGTGCTGATCCGGCCGCGCGGCGAGATCGGCGCGACCATCACGATCGATGGCTCCGAGGTGGGTCTGGTCCCCGCCGTCTACACGCCGCTCCTGGATGCCCTGGCGGACCAGCAACCTAAGGCGTTCGGCGAACTGGAACGGCTGGTGAAGCCCGCCCAGTTGCGGCCGGAGCAACTGCGTGAGGCCTGCCTCTTGCTGGTTGGTGCTGGCTTGGCGGCCCCGGCGCAAGCCCCCGAGGTGATCGAACGGCGGCGCGGCCATACCGACCGGCTGAACCGGCATCTCATGTCCCGCGCCCGGGATGGCGGCGAGATCGGCCATCTGGCGAGTCCGGTGACGGGCGGGGGCATTGCCGTCCACCGCTTTGGGCAGTTGTTTCTGCTGGCCGCTAACGAGGGAGGTGATACTCCGGAGGAGTGGGCGAAGTTCGTGTGGGACATCCTCGCCGCCCGTGGCGAAAAAATCATCAAGGAGGGCAAGACCCTGGCCAACGCCAAGGACAATCTGGGCGAGTTGCGCCGGCAGGCGCGGGAATTCGCGGACAAGGAGCTGCCCCTGTTGCGGGCGCTACAAGTGGTCGCCTAAGTCCCAGGGCCGTCGCCCTACCCGGGCGACGTGGCCTTCAGGCCAAGATCGCGCCATAGCCGCAGCACCGGGGCCGCTTGGTTCATGCTGTAAAAGTGCAGGCCGGGGGCGCCACCTGCCAGGAGACGGTGGCAGAGGCCGAGGACGACCTCATGGCCGAAGGCGCGGATGGCCTCGATGTCGTCGCCCATGGCCTCCAGGCGTTTGCGGACCCAGCGTGGGATCTCGGCGCCGCAGGCATCGGAGAAGCGGGCGAGTTGGGAGAAGTTGGTGATCGGCATGATGCCGGGCAGGATGGGAATGTCGATGCCCCGGGCCGCGCAGCGCTCCACAAAGCCAAAATAGGCGTCGGGGTTGTAAAAATACTGAGTGATGGCGGCGTTGGCGCCGGCTGCGACCTTACGCTGGAAGTTGGCCAGGTCCTGATCGGCATTGGGGGCCTGGGGATGGACCTCGGGGTAGGCCGCGACCTCGATGCGGAAGTGGGCGCCGGTTTCTTGGCGGATGAAGGCTACCAACTCATTGGCATTGCGGAAGTCCCCAGCGGCGCCCAGCCCCATACCGGAGGGCAGATCACCGCGCAGGGCGACCAGGCGGCGGATGCCCTGACTTTGATAGCGCTTCAGGATGCCGCGGATCTCGGCCCGGGTGGAGCCGATGCAGGCCAGGTGAGGGGCGGCCGCGATGCCCTTGGCCAGGAGCAGGTCCAAGGCGGCGAAGGTGGACTCCCGCGTGGAACCGCCGGCCCCGTAGGTGACGGAGAAGTACTCAGGCCCCACGGCGTTCATCTGGTCGATGCTGGCCCCGAGTTTGGTCAGCCCCTCCGGGGTTTTGGGCGGGAACAACTCGAAACTGAAAGAGGGCTGGTCGGGGCTGGGGGCTGGCATACGTGCTCCTGTCGGGGGCGCGAACGGTGTTATCTGGGGGCAGGGCAGGGGGATGACGGGGTTAGCCGAGGCAGGAGTCCCCTGTAACCCAAAACGCCATCAAGGGGGAAGACCGATCCGGCGTGTCCCTGGGTGGCAGGGCGCCATGGAACAGGGACCATGACCCCCCTGGACACCCTCAATACCGATAGTATTCAGGCTTGTAAGGCCCATCCACCGGGACGCCGATGTAGTCGGCCTGGGACTGGCTGAGTTCGCTGAGGTGGACGCCGATCTTACTCAGGTGCAGGCGCGCCACCTCCTCGTCGAGCTTTTTCGGCAGGACATAAACGCCGATGGGGTACTGGTCGCGATGGTTGAAGAGTTCCATCTGGGCCAGAACCTGGTTGGTGAAGCTGTTGGACATGACGAAGCTGGGGTGGCCGGTGGCGCAGCCCAGGTTCACCAGGCGGCCCTTGGCGAGCAAGATGATGCGCCGGCCGGTGGGGAAGATGACGTGATCCACCTGGGGCTTGATCTCGTCCCAGAGGTAGCCCTCGATGGAGGCGACGTCAATCTCGTTGTCGAAGTGGCCGATGTTGCAGACGATGGCCTGGTCCTTCATGGCCAGCATGTGGTCATGAGTGATGATGTCGAGGTTGCCGGTGGCCGTGACGAAGATGTCCGCCAGAGGGGCGGCCTCCTCCATGGTGACCACCTTGTAGCCCTCCATGGCGGCCTGGAGGGCGCAGATGGGGTCGATCTCGGCGACCCAGACCTGGGCGCCCAGACCGCGCAGGGACTGGCAGCAGCCCTTGCCGACGTCGCCATAGCCGCAAACCATGGCGACCTTGCCGGCAATCATGACATCGGTGGCGCGCTTGATGCCGTCCACTAGGGATTCGCGGCAGCCATAGAGGTTGTCGAACTTGGACTTGGTCACCGAGTCGTTGACGTTCATGGCCGGGAAGAGGAGGGTGCCGGTCTTGGCCATCTCGTAAAGACGATGGACCCCGGTAGTGGTCTCCTCCGTGACGCCGCGGATCTCGGCGGCGAGCCGGGTCCAGTGCTGGTTGTCGCGCTGAAAGGTCCGGCCGAGGACACCGAGGATGGCGCGCCACTCCTCATTATCGCTCGGGGTGGGGGTGGGTACGGCTCCGGCTTGTTCGTATTCGACGCCCTTATGCACCAGCAGGGTGGCATCGCCGCCGTCGTCCAGGATCATGTTGGGGCCGCCGCCGTCGGGCCAGTTGACCACCTGCTCGGTACACCACCAATATTCTTCCAGGGTCTCGCCCTTCCAGGCATAGACGGGGACACCGCGCGCGGCGATGGCGGCGGCGGCATGGTCCTGGGTGGAAAAGATATTGCAGGAACACCAGCGTACCTGGGCGCCAAGCTCGACCAGGGTCTCGATGAGGACCGCGGTCTGGATGGTCATGTGCAGGCTGCCGGTAACGCGGGCACCTGTGAGTGGCTGGGTGGCCCCGTACTTGTGACGCAGGGCCATTAGACCGGGCATCTCAGTCTCGGCGATAGCGATCTCCTTGCGGCCCCAATCGGCCAGGGCAATGTCGGCAACCTTGTAGTCGGTAAACTCACTCATGCTAGTCAACTCCAATGATTATCAGAGTGAGCGCCGTTGGAGGGGTTGGCCACCACCGAGCCTGGCCCCCACTGGGGGTCGCAGCGCTCCTCGGTGTGGGGTGAGGGTAGAAGTAGAGCCTAAAGCCCGGCCGCGTCGCGCAGGGCCTCGGCGCGGTCGGTGCGCTCCCAGGTGAACTCCGGCTCCTCGCGTCCGAAGTGTCCATAAGCCGCGGTCTTGCGGTAGATGGGCCGCACCAGATCCAGCATCTTGATGATGCCGTAGGGGCGCAGGTCGAAGTGCTCGCGCACCAGTTGGGCGATACGTTCCTCCTCGATCTTGGCGGTGCCGAAGGTCTCGATGGCGATGGAGGTTGGCTCGGCCACCCCGATGGCGTAAGAGACCTGGATCTCACACCGATCGGCCAGTCCGGCAGCGACGATGTTCTTGGCCACATAGCGGCCGGCATAGGCGGCGGAGCGGTCCACCTTGGACGGGTCCTTGCCGGAAAAGGCGCCGCCGCCATGGCGGGCCGCCCCGCCGTAGGTATCCACGATGATCTTGCGCCCGGTCAGGCCGCAGTCGCCGACGGGACCGCCGATGACGAAGGAACCGGTGGGGTTGATGTGGAACTTGGTGCCCTGGTGGATCCACTCCTTGGGGATAACGGGCTGGATGATGTTCTCCATCACCGCCTCGCACAGGTGCCGGTAGTCCACGTCCGGGTCATGCTGGGTAGACAGCACCACCGCCTCTACCCCCGCCACCTGGCCGTCGGCGTAGCGCAGGGTGACCTGGCTTTTGGCGTCCGGGCGCAGCCAGGGCAGGACGTGGTTCTTGCGCATCTCGGACTGGCGCAGCACCAGGAGGTGGGCATAGGTGATGGCCGCGGGCATCAGGACGTCGGTCTCGTTGGTGGCATAACCGAACATCAAACCCTGGTCACCGGCACCCTGCTCCTCGGGGGCGGAACGGTTAACGCCCTGGGCAATGTCGCCGGACTGCTTGCCGATCAGGGACATGACCGCGCAGGTGGACCCATCAAACCCGACGTTGGAACTGGTGTAACCAATGTCGCACACCACGCCACGCACGACCTCCTCGAGGTCAATCCAAGCGTTGGTGGTAATCTCGCCGCCGACGATCACCGCCCCGGTCTTGATCATGGTCTCGCAGGCGACGCGGGCATGCTGGGGGTCCGGATCCTGGGTCAGGATCGCGTCCAGGACCGCATCGGAGATCTGATCGGCGACCTTGTCGGGATGACCCTCAGAGACGGATTCAGAGGTGAAGATGTTTTTTTTCGACATGATTGGGAGGTGGGTACCTGGCTATGGCTCCCCGAGGGGCCGGTTGGAAGCGGCGGATTTTAGGGCCCCGGGCCGCTCATTCCTAGTGCCGGTCTTGGATTTTTCCACGCAAGGGGTAATATGAACCCGTTTTGCGCCTGCCTTTGCCCTGCTTAGACCCTACGAGGAGATGTCCCTTATGGTATCCCTGCAAACGCCAATCTGCGATTTTGGTCGGTTAGCCCCGGATTTCAACCTGCCCGGCGTGGATGGCCGCCGCTGGACCCGCGACGACTGCAAGGGCGACCAGGGGCTGCTGGTTATGTTCATCTGCAACCATTGTCCCTACGTCAAGGCGGTCATCGACCGCATCATCCGCGACGCACGGGACCTGGCCCCCCTTGGCATCGGTTGCGTGGCCATCATGTCCAACGACCCCAGCTACTACCCCGAAGACTCCTTCGAAAATATGCGGCGTCTCGCCCTGGAACTCAATTTCCCGTTCCCCTACCTGCTGGACGAAACCCAGGAGGTGGCCAAGGCCTATGGCGCCGTCTGCACCCCGGACTTTTTTGGCTACAACGCCGACCTGGAACTCCAATACCGGGGCCGCCTCGACGAGAGCCGCAAGGAGACCGCCCCTGCGGGCGTCCGACGCGACCTATTCGAGGCCATGACAGCGGTCGCCACCCACGGGGCAGGTCCGCGGGACCAGATTCCCAGCATGGGCTGCTCTATCAAGTGGCGGGAAGATTAAAGGTATTCCTGGCCGTTCGAGGCCCGGGCTCGGGGCTGTGTAACAAAATCAGTATATTAGAATCTATAAAAGTATTTTTGCCTTCATAAGCCCAGTTGGTTTGCGGTGAGGGGCTGAAATGGGCCAAAATATATAACCTTTTGCCATGCTGGCCAGGGGCGCGCAGCCAACCCAGCCAGGCGCCGACCACAAGACTTCGGTCTCCACAACAACTACGAGGAGGGGCTTCATGTCCTCACGCAAAGAACTGGCGAACGCTATCCGCGCTCTGAGCATGGATGCAGTTCAGAAGGCTAAGTCCGGTCACCCAGGCGCCCCCATGGGCATGGCGGATATCGCCGAGGTGCTGTGGAATGACTACATGCGCCACAACCCGGTCAATCCTGACTGGGCGAACCGTGACCGCTTCGTGCTCTCCAACGGGCATGGTTCCATGCTGATTTACTCTCTGCTGCACCTCACGGGTTACGACCTCACTATCGAAGACCTCAAGTCCTTCCGGCAACTCCATTCCAAGACGCCGGGACACCCCGAGTACGGCTATGCCCCCGGCGTCGAAACCACCACGGGTCCCCTCGGGCAGGGCCTTACCAATGCGGTGGGTATGGCCCTCGCCGAGAAGGTTTTGGCCGGTCAGTTCAACAAGCCTGGGCACGAGATCGTCAATCACCACACTTATGTATTTCTGGGTGATGGCTGTCTTATGGAGGGCATCTCCCATGAGGCTTCCTCCCTGGCTGGTGCCTTGGGTTTGGGTAAGCTGATCTGCTTCTACGACGACAACAATATCTCCATCGATGGCGAGGTGCGCGGTCACGGCAATACACCGGGCTGGTTCCTGGACGACACCCCCAAGCGCTTCGAGGCCTATGGCTGGCATGTGATCCCCAAGGTTGACGGCCATGACCCCGAGGCCATCAAGGCCGCCATCGAGGTAGCCCGCGCCATTGACGGCAAGCCGTCTCTGATCTGCTGCCAGACCATCATTGGTTTCGGCTCGCCCAACAAACAGGGTAAGGAAGATTGCCATGGTGCCCCCTTGGGCGATGATGAGATCGCCCTGACCCGCGAGAACCTGGGCTGGCGTCATGCTCCCTTCGAGATCCCCCAGGATGTCCGGGACGGCTGGGATGCCCGGGATGCCGGCGCCCGCGCCGAGGCTGAGTGGAATGCCCGCTTCGAGGCCTATGCCGCGGCCTACCCTAACCAGGCGGCGGAGTTCCAGCGCCGCATGGCCGGTGACCTGCCCGCCGATTGGGCTGAGAAGTCCGAGGCCTTCGTTGCCGCCGTGGTGGCCAAGGCCGAGACCATTGCCTCCCGCAAGGCCTCCCAGAATGCCCTGGACGGTTTTGGCCCGCTACTGCCTGAATTACTGGGTGGCTCCGCCGATCTGGCCGGTTCCAACCTGACGATCTGGAAGGGTTGCAAGGGTGTTAGCCGTGCGGATGGCTCGGGCAACTACATCTACTACGGCGTGCGCGAGTTTGGCATGTCCGCCATCATGAATGGCGCCGCTCTCCATGGGGGTTTCATCCCCTATGGCGCCACCTTCCTGATGTTCTCGGAATATGCCCGCAACGCCCTGCGCATGGCGGCCCTCATGAAGGTGTCCAGCATCTTCGTCTATACCCACGACTCCATCGGGCTGGGCGAGGATGGTCCCACCCACCAGCCCGTCGAGCAAATCCCAACCCTGCGCCTCATCCCCAACATGAGCGTCTGGCGCCCCTGCGACGCAGTCGAGTCCGCCGTCGCCTGGAAGTTGGCGGTTGAACGCAAGACGGGGCCCAGCTGCCTGATCTTCTCCCGCCAGAATCTGGCCCACATGGAACGTGATGCCAGCCAGATGGAGGGCATCCGCCGCGGCGGTTATGTGCTGCGCGATTGTGCGGGTACACCGGATGCCATCCTCATCGCCACGGGTTCTGAGGTGGAACTGGCGGTCAAGGCCGCAGACGCCCTGGCGGCTGGCGGTAAGGCCGTGCGGGTGGTCTCCATGCCCAGCACCGATGTCTTCGATGCCCAGGAAGCGGCCTATCGGGAGTCCGTGCTGCCCCGTGCCGTGAATACCCGCGTCGCGATCGAGGCGGCCTGCACCGCCGGCTGGTGGAAGTATGTCGGTTGCCAGGGTGCCGTGGTCGGTATCGACCGCTTCGGTGAGTCCGCCCCCGCCGGCGATCTCTTCAAGGCCTTCGGCTTCACGGTCGATCAGGTGGTGGCCACCGTCAAGGGCCTCCTCTAAGAACTGCCGCGGGGTCTTATCAGAGGCCCCGCCTCTCCCTTTACCTCCTTTAACAACCAGACCAGGAGCAAACGCATGACGATCAAAGTGGGCATCAACGGTTTTGGCCGCATCGGCCGCATGGCCTTCCGCGCTATTGCCAAGGACTTTCCGAGCATTGAGGTTGTGGGCATAAACGACCTCCTGGCCCCCGACTACCTGGCCTACATGCTTAAGTATGATTCGGTTCATGGCAACTTCCCGGGCAACATCGCCGTCGACGGCAACACCATGATCGTCAATGGCAAGCACATTCGTCTCACTGCCGAGCGCGACCCGGCTAACCTCAAGTGGGCAGACATTGGCGCCGAACTGATCATCGAGTGCACCGGCTTCTTCCTCACCGAAGAGACCTGCCAGAAGCACATCGAGGCGGGTGCCAAGAAGGTGGTGCAGAGCGCCCCTTCCAAGGATGCTACCCCCATGTTTGTCTATGGCGTCAACCACAAGACCTACGCCGGCCAGGCCATTATCTCGGCGGCCTCCTGCACCACCAACTGCCTGGCCCCGGTCGCCAAGGTCCTGCATGACAACTGGGGCATCAAGCGTGGCCTCATGACGACGGTTCACGCCGCCACCGCCACTCAGAAGACGGTCGACGGCCCCTCCATGAAGGACTGGCGCGGCGGCCGCGGCATCCTGGAGAACATCATCCCGTCCTCCACGGGCGCCGCTAAGGCGGTCGGAGTGGTGCTGCCTGAGTTGAATAAGAAACTGACCGGCATGGCCTTCCGGGTCCCGACCTCCGATGTCTCTGTGGTCGACCTCACCGTCGAGCTGAACAAGGAAGCTGACTACGCCGACATCTGCAAGGCGATGAAGACCGCCTCCGAGTCGGGTGACCTGGCTGGGGTTCTGGCCTACACCGACGAGAAGGTCGTCTCCACTGACTTCCGCGGCAGGTCCACCCCCTCCATCTTCGACGCCGAGGCCGGCATTGCCCTCGACAAGACCTTTGTCAAGGTCGTTGCCTGGTACGACAACGAATACGGTTATACCTGCAACATGCTGCGGATGGTCGAGCACGTCGCCTGATAGGCGTCAGGCCATCGGCCGGTAGCGGCGGCACGGATGCCGCCCGCTTAACCGCAGGGGTCCAGGGCAGGTCTGACCCTGGCAGTACCACAGCAGAGTCATTCGGAAAGCCAGGCTCGTTTTCCCAATAGCTTTTGTCGACCAAAACCAAGACACGGGGGAGCCGTTTCATGTCATTCATCAAGTTGACCGATCTCGATCTGTCCGGCAAGCGGGTGCTGATCCGTGCCGACCTCAATGTCCCCGTCAAGGAGGGCAAGGTGACCTCCGACGCACGCATCACCGCTTCCATGCCCACCATGGAGCATTGCCTCAAGGCTGGCGCCAAGGTGATGGTTACCTCCCACCTGGGGCGGCCGACTGAGGGGGAGTGGACCCCTGAGGTCTCCCTGCAGCCGGTGGCGGATAACATCGCTGCGCGCTTGGGCAAGCCGGTCCGCTTGATTAGGGACTGGATGGATGGTGGCTTCGAGGTTGCCCCCGGTGACTTGGTGGTGCTGGAAAACTGCCGCGTCAACAAGGGTGAGAAGAAGAATCTCGAGGAGACCGCCCGTAAGTACGCTGCCCTTTGCGATGTCTTCGTCATGGATGCCTTCGGAACCGCTCATCGTGCCGAGGCCTCCACCACTGGCGTTGGCGTCTATGCCCCCGTGGCCTGTGCCGGCCTGCTGCTGGCGGAGGAACTGGATGCCTTGGGTAAGGCCCTGGCCAACCCGGCCAGGCCCATGGTCGCCATCGTGGGCGGTTCCAAGGTCTCCACCAAGTTGACGGTGCTGGAGTCTCTGTCCCAGAAGGTCGACCAGCTCGTAGTTGGAGGCGGCATCGCCAATACCTTCCTCAAGGCCTCCGGCTATCCGGTCGGCAAATCCCTCTGCGAGGACGATCTGGTCGATACCGCCAAGGACCTGATGGCCAAGATGACCACCCGCCATGCCACCATACCGATCGCCGTGGACGTGGTGTGCGGCAAGCAGTTTGCCGAGAACGAGCCCGCCGTCCTCAAGAAGCCCTCCGAAGTGACCGATGACGATATGATCTTCGATATCGGCCCCGAGTCCGCCCAGCAACTGGCGGACATCATTGCCAAGGCGGGCACCATCATCTGGAACGGCCCGGTCGGCGTTTTTGAATTTGACCAGTTTGGTGCCGGTACCAAAACCCTGGCCATGGCCATCGCCGAGGCCCCGGGTTTCTCCCTGGCGGGGGGTGGCGATACCATTGCCGCTATTCAGAAGTATGACATCTACGACCGGGTGTCCTACATCTCCACCGCTGGTGGCGCCTTCCTGGAATTCCTGGAGGGCAAAACCCTGCCGGCCGTGGCCATGCTCGAGGCACGGGCCAAGGGCTAAGGTCGGTCCGCCCCGGGCGGCGCCCGCTGCCGCCCGTCGCCCCTCCATCGCCGTGTTCGGAACTTAAGTTGTCGCCTCATGCCACCCAGACGCACTAAGATCGTCGCCACCCTCGGCCCCGCTACGGATGGCGAGGGTAAACTCGACCGGCTCGTCGCTGCCGGTATTGATGTGGCCCGCCTCAATTTGTCCCATGACTCCCACGAGCACCATCATGAGCGCGTCCTCAAGCTGCGGGCCAGCGCTCAGGCCCTCGGCCGGGAAGTGGCGGTGCTGGTCGACCTCCAGGGTCCTAAGATCCGCATTGGTGGCTTCGCCACCGGTGCCATCCACCTCGCGGATGGCGATCGTTTTGATATTGATGCCAACTGTCCCCTGGACGGGGGAGATGCCCACCGGGTTGGTACCACCTACCGTGGTCTGACCGAAGATGTGGCGCGTGGGGACAGCCTCATCCTTGACGACGGCGCCATCGAACTCTGGGTGGAGGAGGTGGCTGGCGCCGCCATTCGCTGCAAGGTGGTCATGGGCGGGATCCTGTCGGATAACAAGGGCATCAACAAGCGCGGAGGTGGTCTCTCCGCCCCGGCCCTGACCGAAAAGGACATCCGCGACATTCGCTTCGCCGCCGAGATTGAGGCCGATTACCTGGCGGTATCCTTCGTGCGCGGACCCGAGGATGTGCGCCAGGCCCGCGCCATCTTTGCCGATGCCGGCGGCAGGGGCGGTATCGTCGCCAAGATCGAGCGTGCCGAGGCCCTGGGGGTGATCGATGACATCATCCTCGCTGCCGATGCCATAATGATCGCGCGCGGCGACCTGGGGGTCGAGATCGGCGATGCCGAACTTCCCTCGGTCCAGAAGGACTTGGTGCACCGCGCCCGCTCTCTGAATAGTGTGGTCATCACCGCTACCCAGATGATGCAGTCCATGATCGAGCATCCGGTGCCTACCCGGGCCGAGGTCTTTGATGTGGCGAATGCCGTCCTGGACGGCACCGATGCGGTCATGCTGTCCGCTGAGACCTCAGTGGGGGCCTACCCCATCAAGACCGTGGAGGCCATGCATCGCGTCTGTCTGGAGGCGGAGAAGAATAGCCTCGCTACCCGCTCCCATCACCGCCTGGACTCGGTTTTTGGCCGGGTGGACGAGGCCATTGCCATGGCCACCATGTACACCGCCAATCACCTGGGGGTCAAGGCGATCGCCGCCCTCACCGAAAGCGGTGCCACTGTCAAATGGATGTCGCGCATCAGCTCAGGTATCCCCATCTATGCCCTCACCCGGCATGTGCCCACGCTTCGCCAGGTTACCCTGATGCGGGGCGTCTATCCGATCAGTTTCGACGTCGCCCATACCGATATCCACGCCGTCAACCGGGAGGTCATCGAGGAACTGCTGCGTGCCGGCACGGTTCGTGAGGGTGACCTGGTCATCATTACCAAGGGTGACCGCAGCGGCGTCGAGGGCCAGACCAATGTCCTCAAGATTATGCGCGTGGGCGAGCACGCACTTTTGACACACGATTGAACTAAGCTCCCACACTTCATCCGCCAACCCATCCAACTAAACGAGGAGACTAGACATGGCCCTGATTTCCCTGCGTCAAATGCTGGACCACGCCGCCGAACACGGTTACGGCGTACCCGCCTTCAACGTCAACAATCTGGAGCAGATGCGCGCCATCATGGAGGCCGCCGAACAGACCGACTCCCCGGTCATCGTCCAGGCCTCCGCCGGTGCCCGCAAATATGCCGGCGCCCCCTTCCTACGCCACCTGATCCTGGCCGCCATCGAGGAGTTCCCCCAGATCCCTGTGTGCATGCACCAGGATCATGGTACCTCCATGCCCGTGTGCCAGCGGTCCATCCAGCTCGGCTTCTCCTCGGTCATGATGGACGGCTCCCTGGGCGTGGACGGCAAAACCCCGACATCCTATGAGTACAATGTGGCCATCACCAAACAGGTGGTGGAAATCGCCCATGCCTGTGGCGTCTCTGTCGAGGGGGAACTTGGTTGCCTGGGCTCTCTTGAAACCGGCCAGGCCGGTGAGGAAGACGGCATTGGCGCCGAGGGCACCCTGGATCACAGCCAGCTTCTAACTGACCCCGAGGAGGCTGCCGACTTTGTCAAGAAGACCGGCGTCGATGCTCTGGCCATCGCCATCGGTACCTCCCATGGCGCCTACAAGTTCACCCGGCCACCAACCGGCGACATCCTCGCTATCCAGCGCATCAAGGATATCAACGCTCGCATCCCCAACACCCACCTGGTGATGCATGGCTCCTCCAGCGTGCCCCAGGAGTGGTTGGCCATCATTAACGAGTTCGGCGGCAACATGGGCGAGACCTATGGCGTACCCGTCGAGGAGATCGCCGAGGGCATCAAGAACGGTGTTCGCAAGGTCAACATCGACACCGATCTGCGCATGGCCTCCACCGGTGCCATCCGCAAGTTCCTGGCCGAGAACACCAAGGAATTTGACCCCCGCAAATACTTCACGGCCGCCACCAAAGCCATGAAGGGCATTTGCGTGGCGCGTTACGAGGCCTTTGGCACCGCTGGCAACGCCAGCAAGATTGTCGCCGGGGGCGTGATGTCCCTGGACAAGATGACCGAGCGTTATCTGAAGGGTGAGTTGGACCCGCAGGTGAGGTGAGATTTGGCATTGGCCCGACCCCTTGACAGCATTTGGGATTGGTGCTAGCCGCCGCTTGCTAGACCAAGGGCACAGCATTTTAGGCCGATCCTGGTTTGACCAGGGTCGGCCTTGTCGTTTGAGGGAATCCAGAACTCGCGAGGTTGGTAGTTCTTCGGGCCTCAACGCTAACCAGCGTCCATCAGGTGAGTTTCTGGCGGGGTCTGGGGCGGAAGCGCTGCCACCATTTGCCCTTGGGTAGCACGACCGCCATCACCAGGCCCAGCACCAGGACCTGATACCAGAGGCTGCCGAGCCACTCTGGGGTGGCCCCGGTCTCGAACCAATTGGTTGCCACCCGCTGGAGATTGAAAAAGCTGATGTAGGTCAGAAAGGCGATGAAGAGTCGCCAGGTGTTGCGCTGGCGCGGGGACCTGGCGGTCAGGGGGACGGCGAGCAGGGTGAGGGTGAGGATGGCCAGGGGGCTCGACAAGCGGTATTGAAGTTCGCCCTTATCCTTGAGGTTGTCGGAGCCCAGTAGGTTCGAGGTCGGGAAGGTGGCCCGCTTCTGACTTTGGAGATCCTCGGTTTGCCGCTGCTTGAGGCGCAGGTTATAACGGTCGAACTCCCCAATGGCATAGTTCGCCGTGCCCGGCTTGCCGTCGTAGCGACGGCCATCAACCAGGGTAATGAACTGCTGACCAGTCTCCTCGTCGTGGCGCAGCATGCCTTCGCCACTCAGAACAATCTTGATGACCTCTTCCCGCTGGTCGTGGATGAAGATATTGCGCAGATGGCTACCGTCCTGAATATCTTCCACGTAAAGGGTTATTTGGCCGTTATCATGTTGGTAGAAACGCCCGGGCTTGATTCCAAAGAGTTGCTGCGCCTCATCCTGTTGGTTGGCGCGCATTTGCATGAGTTCAGTCACCACCGCGGGGCGTACAGATAGTGTCAACCATCCGGCGGCAATGGCAACCGGGATGGCGGCGTAGAAGAGGGCCCGGTAAGTCCGGATCGGTCCAATACCACAAGCGGCGAAGGCAATGAGTTCGCTATGCTGGGCCATGCTGCCCATGGCCATGAGGACTGAGGCAAAAAAGACGGGAGGCAGGAGGCTGGGCAGATCGCTGGCGATGCGCAGGCCCATAAAGCGCAGCATGACGTCGGACCCCAAGGCCCCGGCATTGACATCCTCCAGCGCCCGCAGCATGAGGAGGCTTACCACGATCAGCAGCACGGTGCCCAGGACGGCCAGAAAGACCTTCATGACCTCTTTGAGTAGATAGCGGTCGAGGACGGCCATCATGGCGATTATTCGGACTCAGCGATGGATTTTGGTATCATGGCCAGCCCGTTAGGTCCGCAACAGGTTGGCCATGGCCTCGGCCACCACCGGCTGCTCCAGCACGGCATGAAGGGGGAAACGCTCCGCCAGCCTATTCACATAGATACGCTGGGACTTATCGACCAGTACGATCATGCGTGCCGCCGGGGCGTATTTTTGTAGGCTGGCCAACAAGACATCCAAATTACTCAGATTGGCTCCGGCATAATTATTGCCAAAGCCATGAAAGAATTCGGCAACCACCCATTGGGGGGATACTGTTTTGAGGGCTTGGATGGCCTTACGTTGGGAAGGCAGGCGCTGTTCTTCGATCCCCAGTTGGCGGTACAGGGCCGAGAAGTTGGGATGACCTGGGGATTCGACAATTGACAAGAGCAGGGGCGTTGCCACCGTTGCCTCCCCCTCAATCCTTGCCGTCGTCGCGGCGCACGATCTCGACCTGGACCTTAGCCACCAAGGCGGCTATGGCGCCCAGGGCTGTCAGAATCGGCGCTATCAGCGTGAGGATGCCACCCACCGCGATACCGGCGGATAAAGGCACCTCCAGGAGGGTTGCACCATCCGGCTTACGAATGATGAGGCGCCGAATATTGCCTGCCGCCAGCAGCCCCTTAACGTAGTCCACCAAGTCGCTGCCAGCCAGAATGATGCGTTCACGGGGGCTGTGATCCTTGTTGTCATCGCGCATTTGTTGACTGGGAAGTGACCAAAACGAAGAAGGAATGATAGTCCAATTCCGAGAAGTCGGGCCGGGTTACTTCCTAGTGGGAACCAGCCGGGATGCTCAAAGTAGGTCAGGGTGCTTGGCTTATCGCTTGGGTATATGCTCGCCAGTCTCCGGGGGGCGCCGTAAGGGGTCGGCGACATAGTTGAGCCTCATGCCAGTCACTACGCCATGACGGGTTGCAAACCCCCCGCGTGTTTCCAGGACATACATGGCTGGGCCATGGGATGGGTAATGTTGATCCGAGAAGGGACGGGTTTCAGGGGCAATATGAATGATACGGCCTTCGGCGTCGGCAAACAGCATGTCCAGGGAGGCAGGTGTATTACGCATCCAAAAGCTCCGGGTGGCTGCAACGGGAAAGATGAAGAGCATGCCCGTCTCATCGTCTGATAGTACCCGTTCCATCAGTCCCCGCTCACGCGTGGCAGGAGTGTCAGCAATCTCCACCAAGAGCCTCGCTATTGGGCCTTGTTCAGTATCCTGGATTTCCAGGGTGGCGTCAGGGCGGACACCTTCCCCTTGGGCGGACGAGACGAGGAGGCATAGCCAAGCCAGGAATAGGAACGGATGAGGGTGAACCTGGGCCCAAATACCCGATTTCATTGTACAGCCTCTAAACCAAATATTCTTCATCCCAAGGCTCCACTCGACCATCACCAAGCCATATAATGCCATGAATCCTTTATTGAAAGCGCCATTAGTCCGCACCTTGTAAACATCATGCTCGAAGGCTATTTTGGCCTGTTTCTTGTGGCCTTTTTGGCAGCGACTCTGCTGCCCGCTTATTCTGAGGTTCTTTTTGTAGGCCTGCTCGTGGCGGGTTACGATCCACTGGCGCTTTGGGCCTGGGCCACGGCGGGTAACACCCTCGGCGCGGCAGTTAACTGGCTGTTGGGACGTTACTTGCTTCATTATCAAGACCGATCCTGGTTTCCTTTCAAGCCCGATACCCTGGGTCTGGCCCAAGGGTGGTTCCAACGCTATGGCGTCTGGTCCCTGCTGTTCTCCTGGGCGCCCATCGTTGGGGATGCCCTGACCTTTATCGCCGGCCTGATGGGGGTGCGATTTCCGCTTTTCCTCCTGCTCACAGCCCTGGGTAAGGGGGCCAGATATGCCATTATGCTGGGATTGGCGTGGGTTATTTAGTCCCCACTGCCTGAGCGATAGCTGGGAGCATCATCGCCCTCGCCAATGAAGGAGGTTAGGATTGTGACTACCCATGACTTGCAAATGTTGATGCCAGGCAATAACTGCCCAAATCTGGCCCGGGCATCCCCAAGACTTTGTCAGCGCCAGCCGAGCTTTCCCGCCGTCAGGAGCAGTGAATAGTTCTGGTCGAGTGCCTTGACCTTTTCGGGCCGCTCTCCGAGGGTCGCCATCACCAGGAGGAAATCCATCCCATGCCCAATGCCGTCGTCCTCCTGAGTGGTGGTCTGGACTCCACCACTGCCCTGGCCATCGCCCAGGCCGAAGGCTTTACGCCCTATGCCCTGTCCTTCCGCTATGGTCAGCGGCATCTGGTCGAACTGGAATCTGCGCAGCGGGTGGCTACGGCCTTGGGCGTGGCTGAGCACCTCATCGCCGACATCGACCTGCGCCGCTTTGGCGGCTCCGCTCTGACGGCCGACATCCCCGTGCCCAAGGACCAGCCGTTGGACGGGCGGGCGCCGGGCATCCCCGTCACCTATGTCCCCGCCCGCAATACCGTCTTCCTGTCATTTGCCCTGGCCTGGGCGGAGGTCCTGGGGTCCAGCGACATCTACATCGGCGTCAACGCCCTGGACTATTCCGGCTACCCGGACTGTCGGCCGGAGTATATTGCCGCCTACGAACAGATGGCCAACCTGGCCACCGCGGCCGGGGTCGAGGGGCGCCAACAGCTCCAGATCCACGCCCCCCTGATCGCCCTGACCAAGGGCCAGATCATCCAACGGTGCCTGGCCCTTGGCATCGACTACGGGCTCACCAGCAGTTGCTACGACCCGGGGGAGGCCGGCCGGCCTTGCGGCCAGTGCGACTCCTGCCAATTGCGCGCCAGGGGATTTCACGCGGCTGGGGTGTTGGATCCCTTATTGCAGCGCCACGGTCTGGCCGGATAATGCCCAATTAGCCCCTCCCTAATCTTACCTGCCATGCCCCCAGGCTATCCCAAGGATGCCCGAACAACTGCACTACCTCGCCACCAGCCCCTTCGAGGCCGCCTGCCAGATCGGCATCCTGCCCGTCGGCCACCGCTCGCGGCGCCTGCACGGCCACAGCTTCCTGGTCCGGGTGCGTGCAGCCCGGGCACCGCAATGGGAGCCCTTTCCCGGCGGCGAGTGCCACGCCCTGGGGGCCGCCCTGGCGGGAGCGGTTGCGCCCCTCGACTATCGCTACCTCAACGACCAGCTCCCGGTGCCTACTGACGAGAATCTGGCGCGCTGGCTGCGGGGTCACCTGAAGCTGCCCGGCCTGGTCAGTATAGGCGTCCAGAGCACCCGCGACACCGGGGCGGAGTTGGATGGCGCCGATCACTGCCACCTCTGGCACCGCTTCCGCTTCGAGGCCGCCCACCGGCTACCCAAGGTCCCTGCGGGGCATCCCTGCGGGCGTCTGCACGGCCATGGCTTTGAGGTCATTCTGCACGCCGACCAGGACCTGGCTGGCCAGGACATGGGCCTTGACTTCGACGACCTGGCAGCCTCTGGGCGCCTCTCCAGGCTGAACTCCACTATAGCTGCCTCAACGACATCCCCGGCCTGGAGAACCCCACCAGCGAGCTGCTGGCCCACTGGCTGTGGGGCCGTCTCAAGCCCCTCCTGCCGGCCCTGTCCTGGGTCAGCGTCTATGAAACCGCCACGGCCGGCTGCCACTTCGACGGGGTCCACTACCGCATCTGGAAGGAACTGCGCTTTGAGGGGGCCCTGCATCCGGCCAGGGCCCCGGATGGCGATCCCCGTCGGCGTCTGCACGGCCATAGCTACCTGCTGCGCCTGCACCTGACCTCGCCCCTGGACCAGGTGCTGGGCTGGACGGTGGACTACGGTGACGTCAAGGCGTTGTTCAAACCGGTCTACAACCGGCTCGACCACCATCGGCTCGATGAGATCACCGGGCTGGCCGACAGCGATCCTGCCAGCGTGACGCAGTGGATCCGGGGCGAGGTTGCCGGCGCGCTCCCCCAGTTGGATCGCATTGATCTCTACGAGACCCCCGGCAGCGGGGTAAGCCTGTGCTGGGGAGAACTGGGGCCAGCCCTGCCCGCATGAGCTACCACGTCAAGGAAATCTTCTACAGCCTACAGGGGGAGGGCGCCCAGACCGGCCGGCCGGCGGTCTTCTGCCGCTTCGCCGGCTGCAACCTCTGGTCCGGGCGCGAGCAGGACCGCGCCCGAGCCGTCTGTACCTTCTGCGATACGGAATTTCGGGGTACTGGCGGGGTCGGGGGCGGCAAGTCTGCCGCTGCAGACACCCTGGCCGACTGCATCCTGGCCGCCTGGGGCGGCGAATGTGGATCAGGCATCCGTCCCTATGTCGTCTGCACCGGTGGCGAGCCCCTGCTGCAACTGGATGCCCTCCTAATTACGGCGCTTCATGCCCGGGGCTTTGAAGTGGCTGTCGAGACCAACGGCACCCGCCCGGCGCCACCGGGCCTGGACTGGATTTGCGTCAGCCCCAAGGCAGGCAGCGAACTGGTCCTGCGCGCAGGCGACGAGTTGAAGCTGGTCTATCCCCAGGCGGAGGCGCCTCCGGAGCGCTTCGCCGGGCTCGATTTCTGCTACTTCTTCCTCCAGCCCCTGGATGGGCCGCACCGGATCGCTAATACCCAGCAAGCCTTAGCCTATTGCCTAGCACATCCCCGGTGGCGACTGAGCCTCCAGATGCACAAGGGGCTGAACATTTCCTGAAGTCAGAGGTCTTCTGAATTTCCTAAAACTGGCCCCGGCCACGGATAAGAGGCTAAAGGTGCCGCAGGCGAGGTCATAGCGGGTGCGGACCGCGCCAGGCTGGTGCAGAAACTGGCTGTTCTCGGCAAAGAGAAGGCATCAAGGGATGCGTAATCGGGGTTTTGGATGAACTCATGCCGCCAGTCCGGAAAAAGTATTCACTGTTGTCGAGGGCATATGATCGGATGAATGACTCACTTAGCCCCCTAGATCCAGTCCGACTTGGTACCCCCACGCCTAACAGGAACTCATGAACTTCGCTGCCCTTCATGGCCGGCGGTTTGGGTTTTCATACCCTGCCTGATACGTCTCCTGGGGTCCGTGCGCCGATCGACATAATCGAGAACCAACCCCAGAACCCAGATGATCAGAAAGTAGATGGCCGCTACCATCAGCAAGGGGAAGAAGGCCTCGAAGGTGCGGCTGCGGATGATATCGCCGGCCTTGGTCAGGTCCTGGACACCAATATAACCGACGATGGAGGTCATCTTGACCAGGGAAATGAACTCACCCCGATAGACCGGCAGGATGCGCCGCGTCGCTTGGGGCAGGATAAGGTACAGGAAGGTTTGGATGCCCGTGAAGCCCATGGCAATGCCGGCCTCGGACTGGCCCCGCTCCACGCCCTCGATACCGGTCCGGAACATCTCGGAGACGTAAGCCGCGAAGTTCATGCCGAAGGCGATTATTGCCACGACCAGGGGGTCGATGTTCACCGAGGCGAAGGCCACATAAAAAATCAGCATGAGCAACAACAGCACCGGTAGGCCGCGGATCAGGAAGATGTAACCCGAGCCGAGGAGCCGCGGTAGCGTCCTGGGGGACATCCGCAGCCAGCAGATCAGGGCCCCGAGCAGGGTGCCAAAGAGGGTGGATGCTACCGAGATCAGCAGGGTAGCCCAGAGCCCATTCAGGATGAGCCGCCAGCGTTGTTCGAGGACAAAGTTGGCATAAAAGCTCGCCTCCAACTCGGCGAGGAAGCTGGGCGTGGGTCCGCCCCTCTCTCTCGTTCCCCGGGGGTCCGCCTTGCCTCGCTCCACCGCGCCCTCTGCGAGGTTCTTCTTCAGGGCTAGGCTGACGGAGGAGACCTCCGCATAGGGGACGGAGAAGGCAACCGCTTTCTGCCGCTCCTCGGTCACCGCCAGGGCTGAGGCGATCAGGTCCAGCTTGCCGGACAGCAAAGCCGGGAATAGGTCGCTAAACTCCAGGGGCACTAGGTCCAGACGGAGCCCTTCGTGGGCCGCGAAACGCCGCACCAGTTCGAGGTCGAAGCCGACGTAATCGTTATTGACCAAGCCCAGGTAGGTCAGACCGGCGGAGAGGGAAATGCCAAGGCGCAAGATGGGACCCGTCTTCGGCATGGCAATCTCGGGCATCACGACCTGGGTGGGATCACCCTCGAACCAACGCCGATACATGGCCTGGTGGGTGCCATCGGCCAGGATGAGCGCCAAAAGGCGGTTGAAGCGCTCGCGCAGTTCCTGATCATCGGGGCGGAAGGCGACCGCGGTGGACACCGGCAGGACGGGCTTGCCCAGCAGTCCAATAACGGCGTTGGCAGCAAGGAGGTCCGGGGCGTTGGTGGCGATGATGAGTCCGGCATCCACCTCACCCCTCTTCAGGGCGGCGATAAGATCGGCATATCCCGTCAGGTGAGTCACCTGTGCCTCGGGATAGGTGCGGGCCAGATACTGATCCTGAATGGTGCCGGCGAAGGTGGCAATTCGACCCCGCGACAGATCATCGAGAGAGCGCCAGCCACCCGGGGGCGGACTGGCTGCCGGTAAGGCCCCGGCGCCCCTGTTCTGGCGGTTCTCCATATCCGAGGTGAGGGGGGTGGCCAGGTTTTCTTCTGAACCAGGGCTGCCGAGTTTTCGTAGCTGTAGGGTGCCGAGAAATCAACCTTGGCTTGACGCTCAGGGGTGATGGAGAGTTGGGAGACGATCATATCAATCTTGCCCGTGGCGAGGCTGGCGATCAGGGCATCGAACTCCAAGGGTACCAATTCCAGCTGGTACCCTTCCCGGCTAGCGAAGGTCTGGACCAACTCGATGTCATGGCCGATGAACTGTCCGTCGGCCTGGGAAACGAAAGGCAAACCGATAAGAAGCGAAGTCCCTACGCGCAGGGTTTCACCAGTCTCCGGTATGGTAATGGCGGGTATCACGACGGCTTCGGGATTCTCAACGAGCCAGCGGCGCCGCATCCCCTCCAGGGTTCCGTCTGCCCGCGCCGTCTCCAGGAAACGATCAAAACGTTCACGCAGGGCCTGGTCTCCCTTGCGGAAGGCGACGCCGTTGGCGTTGTTGTGAAAGTTGCCCGCCATGATTGCTAATTCCGCGTTTTCCCTGACTATCTCCTGGATGCTGAGAAGGCCGCTGATGGCTACGTCCACCTTGCCCGTTTTCAGGGCGAGCACAAAATCGGCTGGGCTGTTGAAGCGTGAGATTTGCGCCTTGGGGAAGGCCTGGATTGCGTAGAGGTCCTGGGCGGTGCCATTGAAGACGGCGATCCGGGCCTCCGCCAGGTAACCTAATTGTCTAAACGAGCTTGCCTTGCTTGACCTGTATCCGTAAGCGGTTTTGGTCGTCTACGCGCTCATAGCCGATATCCTCGGCGTAATTGCGGATGAGGGTGATCGCCAGGTCGTCGGGCAGTTCGGTGATTTCGAGGGGGTTTCCTGGCGGTCCCCTACCGTCGAAGCGCAATTCCAGGTGATGGTGCTTTTCGGAATAGGCCAGCATCAGATCGATCGGGTGGGAGCCAGGGCCAGTGAGAAGTACGCCAAGGACCTCCTCTACCAGGAGTTGTACGGTGTGGGCGGTACGCGGGTGGATGAGGTGCTTTTCGCAGAAACCGTCGATCTTGCCGACCAGGGCGTAGAGGTCGTAATCGGCCGATTCTACCCGCCAGGTCAGGCTACGGACCTTGCCGATGAAGTCGCGGGTGCGCTCCTTTTGGGGATTGTCAAAGATCTCCGCGGGCGTGCCCTCTTCGTAAATCAGGCCCTGGTCCATGTAGAGGATGCGGGTAGAGACGTCGCGGGCAAAATCCATTTCGTGGGTGACGATGGCCATGGTCATACCCTGCTTGGCGAGGCGGCGGATCACCCCCAGAACTTCGCTGACCATGGTGGGGTCCAGGGCAGAGGTGGGCTCGTCGAAGAGGATGATCTCCGGTTCCATGGATAGGCAGCGGGCGATGGCTACGCGCTGTTTCTGGCCGCCGGAGAGTTCCTCTGGGAGGCTCTGGGCCTTCTCCGCCAGGCCGACCATGCGCAGCAATTCCATGCCGCTCGCCGCAGCCTCCGCCGTCGGCTTGCCGAGGAGGCGGATGGGACCGATGGTAAGGTTCTCAAGGACCGTCAGGTGGGTGAAGAGATTGAAGGACTGGAAGACCATGCCCATGCGGCGGCGCAGGGCAGGGACATCCGCCTTGGGCGCCAGGATGTTCTGGCCGTCGATCTCAATAAGGCCACCGGAGGGCCGGTCAAGGAGGTTGAGGCAGCGCAGAAAGGTGCTCTTGCCGGTGCCCGAAGGGCCGATGATGGAAATCACCTCGCCTCGATCGATCTCGACGTTGATGTCTTTGAGGACGGTCAATTCACCGTAACGCTTGGAGAGGTGTCCGACCTTTATCATGCTGCCTTGCCCCTTGCGACTAGCTTGGACCGGTAACGCTCAGAAACCCCAAGCCACCTGACAAGACGCTACGCCTCGGCTTATGGGTAACCGAGCTCCAGGCTGGGGGTCTAGTCCACAATTCAAGAAACCTGGGTGGGTGGTGCGCAGGGCGGGACTCGAACCCGCACGGGTTGCCCCACTGGAACCTAAATCCAGGGCGTCTACCAATTCCGCCACCTGCGCTGAGAGGAGATTTTACCCGGTTCGGCGGCTATTGGCATCTCGAATGCCAACACGAATGTCGATTCTGCAGGGCCCTCTGGTGAGATTTGCCGAGGAGGGGGGAGCGGACAAGGGAATATGCTTCGGTTTTCATGCTTATGTCCTGGGAGGCAGTTGGTCGGCACCTAAACTAAACTGGCATTTTTGCCGCTGGTCGTGGATATTATTCCGATACCATAACGATCCCAGGTCCGACCGGATTTTCCAGGTTGCGCTATCAGGATACAGTCCTAAATATCGCCATCCGCCGCCCAGGTCCGGCGGCTGACGGGGTGGGATTCTGGTCGTCAATGCCTTGCCATCGTATTGTTTCCCCCATTTTGGCGCCACCCGGGCGTCCCTATGAAACTGCTAAGATTCAGGTGCCCGATGAGGCCGTCAAGCAACCTTCTGTTCCCGATCCTGATCGCCTTGTTGGCCGTGGCGGCCTGGGCCCTGCTCAACCAGCCGGCGCAGGAACCAACCTGGCCAGCCAAGCTGCAGGGGTTTTCCTTCTCGCCCATGCGTGCGGACAGCAATCCCTCCAAGGACATCTACCCCAAGGTCGAGGATATCGACAAGGATCTGGCTTTGCTCAAGGACGCGGTGCATGCGGTGCGTACCTACACCGTGAAGGATACCTTGGCCGAGGTGCCGCGCCTGGCCCTTAAGCACCGGCTAAATGTTACCCTGGGTGCTTGGATCGGCACGGACAAGGAAGAGAATGAGAAGGAACTCGACCGCTTGAGCGAGGTGTTGGCCCAAGGGAATCGCAACGTGGTGCGCGTCATAGTCGGCAATGAGGCGCTGTTACGTGGCGATGTCACGGTACCGGAGCTCTCCCAGTACCTCGACCGCGTTCGCCGTGGGACCGCCCTGCCGGTGAGCACGGCCGAGCCCCCCTACATCTGGATCCGGCACCCGGAATTGGCCGATCACGTCGATTTCATCACTATCCATCTTCTCCCTTATTGGGAGGAGGTGCCAATCGAGGAGGCGGTCGATCACGTCTTCGCCCGGCTGGAGGACGTGAAAAAGCAGTTCCCGGGCAAGCCGGTCATCATCGGCGAGGTTGGCTGGCCCAGCAATGGCCGCACCAGTGGCGGGGCCGAGGCCACTCCGGCTAATCAGATCCGCTTTCTGCGCCGCTTCTTGGCCCGTGCCGAGCAGTTAGGCGTTACCTACTATGTCATGGAGGCCTTCGATCAGACCTGGAAGATCGACATCGAGGGCGCAACGGGTGCCTATTGGGGGGTTTATGACGCCAATCGCGAACCCAAGTTTGAATTTACTCAGCCGGTGGTGCGGATCCCCCATTGGCGGGAGCTCGCGGGTCTGTCGGTGGTCATGGCCGTCCTGTTGTTGGTCTTCCTCTATAGGGACAGCTCGAGCCTGTCCCACCATGGCAAGGGCTTTTTGGCCCTGGTCGTCTATGGCTTGTCCACGGCCGTGGTTTGGATCGTCTATGACTACACTCGCCAGTACATGACGATCGGTACCGCCATCACGGGCTTCCTGCTCCTGGTGGGCGGATTGGGGGTCATCCTATTCATCATGGCTGAGGCTCACGAATGGGCCGAATCGATTTGGTTGCGCAAGTGGCGACGGCCTTTTCCCAAGTATCGTGGGCAGGGCGATTTGCCTCTGGTGTCTATCCATGTTCCGGCCTACAACGAACCCCCTGAACTTCTGAAAGAGACCCTCGACGCCCTGGCAGCCCTCGACTATCCCAACTTCGAGGTCCTGGTGATCGACAACAACACCAAGGACCCGGCGGTCTGGGAGCCTGTGGAGGCCTATTGCGCCCAGTTGGGGCCGCGTTTCCGCTTCTTCCACGTCGATCCCCTGTCCGGCTTCAAGGCCGGCGCCCTCAATTATGCCCTGCGTCAGACGGACCCGGCCGCCGAGGTGGTGGCGGTGATCGACGCTGACTATGTGGTGCATCCCCTTTGGCTGCGGGATCTGGTGCCGGCATTCCAGGACCCCGAGGTGGCCATTGCCCAGGCGCCCCAGGACTATCGGGATGCCGATCAGAATGCCTTCAAGGCCATGTGCATGGCCGAATACCGGGGCTTTTTCCTGCTCGGTATGGTGACGCGCAACGAGCGCAACGCCATCATCCAGCATGGCACCATGACCATGATCCGCCGCTCGGCCCTGGTGGAGATGGACGGTTGGGCCGAGTGGTGTATTACCGAGGATGCGGAACTGGGGCTGCGGCTCTTCGAGGCCGGCTACAAGGCGCTCTATATCCCCTTCACCTATGGTCGCGGCCTGATGCCGGATAGCTTCAGCGACTTTAAGAAGCAACGCTATCGTTGGGCTTACGGCGCGGTCCGTATCCTTGCCCATCATCACCGGCAATTTTTAGGTACTGTCAAGACCAAGCTGGATGCCGGTCAGCGTTACCATTTTGCGGCGGGCTGGCTGCCCTGGTTTGCCGATGGCTTTAACATGCTTTTCAACCTGGCTGCCCTCTATTGGACCGTGGCCATGGTGGGGTTTGAACTTTACGTTACGCCGCCCTACATGACGGTGGCCATGATCCCGTTGGTGCTCTTTGCCTTCAAGGTGACCAAGAGCTTCTTCCTCTATCGGCGCCGGGTGGATGCCACCCTGCGTCAGAGCCTGGCTGCCGCCCTGGCGGGCCTGGCCCTGTCGCATACCATCTCTCGGGCCATGATCGCCGGCATGTTCTCCGACAAGCTGGGTTTTTACCGCACACCCAAGCTGGCTCAAGCGCCGGCCCTGATTCGCGCCCTCGCCGACGCTCGCGAGGAAGGGTTCTTTGTCATAGCCTTCTGGCTCGGCGCCCTGCTGGTGACCCTGCGTTATGACGCCTACCAGCTCGATCTCAAGATCTGGGTGGCGGTCCTCTTGGTCCAGTCCATCCCCTATTTCGCCTCCGTGGTGGTCTCCATGATCAGCGCCATGCAGTGGTTGCCCGCCAGCCTGGTCGGGGTCATGCCTGCCATGAGTGGATTGGAGGAGGATGGGGCTAGGGTTGCAGCGATAAGGCGCATGGGGTTAAGCCAGAGCGCCGGCAAAGCCCCTGGTTGAGGAGGTGCTAGAGGGGGCGGCCCGGCCTGCGATGCAGGACCCCCAGGTCCTAAACGCTGAACCCTGGCGTTCGGCGTTTGGGTGGGCGGCCTAGCGCCGGTCCCCACCTGGCATTATCTTCTGCATCATTTCCACGGGATTGCCCGGGCGCAACGTATCGCCCCCGCCGAACAGGCCCGACATGCGGCCCATGGCCAGGCGCATTTGCTGCATGTCAGCGGCCATGCCGGGCAGGGAGGTGACCTGCTGGCGCATATCGCTTACGTCCCGCGCCAAGGAGGCCATGTCAGTTTGCATCTTGCCCATATTCGTGGACATGGCGCTGATCTCGGTCGTCATCAGGCTGATATGGAGGGTCATGTCGTGCATGAGCTTGACCATGTAGAGAAAGGCTGTGCCGCCAATCAGGGCGGCCGCCAACAGGGTCAGGCGAGGCAGGGGAGGCTGATGGGTTTGGGTCATGGCTTAGCGTATCCTTCCGGCGTATGGGGGGAGTCATGATGCCATTTTATGCCGATTGGTTCCTAACATTGGCCCCGGGTTATTGACCGCAACATGCCTATTCTTCCTTTTCCCTTCCCCGAAGCCCTGGATCGCCACAAGGCCCGTTGGGAAACGCATGCTGATCGCCGCTTTCTGCGTCTGACCGACGACTTTCGCGGTCACACCAAAGGAACCCTGGCCTGGTATGGCCACATCATCCCGGGATATCCCCGCATAGGCCGGATCTTCCGACTGGAACAGGGATTGGCCCAGCAGTTTGCTGGCCCCTTCTGGATGGAGGAGAAGATCGACGGTTTCAACGTCCGCATCTTTTGCTCCCGAGGAACCCTGTTTGCCTTGACGCGGGGCGGCTTTGTCTGTCCTTTCGCTACGGATCGAGTGCCCGATTTTATCCCCATGGCCCTGTTCGAGGCCCACCCCGACCTGGTGCTGTGCGCCGAACTTGCAGGGCCGGACAATCCCTATACCCAGGGCGGTCCCTCCTTTATTACCCAAGATGTGCAGCTCTTTGTCTTCGATATGATGCGTCTGGGCCAGCCTGGCTTTCTCTGCCAGGCCGAGAAGCTGGCACTGTGCGAGGCGTTTGACTTGCCAAAAACCCGCGCCTTCGGCCGATTCACGGCCACTGACTGGCGGAAGGTTCTTGGTATCGTCGAGCAACTGGATGCGGAGGGGGGGGAGGGCGCGGTCTTCAAGGAAGACGAACCTGCTGGGCATCGCACCAAATTCGTGACCGCCTGTTCCGGTGTCTATGACATCGCAGTGCGGGCAGAGGATACGGTGGAGTTACCGGGGGATTTCTTTACTGGCCGCATATTGCGCCTGGCGCTTTACCTGGATGAAACCGGGCGAGCTCCCGATTACCGTCTCGAACGGGATTTGGGTCGGGCCTTTCTGGAGGGATTGGGGCGTTCGGTAGAGCGATTCAAGCGCCAAGGCCATGTCTCGCACGACTTCCGCTGCCTATTCCATAGCCGGGAAAACGCCATCGCCTTAATGGACCATCTGCGCGCTATCCTAGGCCATACCCACATTGTCCAGCGGCGGTTGGAGGAGGAGGCGGGCTATTGGGTGCTGGAATTTGAGAAGGAGGTACCTAAGCTCACCGGGCTACTGCATCAACTCTTCCGTGGCGCCTCGCTCCTGGACTGAAGTTCCACAGGAACTCCCCGGGACCTCGATCAGCCTTTCCAGGATGGCACGGAAATTCAGGGGATGGATGACCTCGATGCCCACCTTGTCCGCCCATTTGCGTAGCCCCTCGTCGGCACATACCAGGGTGCCGTCGATCTCGAAGGAAAGTAGTAACACATCTACATCCTCCTTGCTATCGAGGATGCCCTGGCGCAGGGCCTCGCGGTAGCGCCCGCGTAAGCGGTTAATGAGCTTGCCGGGGTCATCCAGCGACTGGGCCGCCTCCTTGGCCGCCTCCTCGGCGATCCGCAGGCCCCGGTCGATGCGATAGCGGACCTCCTCGATGAGTTCGTAGAGCAGGGTGCCCGGGATGGTGATCTCATGTTTGCGCGGCGAGCGCAGGCGCACCACGGACTCGAAGTCCGCTCCGACCTCGGAAAGGTCCTTAATCTTGCCAAGTTCCTCATAAACCGAGCCCGGCATGAAGAAGTCTCGACCCGTGGCTCGCGCTAAACGGCTGAAAACACGAATTGCCTCTTGGGCATCCGCGCCAAAGGTGTGAAAGACATCAGGATTGGAGAAGAGGCTGGTATCGAGGACAAAGCGGTTCATAATCCGGTCATTCCCTCCTGAAGTTGAAGTTAATTCTACGCCTTGCCTCACGATCGGCTACGGGCGTAATGGTGGGCCGGTGCCCATCATTCCCTAGGTGCAATGTGGCAAAAGGCGGTCGGGGCGGGTTGCTATCCATCTTGCGCCCGCAAGCAAGATAACAGAAATCCGGGTTTGATCGGTTCGCTACTCACCCCTTATAGAGATATCGGTTTTCCATTGGCGCTGAAGTATGTCCCTTTAGGGTCCGGGCTGATTGGCGCTGTAGCCAGGGGGAACATGCCTTCCTCTCGTGCCGCCCGTAGCTAGATGCCGATGGCCGGCATCAGTTGGAGGTAGTCGGAGCTATCCAGCCGCTGGGCCAGGGTGCGGGTGGGGAAATGGGCACGGGGGTGCCGCTGTGGCTATCGACGCCTTCCCCGGGCTTGATTACACTGCCGGTCAGTCTGAAAGCCTCCTGGGAAATCCCATGCGCCGAGTCGTCTTCAATCAGAAAGGTGGAGTGGGCAAGTCAACCATTGCCTGCAACCTGGCCGCCATTAGCGCCGCGCGGGGTCGGCGGACCCTCTTGGTCGATATGGATCCTCAGGCCAACGCCTCCCGTTACCTGCTGGGCCAGGCCCTGGACGAGCAGGAGAAAACCCTGGCCGGCTTCTTCGACGATGTTCTGGCCTGCCGTGTTTTTGGCGCGAAACCCTGTGATTATGTGGTGCCGACCCCTTTCCCTAATCTTGGCGTCATGCCCTCCGATCCACGGCTGGAAGAACTGCAGATCAAGCTGGAATCGCGCTACAAAATGTACAAATTGCGCGAGGCCCTCGATACCCTTAAAGATGTTGACGAGATTTTTATCGATACCCCGCCAGCCTTGAATTTTTTCACCCGTTCGGCACTGATTGCCGCTAATACTTGTTTGATTCCCTTTGACTGCGATGATTTTTCCCGCCGTGCCCTCTATGCGCTGATGGATAGCGTTCGTGAAGTCCAGGACGATCACAATCGTAAGCTGCGCATCGAGGGTATCGTGGTCAACCAGTATCAGTCCCGCGCCAATTTGCCGGTGCGGTTGGTCGAGGAATTGCGCGCGGAGGGCCTACCGGTCCTGGACGCCTTTTTGTCGTCATCGATCAAGATTCGTGAATCCCATTCCCAGGCTCTGCCGATGGTTCACCTCGATCCCCGACACAAGCTCAGCCAGGAATTCGAGGCCCTCTACAACTTGCTGACCGGCTGATCCCGGACGCCTTGACGTTCCTTAAGAACGATCGGTACCCTCATGAAATCCTCGATGCGCCTGGTCATTGGCATTACCGGCTCCTCTGGTGTCATCTATGGTATCCGTCTCCTGGAAACCCTGCGGGGGATGCCAGAGGTCGAGACCCACTTGATCATCAGTCAGGGTGCCAAATTGAACATAGCCCTGGAGACGCATTGGAAGTCCAGTGAGGTAGAGGCCCTGGCGGATCGGGTCTATCACGAGGCTGACCTGGCTGCGCCCATCAGCAGCGGCTCCTTTCGCACCGGGGGCATGATCATAGCGCCCTGTTCCATCAAGACCCTGTCCGGGGTGGTCAATTGCTACGCCGATAATCTGGTGGCCCGCGCCGCGGATGTGGTCCTCAAGGAGGGTCGACGCCTGGTCCTGGTGCCGCGTGAGTCGCCACTGCATGTGGGCCATACCCGCCTGTTACACGCGGCGGCGACCATGGGTGCCCTCATTTGCCCGCCCATGCCCGCCTTTTACAATGCGCCCAAGACCATTGACGACCTCATTGATCATACGGTGGGCCGCCTCCTCGATCTCTTCGGTCTCGACAGCGGCCGAGTCCGGCGCTGGGAGGGACCGGCCGCTAGACCGGATGACAATTCCAGCCTGTCCGGAATGGCGTAGAATTGCCAGTGGTCAGCGGCGTGTGCCCCCTGGCCTTGCCCCCATCCCAGGAGAAGAAAAAATGACGATCGATCCCCAGTTGCTGGCGCGGGAAGTGGTGAATGGCTTTGTCGCCTTGCTGCCCCCCGAGGTAGGTAACCAGATCGACCTGGCCCATCGCGAGGACCTGGAACTCCTGGTGCGAGAGGCGGTGCGCGAGGCCGTCACTGGGTCCCTTGAACGCCTGGAGGCCGTGGTGCGGGAGTTGCGGACCGAAACGGGCCGCACTCAGCTTGAACTTTGATCCGGGCTTAGGCCCATCCTGATGTCCTTGACTTTTGGAAAGCCTGGCTGGTGACCCCTAGCCGCCCTGAGGGGCGGGGCGTGGCACTGGAGGTTTGGGCTGGCGTGGGAGCAACTCATGGGTGTAAGCCCGAGGAAAAGTGTGTCATGACGACCGAATCCAGGTCTTCCGCCCAGAGTTTCGATGGCCGAGGTGCTGGGGTTCTCCTTCACATCACCTCCCTGCCTGGACCTGGACCCTGTGGTAGCCTGGGGGCCCAGGCCCGCGCCTTTATCGATTTTTTGTCCGCATGCGGTATGGGCGTCTGGCAGATGTTGCCGGTGGGCCCGACCCTGAGTGACCGCTCGCCCTACCAGAATAGCTCGACCCACGCGGGCGACCCCTTACTCATCGATCTGGAACCCCTGGTGGCAGCCGGTTGGCTCCCAAGGCTACCGGATGAGGATAGCATTGAGGCCAAAACGGCGGCCCTGGCACAGGCGTGGAAGGGATTTCAGAGGCGGGCCACGGATGATGAGCGCCAAGCGTTGGCGGCTTTCACCCACGAAAATGGCTATTGGTTGCCAGACTATGCGCTGTTTCGTGCCCTCCGCGATGAGCGCCAGGCGGGCTGGTGGCTGTGGCCGGTCACCCTTCGGGATCGCAAATCCCTGGCCCTGAACCGGGCTCACACCCGGTTGGCGCCGCAAATCCAGGTCATCATCTTCGAGCAGTTCCTGTTTTTCAGCCAATGGCAAGGGCTACGCACCTACGCGAAGGCGCGGGGTATCAAACTCTTTGGCGACATGCCCATCTTCGTCGCCCAAGACAGCGCCGAGGTTTGGGCGCATCCCCAGGACTTCGACCTCAATCTTGATGGTAGTCCCCGGGTCGTTGCTGGAGTGCCGCCCGATTATTTCTCCGCCACGGGTCAGCGTTGGGGTAACCCCCTATATTGCTGGGAACGGATGGAGGCCGAGGGTTTCCGCTTCTGGCTTGACCGGGTACGGACTCAGTTGCGCCTCTTCGACATGATCCGTATCGATCACTTTCGCGGCTTTGAGGCCTATTGGGAGATTCCGGCGACGGAAGAGCATGCCATCCACGGGCAGTGGGTGAAGGCCTTGGGTGATGAACTCTTTGAGAGATTGCACCAGCGCTTTGGCAAACTCCCCTTCATCGCCGAGGACCTGGGTTACATCACCCCTGAGGTCGAAAATCTTCGCCGCAAGTACCGCTATCCCGGGATGAAGATTCTCCAGTTCGCCTTTTCCGGGGGCGCGGATAATCCCTATCTTCCCTTCCGGCATGATCGCGACTGTGTGGTTTATACGGGTACCCACGATAATGATACCAGCCTGGGCTGGTATCATGGCTTGTCCCTCGAGGATAGCGCCCTGGTTGATGAGTTTCTGGGACACCCCACCGAACCGATGCCTTGGCCCCTGATTCGCGCCGCGCTGGCCTCGCGGGCCTATCTGGCCATCCTGCCCATGCAGGACCTCCTGGCTTTAGATGGCGACCATCGTATGAATGTTCCTGGCACCGCCGAGGGCAACTGGGCCTGGCGGTTTGACTGGGATTGGGTTCCCGCGGACCTGGGCGCCAGGGTGCGGCGCATGGTGGAGATCTACGGGCGTTGATGCCCCCTATTTCACCTTCATCCCGGGCTCGGCCCCGGCATCCGGGGTGAGCAGGAAGATGTCCGGACCACCGGGTCCGGCGGCGAGGACCATGCCCTCCGAGACACCAAAACGCATCTTGCGCGGGGCCAGGTTGGCGACCATGACCGTCAGGCGTCCTTCCAGATCCTTGGGTTCGTAGGCGGAGCGGATGCCGGCGAAGACGATGCGGTCTTCGCTACCCAGGTCGAGTTGCAGCCGGATTAGCTTGTCCGAGCCCGCCACGGCCTCGGCCGAGCGGATCATGGCCACGCGCAGGTCGAGCTTGGCGAAGTCGGCATATTCCACCGGATCGGCAAGGGGGTCGCGGGTCAGGTGGCCTTCGGAGTGGATTTCGTGGGGCTTGGCCTTCTTGACGTCGCTGGCGGCTAGGTCCTCCTTGCTGGCCTCCAGCATGGCCTGGATCTGCTTGGGATCGACTCGGGTCATGAGGGGTTTGAATTCACCAATGATATGGCCGAGCAGGGGCTGGTCCAGGTCTGCCCAGGTCAAGGCGGGGATGCGCAGGAAGGCCTCGGCGCCCTTGGCGGTCCCAGGCAGGACGGGGCGCAGATAGCCGATCAGCATCCGGAAGAGGTTGAGCCCCTGGGAACAGATGGCCTGGAGTTCCCCCTCCCGGTCCGGGGCCTTGGCCACTACCCAGGGGGCTTTTTCGTCGATCCATTGGTTGGCGCGGTCGGCGAGGGCCATGATCTCGCGGGTGGCACGGCTGAATTCACGTTTTTCGTAGGCCTCGGCGATGCTGGTTCCGGCAGCGGTGAAGTCGGCGTACAGACCCGGCTCCAGGAGGCTGGCCGTCAGCCGGCCCGCGAAGCGCCCGGTAATGAAGCCGGCGCAGCGGCTGCCGATATTGACCACTTTTCCCACCAGATCCGCGTTCACCCGCAGGGTGAAGTCCTCCAGGTTGAGGTCGATATCCTCGACGTTGGGGCCAAGCTTGGCGGCAAAGTAATAACGCAGGTACTCGGGGTTGAGGTGGTCGAGGTAGGTGCGGGCGCGGATGAAGGTGCCGCGGGATTTGGACATCTTCTGGCCATCGACGGTGAGGAAGCCATGGGCCAACACCGCCGTGGGGGTGCGGAAGCCAGCACCGTGCAGCATGGCGGGCCAAAATAGGGCGTGGAAGTAGATGATGTCCTTGCCGATGAAGTTGTAAAGCTCGGCTGTCGAGTCCGTCCGCCAGAAGTGGTCGAAATCCAGGTTCGGCGTACGGTCACACAATTGCTTGAAACTGGCCATATAGCCGATAGGGGCATCCAGCCAGACATAGAAGAACTTGCCGGGGTGGTCCGGGATCTCGAAGCCGAAATAGGGGGCGTCGCGGGAGATGTCCCACTCCTGAAGCCCGGCATCGAACCATTCGTCCAGCTTGTTGGCGATCTCCTTCTGGAGGGCACCGCCCCGGGTCCAGTCCCTGAGCATGGCCTCGAAATCGCCAAGGCGGAAAAAGTAGTGATCCGACTCGCGCTGTTCGGGCTTGGCGCCGGAGATGGCCGAGGTGGGATTCTTGAGTTCCGCCGGCGAGTAGCTGGCGCCACAGACCTCGCAGTTGTCACCGTACTGGTCCGGTGCCCCACACTTGGGGCATTCCCCCTTGATGAAACGATCTGGCAGGAACATCTGTTCCACCGGGTCATAGGCCTGGGTGATGGTCCGCTTGGCGATATGACCCTGGTCCCGGTTGCGCTCGTAAATCAGGTTGGCGAAGTGACGGTTTTCCGGGGAGTGGGTGGAATGGTAGTTGTCGAAGCCAATGCGGAAGGCAGCGAAGTCTGCCTGATGCTCCAGGGCGACCCGGGCTATGAGTTCCTCCGGGGCTATGTCCTCCTGACGGGCGCGCAACATGATGGGGGTACCATGGGCGTCGTCGGCACAGACGTAGTAGCAGTGGTGACCGCGCATCTTCTGAAACCGCGCCCAAATGTCGGTCTGAATGTATTCCACCAGGTGACCGATGTGGATGGGGCCATTGGCGTAGGGGAGGGCACTGGTGACCAGGATGTCTCTTTCGTCGTTCATGGCGCGGTAACTTCAGGATAGTTAAGGTGGGATTGTGATGTTTCGTCGCCAGCCAGAGCGGCGCGATGAAAAGCCTATTATGGGGCATGAGGGGGCATATCGGGCGGCCCCGGGCTTGAAATTTGGATAGCTCAGACCAAATTCGGCCCCAACGCAAAGGCGTCCCAAGCCTATCTGCTATGATTTCCCCCTTAACCCTTGCATCGATCCCGATAACCGGCCTGAAATCCAGGTCCAGCCCCCTGGGGCGGCGGGAGCGGGACCCCACAACGGAGTGATCCATGTCAGAAGTCACAAAAGAAGCCATTGAAGCCGCCATCAAGACCTACATCGAGCCTAGCCTGGGCCGTGACCTGGTCGGAGCTGCTTGCGTCAAGGGGATTGAGATCGAAGGCGGCAAGGCCAAGGTCACCGTCGTCCTCGGCTTTCCGGCCAAGGGCGTGGTAGATGTCATTGCCACGGCCCTGCGGGAGAGGATCATGGCGGTACCTGGCGCGACCTCCGCCGAGGTCGATGTGACCTGGAAGGTTGTAGCGCACTCCGTCCAAAAATCTCTAAAACCCATTGATAATGTTAAGAACATTATCGCTGTCGCCTCCGGTAAGGGCGGGGTGGGCAAATCCACGACCGCCGTCAATCTGGCTCTAGCCCTGTCTGCCGAGGGGGCCAAGGTCGGCATCCTGGACGCCGATATCTACGGCCCCTCCCAGCCGCGCATGCTTGGCATTTCCGGCCGGCCCGAGTCCAATGACGGTAACAGCCTGGAGCCCATGAATAGCTACCATCTTCAGGCCATGTCGATTGGTTTCCTCATCGACGAGGAGACCCCCATGATCTGGCGTGGCCCCATGGTCACCCAGGCCCTGGAGCAACTCCTCAACGATACCAATTGGGCCGATCTGGACTACCTGGTCATCGACCTGCCTCCGGGCACCGGCGATACCCAGTTGACCCTGGCTCAGAAGGTGCCCGTATCCGGTGCCGTTATCGTTACCACGCCCCAGGATATCGCCCTCTTGGATGCCCGCAAGGGCCTCAAGATGTTCCAGAAGGTCGAGGTGCCGGTGCTGGGCATTGTCGAGAATATGAGCATCCACATCTGCTCTCAGTGTGGCCATGAGGAACACATCTTTGGATCTGGCGGCGGTCAATCCATGGCCGACCAGTATGGCATCGATCTCCTCGGCTCCCTACCGCTGGACATCCACATCCGCGAGGAGACGGATAACGGCAAGCCCACGGTCGTCGCCCAGCCAGAATCCCGGGTCACCGCCATCTACCGCGAGATTGCCCGCAAGACGGCTGCCAAGCTGTCGCTCCAGGCTAAGGATTACGCCGCTAAGTTTCCCCGCATCGTCATCCAGAACAACTGATCCGTTCGATCTGACCGCCTGTCTCCCCTCCGCTTCTCCCTCGCGCCCAACCCAAAACCCCGACGTCGCTGACCCGGGGTTTTGGGGTCGTGGACCCAACCGCCACCTTTTTTACTCATGGACTGGGGAATGGCTTAGGATTACCCCTTTAATCGGAGAGCCTAGGATAGGGGGTCACCCATGGTCACGGCGATCGAACTTCAGGCCTATTGCGACGAGCTTTTGGGGGCGCGGGGCTTCGACGACTATTGCCCCAATGGGCTGCAAGTCGAGGGTACGCGGACGATCCGTCGCTTGGTTTCAGGCGTGACGGCCAGCCTAGCTTTGATCGAGGCTGCCACTGCAGGGGAGGCGGATGCCATCCTGGTCCACCATGGGTGGTTTTGGAAGGGTGAAGCCCCTTGCCTCACCGGCCCCAAGGGTCGCCGGGTGCGTGCCCTGATAGAGTCCGGCGCCAGTCTCCTGGCTTACCACTTGCCCCTCGATGCCCATGCGGAACTGGGCAACAACCGCCAGTTGGCCCGGCTGTTGGGCATTGAGGGGCCTGTACCTACCGAGGCCGGTCGTGGGCTGGTGTGGCGCGGCCAACTGGCCCAGCCCCTGTCAGGAGAGGCCTTTGCCGAGCAGATGGCGGTAGCCCTAGGTCGATCGCCTCTGCGCATCCCGGCACGAGGCCGCCCCCTGGCATCCATTGCCTGGTGTAGCGGTGCTGCCCAAGGCTTCATCGAGGAGGCAGCGGCCTTGGGTGTGGATGCCTACCTTAGCGGCGAGATTTCGGAGCAGACCACTCACCTCGCAAGGGAACTCGGTATCGACTATTTCGCTGCTGGTCATCACGCTACGGAATGCTGGGGGGTTCAGGCCCTGGGCGTACAGCTAGCGAATGTCCTCGGCCTTGAGCATCGATTTCTAGACATCGACAATCCAGTCTGATCTGCCTAGACCGTACCCCAAAATAACCTATTACCATCCCAAGGGATACCTTGACCCGTTGGGGACGATGGGCGAGAATTCCACGTCGGTTTTCGTTGCTGCGACGGAGTGGGAAATTTGCCTTCTCGTGCGGGTGATGCTTCCTTCTGGGAGGCTACCCTGCCGAGTCAACCGGGGGTTGTAAATTAAAGATGAGCTCACAAGGCGTTGATAAGAACAGGCGGCGTGTATTGATCGCCGCCACTAGCGTAGTGGGGGCCGTGGGTGCCGGTTTTGTGGCCGTCCCATTCCTCAGCTACTGGAATCCCAGCGCCAAGGCCCGGGCGGCCGGCGCCCCAGTCGAGGCGGATATCGGCAAGCTTGAGTCCGGCGCCCTGTTACGGGTCAAGTGGCGGGGCAAGCCGGTTTGGGTCGTTTCCCGGACCCAGGAAATGCTGGCCAGCCTCCCCGAACTCAACCCGTTATTGACGGACCCGACTTCGGCCATACCCCAACAGCCCAGCTACTGCCAGAACGAGCACAGGTCCATCAAGCCGCAATATTTCGTTGCCATTGGCATCTGCACCCACCTGGGTTGTTCTCCTGCCTACCGCCCCGACGTAGCCCCAGAGGATTTAGGACCCAAATGGATGGGAGGTTTCTTCTGCCCCTGTCACGGTTCTCGCTTTGACTTGGCGGGCCGTGTTTTCAAGGGTTCACCAGCTCCTTCCAACCTGGTTGTCCCGAAGCATAAATTCGTGTCTGATTCCGTCATTTTGGTGGGTGAGGACGGAGGAGACGCCTGATGAGCACTGAAATCACATCCCCTGGCTTCCTCGGCTGGATTGACAAGCGCTTTCCCCTGACTAAGGTGTGGAATGAGCATCTCGCCCAGTACTATGCCCCCAAGAACTTTAATTTCTGGTATTTCTTCGGCTCCCTGGCCATGCTGGTTCTGGTCATCCAGATCCTGACCGGGATCTGGCTGGCCATGAACTACAAGCCCTCGGCCACGGATGCCTTCGCCTCCGTCGAATACATCATGCGGGATGTCAATTGGGGCTGGCTGATCCGCTACATACACTCCACCGGTGCCTCGGCCTTCTTCATCGTGGTTTATCTCCACATGTTTCGGGGCTTGATGTACGGCTCCTACCGCAAACCCCGCGAGTTGCTATGGATCATCGGCCTCATCATTTACCTGGCGATGATGGCCACGGCCTTCTTTGGCTACCTGCTGCCTTGGGGTCAGATGTCCTATTGGGGCGCCCAGGTTATCGTCAACCTGTTCGCGGCCGTCCCCAGTATCGGCGAAGACCTTTCGGTTTGGGTACGTGGTGACTACGTCATCTCCGATGCCACCCTCAACCGCTTCTTTGCCTTCCATTTCCTGGTTCCCTTCCTGCTGGCGGCCCTGGTCTTCATCCACATCGTGGCCCTGCATAAGGTCGGCTCCAACAACCCGGACGGTGTTGAGATCAAGGAGAAAAAGGATGCGAACGGTATTCCCCTGGATGGCATCCCCTTCCATCCCTACTACAGTGTCAAGGACATCGCCGGCGTAGTCTTCTTCCTGGCTGTCTTCTCGGCTATTGTCTTCTTTGCTCCTGACTTTTTCGGCCTCTTTCTGGAAGGCCCTAACTTCCAACCGGCCAACCCCTTGCTGACACCACCGCATATTGCCCCAGTCTGGTATTTCACTCCCTTCTACGCCATTCTGCGCGCCGTGCCGCCCATGTTTGGCTCCCAGTTCCCGGGCGTATTGGTCATGTTCGGCGCCATCATCATCATGTTCTTCCTACCCTGGCTCGACCGCAGCCCGGTTAAGTCGATCCGCTACAAGGGCATGCCCTCCAAAATCGCCTTGGGTCTCTTTGCCGTGAGCTTCGTTGTCCTGGCCTATCTTGGCATGCAGCCTTCGACGCCTATCGCGACCCTGGTGGCACAGTTCTTCACTTGCGTTTACTTCCTGTTCTTCCTCTTGATGCCGATTTACACCAAGCTGGAAACAACTAAGCCGGTTCCGGAGAGGGTGAACTAATGAGAAAGCTGATCCTTGCCTCCCTGCTGTTTCTGGCCCCCGTTCTGGCGTCAGCATCCACCGAAGGTGTAGCTTTGCAGGATGCCAAAATCAATCTGAAGGATAAGGCCTCCTTGCAACGCGGTGCCGAGCACTTTGTCAACTACTGTATGGGCTGTCATTCCCTTCAGTACATGCGTTACAACCGCATGGCCGAGGATCTGGGCATCGACGACACCACTCTGCGCCAGAATTTTATCTTTACCGGCGCCAAGCCTGGCGATCTCATGATTTCCTCCATGAGCACGGAGAATGCTGCAAATTGGTTGGGTATTGCGGTGCCCGATTTGACCTTGGTCACGCGTTGGCGGTCCCCGGACTGGGTCTACACCTATCTCAAGAGCTTCTATGCCGACCCGACCCGACCTTATGGCGTTAATAATCTGGTCTTTCCGCAGGTGGGCATGCCGAACATTTTGGCGGGCCTTCAGGGTATTCAACAACCCAAAATCGAGGATCACAAGAGTCCGGAAGGCCAGGTGATCCAGAAGGTAGTGGGGCTCGAACCTGCCGTAGGCGGTACCCTGTCGGCAGAACAGTACGATACCTTCGTTCGCGATGTGACCGCCTTCCTGACCTATGCCGGCGAGCCTGTGAAGCTGGAGCGTCAAAAGCTGGGTATTTATGTCCTGCTCTTCCTCGCCCTCTTCTTCGTCGTCGCTTACGCCCTGAAGAAGGAATATTGGAAAGACGTCCACTGACCAAGGTTCCGGGCTGGCGAGCATTCTAGGCGCTGATCCCTGACCCTGGTTTTATGAACTGCCCCGCACTCGCGGGGCTTTTGCCCATAGGGCCCCCGGCTGTAATCCCCGATCGCCAATCCAGATTCTCAGCTATAATCGGCCCCAGCAAAAAAATAGGGGCTCCGTGCGAGGGGCTTTCCTTCGTTGGAGCAAAGGACAAATATCCGTGGGTACGAATCGAAGATCCGTGATGACTCTCTTCTCAGACCCCGCTTGCCCATTCTGCCATCGCGTCCGTATTGTCCTTGCCGAAAAGGGCATAGCGGTAGAAGTCGTTGACGTGGACGCCCAGGATCTCCCCGAGGAGGTGATGGACTTCAACCCCTATGGCACGGTACCTACCCTGGTTGATCGCGACCTGCGGCTGTGGGAATCACGCATCATCATGGAATACCTGGATGAGCGCTTCCCTCACCCGCCGCTGATGCCGGTGGACCCCATTGCCCGTGCTAATGCCCGCCTCTTCATGTACCGGGTCGATCAGGATTGGTATCAACTCATGGGTCGCATCCTCAAAGGCACCCAGGATGCCGACATCATCCAGGCACGCAAGGAACTGCGTGAGAGCCTGATCGTGACCTCCCCGGTCTTTGGCGCCAAGCCCTATTTCATGAGCGACGAATTTTCCCTGGTCGATTGCTGCATTGCGCCTTTGCTATGGCGGCTGCCGATTCTGGGGGTGGAGATTCCCCCCAATGCGACGGCCATCCACCAGTACATCAAGCGCATTTTCGAACTGCCGTCATTCCGCCACAGTCTCACCGAAATCGAGCGGGAGATGCCCCACGAGCCCCCGCGCCGCTGATCCGATCATGCCATGACCCCCAATCGTCCTTACCTGATCCGGGCCCTTTACGAGTGGATCCTGGACAATGACATGACGCCGCATCTTCTGGTCGATACCAGTCGATCACCCACCGTGGTGCCGTCCCAGTTCGTCCAGGACGGCAAGATTGTCCTCAACATCAGTCCTGGTGCCGTACGCGAGTTGGTGATAGGTAACGATGAAATTGTCTTCAACGCCCGCTTCTCGGGCCGTTCCATGGATGTCCTCGTCCCGGCCGAGGCCGTCATGGGCATCTATGCCCGCGAAAATGGTCATGGCATGCTCTTCCCCGAGGAAGAAGCGGATGCCACCCCCCCATCCCCGCCTGGGATGGACTCTGCGTCCCCCATTAAGCCTAAGCGCGGCAAACCCAACCTCCGGGTCGTCAAGTAAGGTCGGATTCAAGCATCCCAAGTCCGCCCCGGCAACCCAAAGCTGATCTCCTCCAAGTACAGACCAACCAGGGTAAGATAGCCATCCTGGCGTCCGGAACCTTCCTCGCTGAACTCGAAACGATAGGTGCGCCCCAGCCGTAGGCCATCGTTTGTCCAACGCAACCGCAGTCGGCGTAGCGCCACTGTCTGGTCGAGAAATTGCATTTCGCGCTCCTCGCAAGCCGCGCGGCAAATGCCCAAGGCGAGCTCCCGTGCCCGCAGGCTATCGAGCCAGTACCAGCCGATGAGGAGTAATATGAAAATGATAAAGAGGCTGTCCATGAAGGGGCTCAGGGACAATCAGGGTTCATCTGGAGCCGGTTGGTCATCAAGTCTTCTCTAAGGCGATAGCCGATGCGGAAAGTCGTAACAGGCTACCGACGATAGCATAGCCCGGCGGTTTAGGCGGCCTTGCCAATGGCATTTCCCAGAACGGCATCCCCACTGCCGGGCACTTAGGGTATGGCACTTTTTGGGTCGCAACAGGAACCCACTTTCTAACGTCCTAGCCTGGGTATGCCAAGATTCTTGACATGATCTCCTCCCTCATCCTGGTGATAGCATGAGTATCGAAACCGAGATTGTCTCATCCCTGACGGCAAAAATTGCTAGCGTCCAGCCGCTCCTGGACCGCTATGGGCTTTGGGCCTTGTCCGTCAGTTGCTTGGTGGAAGGTATAGGCATTCCCCTCCCAGGCGAGACCCTGCTGATTGCCTGCGCCCTGATGGCTGGGGCCGGTCACTTGGATCTCGCCAGTGTTCTCATTGTTGCCTGGGTGGCGACCCAACTAGGCGATATCCTAGGCTTCCTGATTGGGCGGTGGGGCCTCAAGCGGTTGCTCAGACCTAGGGCAGATCAGTTGGAGAGGCTGCGTAGGGCGGAGGCCCTGTTTGCGTGCTGGGGTGTAGGCCTCCTCATGGTCGGCCGTTTTCTGGATGGCATTCGCCAAACCAGCAACATGGCTGCCGGCATCCTGGAGATGCCATGGAGGCGCTTTCTTTTTGGCACTTTGGTCGGTACCAGCCTGTGGGTGGGTACCCTTGGGCTGGGTGCCTATCTTCTAGAGGAGGATTTTCATGCCCTTGTCGCCCTCCTGGAGTCCATCAAGCCTTATGGTCTGGTGCTCTCTGCCTTACTCGTGCTCGGGCTGATCTTCTATGTGACCAGGCGCGGATTGCCTATAGGCAAGGAGAAGCCATGAGATCCTGTGGTCCTGGCAATGGAAATCGACTTTTCGCTTGACGCCTGTAGGTCCGCTGACTAACATGCCACCCTTTAATGGCTACGTAGCTCAGCTGGTTAGAGCGCAGCACTCATAATGCTGATGTCACTAGTTCGAATCTAGTCGTAGCCACCAAAACTCCCAATAAAGCAGCCCCTTAAGAGGGGCTTTTTGTTGCTAGGGATGTGGTTATTCGGTGGCGAAGTTCTAGGCTCCCCCTAGGCTCCCATTTTTCTACATGCTCCCATCAGGATCATCGCCCTTAGCCAGGCCGAGATGGGTCAGTCCCCCACAAAACCCCGGCTGAGGGGAGCGGCTGGTGGTGCGGTGGCGCGTTATGAACGTCCTTCGTCAGCGGATGTCGTCAATCCGTGCCAGAAAGGCGCCCTCAGTCTCTCCATCCAGTCGGGGTACCCCGCGATGAACCCGGCTCGGCGTTCGGGTCGCGGATGACGAGCTTGTCGGGAAGGTTCTCGGCGCCATCGCTGCGGCAAATCAGAGACGGTCCAGGATTTCAGTGGCGGCGAGCGATAGCTTGCGGCGGACCAGTTGAGCCAATCCAACTGCACCAGGCGGGCGTCCTCCGGTGTGCCGTCTAGCGTCGGGTTCGGGCATGGATTGTCCGGTCATGGCTGCTTGCCCCGCATCGGCTTGGCGCTCCTTTCCCCGCTAAACCGCCATCCCTACTAGCATCTCTGCCCTCACCTACCAACCGGTGGGTGTAGAAATCACACCGCCCTCCCCACTGCCAGCCACCAGCTTGTCGCCCCTGCATATGCCCGGGAACCTGGCAACCTAATGGCCATGGGTCGTGACGCGGTTGGGTTGCCAACCACCGGCGCCAGCCGGATCAAGACCCGCAGGGGCGGCGCGGCCGGCATTAAAGTCAACCGTTAAGCAATGAAGAGGCTAATATCATCATGTTCTGGATAGCACTTATCATCGCGCTGTGGGCCCTGCAAGATTGGCAGGAGAGGTGCCCAGAGTTGTTTAAAAAGAAGGTATATAATCTCACGGGTCTTGACAATTTTACCCCGTCAAGTCCTCTTCAGCGATGGGCCCGAGGAGGTTTGCAGCATCCAGAGCCGATTCAAGGACCGGGATCATGTCTTGTGCCGCAAGATTGGCCGGTTCCGCTGCGTGCTCAGCTATTGCCCTGAACACCTCCAAGGCGCCAACGAGAGAGTCAAACAGGGCGGGGGCGCTCGCGATCAATCCGGCGCGAGACAAACTCTTCCTTTCGGACGTGGGGTAGATAGTGGCTATGATGTTGTTGGCGCTATCTTTGATTACCGCTGGCTGCCCAGCACCCGCCCACGCCACATGCCACATTCCAGGTTGCATTTCATCAGACATTTCAGCTTCCATTTTCTTGTTCCCCAACGGTGAATTAGACGGATTCCCTCATGATGGTCCTAGGCAGAATCTGCCGAGTCGCTGACCCGACCCCTGGCAGGACCCCGGGAGTTGCCCGACTGCCCCGCGCGGGCCAGTGGCCCGGACCATAATTCCTGGCCCCAAACCTGTCAAACCAGCGGGAAAAGGGCCTTTTCGCTGCCCCTTGTCAATTCAAGCACTTTCCCGCTCATAGTGCTGGTTCCTGCCCAGCCAATCGACCAGGGCCTCATGGGTAATCTGGTGGTGACAGCCGACCAGAAAGGCGGCCAAGCCGCGCGGATATGCTCCGGGCAATGCGGCCGCATACTGAACCGAGCCTCAAACACTGCCGTGTAACCCATAACCCGATGCTGCACCTGGCACCCGCACCCGGCTGGCGTATACTCTGGTTCTCGTAACACTAACCGGAGGTCCCAAATGCCAAAAGGAGGCGCCCGCCCGGGCTCCGGGCGCAAGGTGGGATCGGGCCGCTGGGGCGAGGCCACCCAGGTAATACGGCTGCCCGTCAGCCGTATCCCCGCGATCCAGGCCTGGCTGGGGATGACACCCCGCTTGGGGGCGGAGCTGGCGGACCTGGAACCGGCCCGGCCCGGCGCGCCGCTGTCCCGGCCGCTCTTTTCTTCCCCGGTCCCCGCCGGCTTCCCCTCGCCGGCGGAGGAGTATGCCGAGGGGCCCCTGGATCTCCATGACTACCTGATCCGCCACCCGGCGGCGACCTTCTATGTGCGCGTCACCGGCGAGTCCATGACCGGGGCCGGCATTCTCAATGGGGATGTGCTGGTGGTGGACCGGGCGCGGGAGCCGCGCCATGGCCAATACGTGGTCGCGGTCATCGACAACGAGCTGACGGTCAAGGAACTGGACACCCAGGGGCCGACGCCCTGCCTGCGCGCCCATCACCCGGAATTTGCCCCCATCATCTTGCGCCCGGGGCAGGAACTGCAGATCTGGGGGGTGGTGGGCGGCGTGGTGCGGCGCTTGCCGTGAGCTCCTGGGTCCTGGCTTGCCTTGCATAGCCTGCCAAGCTGCCAGGTTCATCCTCGCCCAAGAGGCCCGCAAATAGCGAATCCGCACCCGCCAGGTCAGGGTCGCTTTACCTTCGGCGGGGAATGGCAATTTGCCAAGAGGCCAGATGAGCGGCTTGCTGGGTATGCGGCAGACTCTCCGCGAGAACCTCCCAGTCCCCGGGAATCTCCTCTATCACCGTCACCAGGACCGCGTCGGGCTTGGCGTTCTTCAATTCCAGGGCGAAGGCGGCCTCCTGGAGGTAGTTGTAGGGGCCCGTTCCGCCGAGCTTGACGAAGTCCGTTTGTTTGCGCCGCACCGTGATATCGAAGCTCTCCCCCAGGGAGGTCACCGTCTCGCCATTGGGGGTGTGATCCATCTCATCCTCGCCAATGAATTGGGCATGGCCGCGGCTGTCCTGGGTGTAAACCCGGACGATGCCCTTGGGCAAGGGTACTCCCGTTGCAGGGCCCGGCGGCGGGAGGCGGCGGTGCCCTGGCCGTAGGCGGCACCGAGGATGTCGAGCAGGCGGGAGATATCCAGGCACTCCCCCGGCAGGGTGGTGGCGCGGGGCAGAATGGCCTCCAGACGGCGCAGGCGCTGGATGCGGGTGTGGTAGGTGGCGGTCATGGGGGCACTGTGCCACAACCGTTGGACAGATATTGTCTTGATCCGGGGTGTTAATGGGTGCGCTCGCCCCCCCGGTGCGGAAATGCGGGGCGGGGCGGTTAGGGCTGCTTTGGGGGTAAAGAGGCCAGCTTTTGGTTATAGGCGCTCACCATGGACAACCTCTGTCTGCGGCTTGGCTTAGGCTGACCCTTTCGGTTACCAACCGTGGAGACTCCCGCATGGGCCAAGCGAGCACCTGCCCCTCAGCCTATGCCCTGGTGGACGCCAACAACTTCTATGTGAGCTGCGAGCGGGTCTTTGATTGCAGCTTGCGTGACCGCCCGGTCGTGGTGCTCTCCAACAACGACGGTTGCTGTGTGGCGCGCGGTGCCGAGGCCAAGGCCCTGGGCATCCGCATGGGCCAATCCTATTTCCAGGTCCGCGACCTGCTCGCCGAGCACCGGAGACGTCACCTTGGGGAACTGCCCCATCGCCAGGTCATAGGCGATAATATCAGGCAGTGGTAGGTGCGGGTGGTGGTGCCGCTGGTGGCGCCGGGGGGGCCTCGGTTGGCGGGGGTGCGGCCTGGCCGCCCTGGCCATACTGCATGGCGGCAGCCTCATCGACTTTGCGCCCATACCAGGTTATGTCCGTATAATCATCATCGTCGTAAGGTGCCCACTGCCCCTCATTATCTAAAACTTCACGCGGCAGAGGCAGGCCATGGGCGGCGCGAAACACGGCGCCTTGGTAGATGTAGTAGTCGTAGCTCATACCCGCATCAAGCCGCTGGCTGGTCGGGCGGTGCAGATGGATTAGCTCCGGCTTGTGACTGTGCGGCAAATTCTTTGATGCGCTGCTGTAAATGCGGAGAGTAGCCGACATCCACCGCTGACACATGGCCCTCAGGCAAGCCGTCGTAGCCCTCGTCGTACAAATCCGGTCTTTCTTCTGGGGTTAGCAATGGCATCAGCATATCCCGGCGCGCAGATTTTCCGAACATTGAAAGGCGAGAAACCCAGCCAAAGTGGGTGGGCCGGCAGGAATCATGAAGGGCTAAGCCCTTCCCGATCCGTACGTCCGAAACACTGCCGGGGTTAGCTCAAGTTTTTCCTCGAATATGCTGCCTGTCAACCCAGAATAGGCCAAGCCTGTAACTGCCCATCCGCCTGGTCAAGCTGGGGGCATAAAAAAGCCCCATCCGAAGACAGGGCTTACGGTCTCGAAACTCAGTCCGGCCACTTGTCACTGACAAGGCTTACACCGGAAGGCTTGCCGGATCACGAAGGGAATCCCTTCATCTACCATCCCGTTGCCGGGGCAGGTATCACACGGATGGCCAAGGCCACAGACCCAGTTCACTGGGAACCAACTTCAGGATAGCGCATGGCTGGCGGTCTCGTCCAGACGCAGAATCCACTCATCCGCCTCCTGCTCGCTGATGCGTTCGCCCCAGCCCTGCTGCTTGGGGGTTTCGCCCGTGTAGGGTATCCACTTGCCCTGCTTGCGCGAGTAGAGTTCATCCGGGCACTCGGTCATGAAGCCGGCACTCAGAAACAAGGCACCTTCGTTTTCGATGTAGATCATGATCTCCTCATGCTTATCGGTGTCACCATCAAGTCGCGGGAGGCTGGTGCGCCGGGGCATCGCCCTGCTTAGGACTGGCGCGCCTGATGGGCTTTATCGCTTCCAATTCGGGTTACGTCGTGAATTTGACCGATGCCACATGCCCTTCGGGCAAGCCGTCATAGTCATCATAAAGGTCCGGGCGCTCTTCAGGGGTGGGTATCGATAAGCGGTGCACCTTGGCCTGAATCTCGGGAATCTTCTCCAACCGCGGCATCCATCGGGTATTGGAGCGCCGCGGTTCCCCTTCGTACTCATA
>JBGAUE010000026.1:0-50704 GCA_044228795.1 Chromatiaceae bacterium | reverse complement strand
TGACCGAATCCTTTTGAGAGGGGGTGGTCGCCCAGTGCGCGCCATATCTCGGCCGAAAAGTGGCTGGGCTGAAGATACTTGCTAATCAGGAGGGCTGAAGGATGGCCCGCTGGCGCTCCGGGCGGTGTACCTGCGCGAAGCGGCCCCGCCCGCGGGGGTCGAGGGGGTGGAGTGGCTGTTGCTGACCAACGTGCCCACCACCGACCTGGAGGCGGTCCGGGAGCGGGTGCGCTGGTATGGCGCGCGCTGGGGCATCGAGGTGTTGCATCGCACCCCCAAGACCGGCTGCCAGATCGAGAAGCGGCAATTGGGCTTCGTGGCCCGCCTGGAGAATTGCCTGGCCATCGATCTGGTGGTGGCCTGGCGGATCTACTATCTGACGATGCTGGGGCGGATGGATCCTGACGCGCCCTGTACGCTGTTCTTCCAGGAGCCGGAATGGCAGGCGCTGTAGAGCTGGTATCACCACACCACCGTCTTGCCGGAACAGCCACCCACCTTGCAGGAGGCGACCTGTTGAATCGCCATCAAAGGGGGCTTCTAGGGGCGTAAGGCCGACGGTCATCCGGGGGTGGAGGTGCTGTGGCATGGCTTGCAGAAGTTGGACGTGGCGATCGAGATGTACCTGATCTATCGTCTGGAGGGGCGGGTGAGTTGGCGCGATGAGTATCCGCCGGGGTATTTAAGGCCGCCGCCGGAGGATACTTCGTGAGAAGGTGATGGACTTAAGTATGTGTAAAGAGCAGAGTGATTGATGGTGATGATAACCCTCCTTTCTAGATTATACAGGGACAGCCAGGGGAGAAATAGACTTAAATTCCAATATTTTTTCATAAAACCGGTCCCCGCCAGGATCTTACCAGGATCACCCCTGGCCGTGCGCCTGCCCTGGCCCGACCGCGGGGCCCCGACAATAAAGCCAATACCCCATCCCACCATCCAGGAGATTCCATGAAGATCGAGACCTTGGCCATTCATGCCGGCTTCGAGCCGGACCCGACCACCAAGTCCGTCGCCACCCCCATCTACCAGACCACCTCCTACGCCTTTGACGATACTCAGCACGGGGCGGATCTCTTCGACCTCAAGGTGGCGGGCAACATCTACACCCGCATCATGAACCCCACCAGCGATGTGCTCGAAAAACGACTGACGGCCATGGAAGGGGGTGTCGGTGGCCTGGCCCTGGCCTCAGGGATGGCGGCGGTGACTTATTCGCTCTTTACCATCTGCGAGACGGGCGACAACCTGGTCACCACCTCGACTCTCTATGGCGGCACCTACAATCTCTTCGCCCACACCTTGCCCCAGTTGGGGATAGAGGTACGTTTCGCCGCACCCAACGACATCGCGGGTATGGCCGCCCTCATCGACGGGCGTACCAAGGCGGTCTTCTGCGAATCCATCGGTAACCCGGCGGGCAACGTGGCGGATATCGCCGCCATGGCGGACATGGCCCATGCCCACGGCGTCCCGCTGATCGTGGACAACACGGTGCCGACGCCCTATCTATGCCGACCTTTCGAGCATGGGGCCGACATCGTGGTCCATGCCCTGACCAAGTATCTGGGCGGCCATGGCACCACCATCGGCGGCGCCCTGGTGGACTCGGGCAAGTTCCCCTGGGCCGAGCACAAGGCTCGCTTCCGCCGCCTCAACGAGCCTGACGTTTCCTATCACGGCGTGGTTTATACCGAGGCCTTGGGGGCGGCGGCTTACATCGGCCGGGCGCGGGTGGTACCGCTGCGCAACATGGGCGCGGCCATTTCGCCCTTTAATAGCTTCCTGATACTCCAGGGGATCGAGACCCTGCATGTGCGTATGGATCGCCATTGCGATAACGCCCTGGCGGTGGCTCAATTCCTCCAAGCTCAGCCCCAGGTGACCTGGGTGCGCTATGCCGGCCTATCGGATCACCCGGACAAGCCCCTTATCGACAAATACATGGGCGGTCGCGCCTCCAGCATCCTGTCCTTTGGCATCAAGGGCGGTCTGGAGACTGGCGCAAAATTTATCGACGCCCTCAAACTGGCGGTACGGCTGGTCAACATCGGCGATGCCAAGACCCTGGCCTGCCACCCCGCCACCACCACCCACCGCCAGCTCGCCTCTGAGGAAATGGCCCGCGCCGGTGTTTCTGAGGACATGATCCGTCTCTCCATCGGCATCGAGCATATAGACGACATCATCGAGGACCTGGCCCAGGCGCTGGCCGCCGCCAAGTAAGATCGCTCATAACCCTCCTGGCCTGGATTCGCCAGGCCAGTTTTTCCCTATTCGAAGAGATTGGCGAAGGCCCGGGCGAAGGTCTTGTAGGCCTCGTAGCCATCCTTGTCCATGACCTGATCAATGACCCAGCGGTTCTCGGCTCCGGGTCCCATCAAGGACTGGATCTCGAAGCCTAGGTGGCGGAGAAAGGCATAGCTCGGGCCATCGGCCGCCAGTTGAAATTCCGCGTATTCGCCGGAACGGATATTGAGACGTTCGATGAAGGGACTACCATAATCGCCTGGACCCAATAGGTCCTGACTGTTGTCCTGGACGTGCTCGATGAGCTTGCGGGCGAGGGCGGTGATCAGGGCACGGCGCTCATCGGCCTCCATGCGGTCGGCGGCAAGACGGTCGGCGATTTGTATCATGAACAGGAGGTATTCCCCAATCACCGCCAGGCGCTGGGCGTCGTCCCGGTAGAGGAAGCGCTCGCAATGGAGGTTGATGGCCTTGTCCGTCGCGATGCGCCAGGCGATATAGGCCAAGGCGCTGGCAATCTCGGGGAGGGAGCGCTCCGCCTCGTCGTTGTTCCAATGACTTTTGATTCTCAGGGCCACGCGAGCTTCCTCTGGGTTAAGGGATGATGCCAACCGTTCTACTTGGGGTGTACCTGGGCCGGTGGCCGACGGGCCGCCGGTGGCACCCTGGCCAGGCACCAGGAGGTCAGGGCCTGGTCCCAGAATTCCACCGGGTTCAGGGGTGGTTCCGCAAAGGCTGGCTGACCAAGAAAGGCCCAGGCCTGAAGTAAAGTGGGGACGGGATTTCTCGAATCGACGGGGGCGGCGGCATCTGACTTGCTGAGTTTGCGGCCCTTGCTGTCCAGGGCTAGGGGCAGATGGGCATAGACTGGGGTCGGCAGGCCCAGGTAATGCTGGAGCAGGATCTGGCGCGGGGTGGACCGGGTGAGGTCGGCACCCCGGACAACGTGGCTGATGCCCTGGAGGGCATCATCCACCACCACCGCCAGTTGGTAGGCATGCAGCCCGTCGGCGCGGCGCAAGATAAAATCGCCCACCTCGGTTATCAGGTCCTGGGTCACAAGGCCCTGGACCTGATCCCTAAAACTGATGGGGGGCGTCTCGATGCGCAGGCGGATAGCTCGGGCGTCTCGGCCCCGGAGGGCTCTGGTCCGGCAGGTCCCAGGGTAGAGGGGGCCCTCAAGGCCGGGGATACTGGCTGCCGCGATCTCCCGGCGGCTACAGGCGCAGGCGTAGAGCAGGCCCAGATCGCCTAGGCGATGGAGGGCAGCGGCGTAGGCATCCGTCCTCTGACTTTGATAGAGGACAGAGTCATCCCAAGCAAAGCCAAAGGCCTCCAGGGTGGTCAGGATGGCCCGAGCGGCACCCGGAACCTCCCGGGGGCGGTCGAGGTCTTCCATGCGGAGGTGCCATTCACCATCCTGGGCTTTGGCCTCGAGATAACTGCCCAGGGCGGCAACAAGGGAGCCAAAATGCAGGGGGCCCGTGGGGGAGGGGGCAAAACGCCCCCGGTAGGGGGCGTTGACAGGCGGTGGCGCCGGGCGCAAATTCAAGGGTGAGGCAGTTTCCAGGCCTGGAACCAAGTCAGAACTTGAACCAGGATAAGGTGATTAGCCGCGCTGCTTCTCGCGTATCTCGTCCAGGGTCTTGCAGTCGATGCAGAGGGTCGCCGTGGGTCGCGCCTCTAGGCGGCGGATGCCGATCTCGACGCCACAGGCCTCGCAATAGCCATAATCGTGGCTGTCGAGACGTTCCAAGCCCTCATCGATCTTCTTGATCAGCTTGCGTTCGCGATCGCGGGTGCGTAATTCCAGGCTGAACTCGGACTCCTGGGTGGCGCGGTCGTTAGGATCGGGGAAGTTGGTCGCTTCGTCCTGCATGTGATGGACGGTACGGTCAACCTCCTCCATCAGGCTATGTTTCCAGGCAATCAGGATCTCACGGAAGTGCTCCTCCTGACCGGGGCTCATGTAATCCTCATCACTAGAGGCCTGATAGGGATCGAACCCGAACGCCTTTGCACCTTGATTGTGTGCCTCGATCATGCCTGTCCTCCTGATAATACGTTTATGGTTGTCGGGGTTTACGGGAATGAATCGTCACCCCGACGCACGGGACGCCTCCCGTCAAAGGGGTTGCTTTGTATCAAATTGGCTGCGGTTGGGCAACCGGAATTTGATTCGTGGCTGATAGGTACCAGCATTCTAAAACTCTGGCCACCACGGGAGGGCGAGGTTGGGGTACCCTTATCGCAATCTTAAACTGGACAGACCCGTTATTTAGGAGGTTGGACATGCAGGATCTTCAGGCCCTGATCTTCGATGTGGATGGCACCCTGGCGGATACCGAGCGGGATGGCCATAGGCCGGCCTTCAATCGCGCCTTCCAGGAGGCTGGACTCGATTGGGACTGGACGGTGCCTCTCTATGGTGAACTGCTTGCCGTAACCGGGGGCAAGGAACGCATCCTGCACTACCTGCGCCACTGGCAACCCGACTTTCTGGAGCGGCCGGGCCTGGCGGACTTTATCGCCGGGCTGCACCAACGCAAGACGGCCCATTATCTTGAGCTGCTGCGTTCCGGTGCCATCCCCCTGCGGCCGGGCGTCTTGCGGCTGTTGGGCGAGGCGCGGGATGCCGGCATCCGGCTCGCCGTGGCCACCACCACCACCCCCGAGAACGTTATCACCCTGCTGGAATACGCGGGCAGTCCCGATCTGCCAGGCTGGTTCGAGGTCATTGCCGCCGGTGACATAGTCCCCGCCAAGAAGCCGGCCCCAGACATTTTTGTTTATGCCCTTGAGCAACTTGGGCTACCGCCGGCAGCCTGCGTAGCCATCGAGGACTCGGCGAACGGCGTGCGCGCCGCCTTGGGTGCCGATCTCCAAGCCCTGCTGGTGACGGTAAGTACTTACACCCGACAGGAAGATTTCAATGGCGCGGCCTGGGTGGTGGAGGGTCTGGATAACATCGACCTCGCTGCCCTCAAGGGCTTGCATCAGCAGACCTACGGCCTAGACAGGAGCTAGGTGGCCGGCATTAACCTGGTCCAGCCGGAGTTTTGACCGGGCTGACCCCAGTGGCGCCCAGGCGCTGGATGATGCCCGTGGTGCTGTGATCATCGACCAGGGGTATCAGGACTACCTGTCCGCCCCAGGATTTGACCTCCGGGGCCCCAACGACCTCCTCTTCCCGGTAATCAGCACCCTTGGCGAGGACATCCGGGTGCAGAGCGAGAATAAGCTCCAGGGGCGTTGCCGCGTCGAACAGCACCACGGCATCCACGGCGGCCAGGGCGGCCAGGACCCGGGCGCGATCCTGTTCGCCGATGAGAGGGCGTTCCGGCCCCTTGAGGGCCCGCACCGAGGCATCCGTGTTGAGGCCCACCACCAGCCGCTGGCCCTGGCGGCGCGCCAGTTCCAGGTAGCTGACATGGCCGACATGGAGCAGATCAAAGCAGCCATTGGTGAAGACGACACGCTCGCCCGCGGCCTGCCAAGCCTGCACCCGGGCCTGAGCCGAGGTCGGATCCAGAATCTTGGCCGCCTGTTCCAGGGCCATCTCGCCCGTGATGGCCGCCAAGAGTTCAGCCAGGTTGATAGGTACGGTGCCTACCTTGCCGACCACCACCCCGGCAGCCAGATTGGCCAGATGGGCGGTGTCACTCACACCCAGCCCGGCGGCGAGGCCGGCCGCGAAGATGGCGATGACAGTGTCCCCGGCGCCAGAAACATCGAAGACCTCCCGCGCCAGGGCCGGGATGCGCCGGGTGCCTGATCCATCCACCAGGGCCAGACCCAGTTCGCTCAGGGTCAGCACCAGGAATCCCAGGTCCAAATGCCCCCTCAGGGTTGCCGCCGCCTTGAGCAGGCCGGCTAGGTCCTCGCGCGGGACGCCGGTGGCCTGGGAGAGTTCGGCCCGATTGGGGGTAACGAGGCTGGCCCCGGCGTACTTGGTAAAGTCCTGGCCCTTGGGATCAACCAGGACCGGCAGGCCCAGCGCTCGGGCTGCCCCCAGGAGACGGCGGCAGAGTGCTTCGGATAGGACACCCTTGGCATAATCCGAGAGCACCAGGGCGCCGGCGCCTGCCATGAGGGGCAGGATAGCCTCGCAGAGGGCGGACTCGTCTCTGGGGTCGAGTGGCTGGTTGCTCTCCTCATCGATACGCAGCATTTGCTGATGATTACCAATCACCCGCGTCTTGACCGTGGTGGCACGGTCCCGGGCCGTGGCTACCGCCTGGGTCCGGATGCCGTCTGCGGCCAGGTCGGCGAGGAGGGCGGCGCGGCCCTCGTCGTCGCCCGTGACCCCGGCTAGTTGGACCTCCAGGCCCAGGGCGGCCAGGTTGCGGGCGACATTGGCGGCGCCCCCAGCAGAGTGGGTGCGGCGGGTCAGATGCACTACGGGGACTGGGGCCTCGGGAGAAATGCGCAGGACCTGGCCCCAGAGATAGCGGTCGAGCATGAGATCGCCGACGACCAACAGTCGGCGCCCGCCAAAACCAGAACGTACGGCTCGTTGGACGGCCTCAGGGTTGTCGAACATGGGGGAGGCTTCAGGCGTCGGCGCTGGGCGGCGCGAAGTGCGTCTCGACCAGGTCGCAGAGGATATGGCCGGCGAGCAGGTACGCCTCCTGGATGCGCGCCGTATTGTCTGAGGCGACGATCAGGCAGGCATCCACCACATCCTTGAGATGCCCGCCCCCACGACCGCCAAAGCCGGCGGTCCTGGCTCCAAGGGCGCGTGCCTTTTCCATCGCTTTCAGCACATTAGGGCTGTTACCTGAGGTGCTGATGCCAATGACCAGATCCCCTGGCCGGCACAGGGCCTCGACCTGGCGGGCGAAGATTTGGTCGAAGCCATAATCATTGCCGATCGCCGTCAAGGCGGAACTGTCGGTGGTCAGGGCGAGGGAGGCCAGGCCGGGGCGATCGCGCTCGAAACGTCCCACGAGTTCCGAGGCCAGGTGCTGGCTATCCGCGGCGCTACCACCATTGCCGAGCCAGAAGACGCGGCCCCCAACCGCCAGGCAGTCGATCATGAGCCCGGCAATGCCCTCGATCGCAGCGCTCTGTTCCCGCAGCCTTTCGATGGTGCGCAGATGGTCGTCGAGGTGCCGGTCGATCATGTCATTAGGAATAGCTGCGGCCTTGGGTGCCCTGATGGTGGTCGCGGGCAAAGTAGCCCACGCGCCCGGCCGGAACCACGGTAATACCCCCCTCGCTGACCGTAAAGCGTTGACGGTCGGCATCCAAGTCGAAGCCGATGCGGTCGCCAGCGGCGATGATGTTGTGACGATCGACGATGACCCGCCGCAGTCGCGCTCCCCGGCAGACCCGCACATAATCCATGATGACGCAATCCTCGAGTTCGACATCCTCCTCGATGACGGCCTCGCGGCGGATGATGCTATTGGTGATACGGGCGCCCTCGTGGACGATGGCCGCGGCCGCCAGCAGGGAGTTGCGCAACTCCCCGCCCAGAACTCGCGCCACCGGACCCTGGTAGCCGCTGGAATAGATGGGCCATTGAGGGTTGAACATATCGAAGACGGGTTCGGCGCCCAACACGTCCTTGTGGGCATCGAAGTAGGCATCAATATTACCGACGTCCCGCCAATAGACCCGCTGCTCATAGGGCTTGATGCCCGGAATCATATTGGTCGCGAAGTCGTAGGCAAAGAGCCGGTGGGTGCGTAAGAGGCGCGGCAGGACATGACCGCCAAAATCGGTCTCGCCATTTCGACGGGCCTCTTCCAGGGCTTCCATGAGGACATCCGTCCGGAAGATGTAGTTACCCATGGAGGCATAGGCATGGTCCGGATCGCCGGGCATGGCCACCGGATCGGCCGGCTTTTCCTGAAAGGCCTCAATGCGCCCGTCGGGTCCGGTGGCGATGACGCCGAAGCTCCGCGCATCCCGCAGTGGGACGGGCAGGGCGGCAACCGAGACATCGGCCTGGTTGGCCTTATGGAAATCCACCATCTGCTGGATGTCCATCCGGTAGATATGGTCGGCGCCAAAGACGGCCACCAGGTCCGGGGATTGTTCCTCGATCAGATTGATGTTCTGATGAACTGCGTCCGCGGTGCCCTGAAACCAGTTAGCGCTGACCCTCATCTGGGGCGGCACCACGGTCACGAATTGCTGCTGGAGCAGGGGCGAGATGGTCCAGGCCTTGCGTACATGCTCAATGAGGGACTGGGATTTGTACTGGACCAACAAATAGATGGTACTGATACTGGAGTTGACCAGATTACTGAGGACAAAATCGACGATCCGGTAACGCGCGCCAAAGGGCACCGAAGGCTTGGAGCGGGCTGTGGTCAGGGGCTGGAGGCGGGAGCCTTGGCCGCCCGCCATGACGAACGCGATAATCCGGTCGGGTTTCATATTTGCCTCCTTATTCCCCGCCGCGAGGCGGAGCTACATCATGGGCGCGGTGGGCCGCGGTGAAGGGGACGCCGGCAGCTTCGCGTTCCCTGACCCTGAAGGGCCCGGCCGTCAGGCCGAAACGCGCGCTTATCGTCAAATCCTCTTGTTCGCTTATTGTCCACCAGATCGGCGGCGACGAAAACGCACCAATTTGGTTGGTCATTGCGGACAAAACCAAATATATAAATATAAATCAATTGGCTATCCGTTATGATGCCAAGGCCGATGAAGTTACCTTCTCTTCACGACTGGCAACGCAAGCCAGGCAACTGGGTGGTGAGGGGTATAAACTAGGTAGCTTCGGGGTCTGGGGCGGATCTGTCCTTGGTTCACCCCATTCCAACCTGGAGTCACGGAGATGGCCGACTGGCCCAATATACTGCGCCGACCCGTCCTGCTCGTCATTCTCGACGGCTTTGGTGTCAACCCCGCCAAGGCCAACAATGCCGTGGCCTTGGCATGTACCCCCAACCTGGATCGCTACTTCGCCTACAACCCCCATACCACCTTGCAGGCCTCGGGCCGAGCCGTGGGTCTTCCGGATGGCCAGATGGGCAATTCCGAGGTGGGGCATATCACCCTGGGCTCAGGCTGCGTCATTCGTCAGGATCTGGTGCTGATTGACGACGCCATTGCGGACGGCTCTTTTTTCCAAAATCCGGCCCTGATCGCTGCCACCCGCCGCGCGGCCGAATTGGGCCGGCCCCTGCACTTGCTGGGCCTGGTATCCGACGGCGGCGTCCATAGCCATGTCAACCATCTCGTTGCCCTCATCGAGGTCTGCCGCCAGCAGGGCGCGATTCCCGCCGTCCACATGATCACCGATGGCCGGGATACCCCACCACGCTCCGCCGCGGGCTATCTGGAGGAGGTCGAACGGGCCCTGGCCACCGCGGGTGGCTCTATTGCCAGTGTCTCTGGCCGTTACTATGCCATGGACCGGGATAACCGCTGGGATCGTACCGAAAAGGCCTGGCGCTGCCTGGTGCAGGGGGTCGGCGAGCAGGCGGGTTCGGCACGGGAGGCCATCGAGCAGTCCTATGCCGCGGGTCAGGATGACGAGTTCATCCTGCCTACCCGCATTGCGGATGGGCCCCGGATCGAGGCGGGGGACTGCCTCCTCTCCTTCAACTTCCGCAAGGATCGGCCACGCCAGATTCTGAGCGCCTTCCTCCAGCCGGATTTCGAGCGCTTCGAGCGGGGAGCCTTCATGCCCATTGAGGTGACCTGCATGATGCGCTACGACAAGACCTACGAGATGCCTATCGCCTTCCATCACGAGTCTCCGGTTGTCACCCTTGGCAAGATCCTGAGCGATGCGGGCATCCGCCAGTTCCATTGCGCCGAGACTGAGAAATACCCCCACGTTACCTTCTACTTCAACGGTGGCCATAGCGAGCCCCTGCCAGGCGAGGAGCAGTATCTGATCCCCTCGCCACAGGTTGAAACCTATGACCTCAAGCCGGAGATGAGTGCCCCCGAGGTCGCCACTGCCGTGGTGGCGGCCCTGGAGCGCAAGGAATACCCCTTCATCGTCGTCAACTTTGCCAATGGCGACATGGTCGGCCACACGGCGGTGCGGGAGGCCGTGATCGCGGCAGTGGAGGTCCTGGACCGGGAGGTCGGCCGGGTCCTGGACGCGGCCCTGGCCGCGGGCTACGCCATAATCCTCACCGCCGACCACGGCAACTGCGACGAGATGGTGGACCCGGTTACTCAAACCCCACATACCCAGCATACCCTCTACCCGGTGCCCTGCCTGGTCATTGATGAGGTCCCCTGGAACCTGGGTATCGGCGCAGGGTTGGACTGCATAGCCCCGACCGTGCTCGCCCTCATGGGCCTGCCAAGACCAGCGGCTATGCACGGCCGCTCCCTGCTGCTGTCCCCGGCCCGCACCTGATGGCCTGGAGCCATCCGACCCAACCCCTGGTTCCAGACGCCAGGGGCTACGCGAGAGACAGGGGTCGGGACGGCCTCAAGGGCGACCCCAGGGTTCCCCTCCATCTCCTCCCCGGTAAGGGCCCATGAGGGAATACCTCGACCTCCTGCGCGATGTTATTGACCAGGGTACCGATCGTATGGATCGCACCGGCACCGGCACCCGGGCTGTCTTTGGCCGCCAGATTCGCTTCAACCTGGCACAAGGCTTCCCCCTGGTCACCACCAAGAAGATCCACCTCAAGAGCGTCATCCACGAACTGCTCTGGTTCCTGCAAGGCTCCACGGATAACCGCTGGCTCAAGGCGCGCGGGGTTGGCATCTGGGACGAATGGGCGACGGCGGAGGGCGACCTTGGCCCCATCTATGGCCGGCAATGGCGGAGCTGGGCCTGCCCGGACGGCTCCACCCTCGACCAGATAACCCATGTCCTGGCGGCGATTCGCACCCATCCAGATTCGCGCCGCCTGGTGGTCTCGGCCTGGAATCCGGCGGACCTGCCGCTCGATGGGCTTTCCCCTCAAGAGAACGTTCGTCAGGGCCGCATGGCCTTGGCGCCTTGTCATTGCCTGTTCCAGTTTTTTGTCCAGGATGGGCGCCTGTCCTGCCAACTCTATCAGCGCAGCGCCGATCTCTTCCTGGGGGTCCCATTCAACATCGCCAGCTATGCCTTACTGACCCAGATGCTGGCCCAGCAATGCGACCTGGAGCCGGGGGATTTTGTCCATAGCTTTGGCGATCTGCACCTTTATCGCAATCACCTCACGTCCGATATCGTCTTTGCCCAACTCGCACGGGAGCCCAGGGCCAGGCCCCAACTGGTGATCAAGCGGCGTCCGCCCAGCCTGTTCGACTACGAATTCGAGGATTTCGAATTCATCGGCTATGATCCCCATCCCCCCATCCGCGCCCCCATCGCCATTTAGAACTGCCATCAGGGAGATCCCACCCACGTGATTGAAGCCCTCATCGACTACGGCCTTTTTTTGGCTAAGACCCTGACGATTCTGCTGGGTATCGGCCTGCTAGTGGTGGGGATCGTCCGCGCCCGCAAATCAGGCCATCTGGATGGCGATCACCTGACGGTGACCAGCCTCAATGATCGCTATCGCGATCATGCTCATGCCCTCAGAGCGGCATCCAGTCCCCAAAAGGCCTTCCGGAAATCCCTTAAGGCGGACCGTAAGGCCGAGAAGGCACGAGAAAAATCAACAGAGTCTCGCAACCGGCTCTTTGTCATCGATTTTCAGGGTGATATCAAGGCCACGGAATCCGCCGCCCTGCGCGAGGCCATCACGGGCATCCTGATGGAGGCCAAGGAGGGTGACCGGGTCCTGATCCGGCTGGAAAACGCCGGCGGCCTGGTGACGGAACACGGCCTGGCCGCCTCTCAATTGACCCGGCTGCGGGCGCGCGGCATTCCCCTGACCGTGGCGGTGGACAAGGTGGCCGCCAGTGGTGGCTATCTGATGGCGGCGGTTGCCGACCGCATCATCGCCGCCCCCTTTGCCGTGGTGGGGTCCGTTGGCGTGGTCGCCCAGTTGCCCAACTTCCATCGCGTCCTAGAACGGCACGGGGTAGATTTCGAACTCCACACTGCCGGCGATTACAAGCGCACCCTCACCCTCTTTGGTGAAAACACCGAGGCCGGACGGGAGAAATTGCGTCAGCAACTGGAAGAGACCCACGGCCTCTTCAAGGACTTCATCCTCGCATACCGGCCCAACCTCGATCTGGCCCAGGTCGCCACGGGGGAATATTGGCATGGACGCCAGGCCTTGGTGTTAGGGCTTATCGACGAAATCAAGACCAGCGACGATTTTCTGCTGGAGGCAGCCGATACCCTCGATCTTTACAAAGTCAGCTATGCCGCCCACAAGAAACCGCTGGAGCGGCTGCTCTCCGCCCTGACCCAGGCCGTGCAGCGGCTGTTCTGAGCGGCACCGCTAGCATCAGGGGCGCCGTTGGCGAAACAGGAGGATGGCGCCCCAAGCCAGGGCCAGGAGCATGATGGCCGCCCCTAGTCCATGACTGAACCAGGCGAACTGATGGTCCAGACGGAGCAACCCCGACTCGGTCAGGAGATATTCCCAGTCGTGGAAGCCATAGGGCGAGGAGTGGCCGAAATTACCTCCCAGCAGGGGTAAATCGCCCGTCCGGGCATCGTTGATGTAGGGGGCGATATCCACGAAATTCTCGCCCACCCACCAGCAGGCCACGGCGGCGCCAAAGGGATCATGGGTCTTGAGCAGCAAGGTGCCGGCACAGATCAGGGGCATCAGCAACTGGCCCAGGGTGCCGCCCAGGGAGGTCATGAAGGTCCCGAAGGGCCGGAACAAGAGGTGACCGGCCTCATGGAAGGGTAGATTGACCAGATGAAAAAAGGATTGCCCAGCACCGTTGCTGGCCGGGGACAGGGCTATGAGGTGTAACCCCCAAATCAGCAGGATCAGCAAGAGGGCGGCGCGGGCCCATAAACCGATCCCATCCAGTTCGGGTTGGCGCGGCAGCAAGAGGGCTATCAGACCCTCGGTGGGCGTCTCCGGTCTGGCCAGGGTTGGGGGTGGCCGGACGGCCCGGGTCGGCGGTGTCCAGGTCGCGGGGTCGATCCCCGGCGGTGGATGATATCGCCAATATTTCTCGAACACGATGCCGCAATCAGCGCAGATCTTGGCATCCACGCTTTGGCGTGCCCCGCATTTCGGGCAGGCCATCTCGGTTTTTGGCGCTGCGGCGGGCGCGGAATCCGACAGATCGGATTTCACACTCATAGGCACCGCCTATTGGCATCCACCTGCCGGGCAAGATCGCGCAGGCTAGCCGCGACCTCCACCGGGTAGGCCGGCCCTGCCTCGAGTTGTCGCAACGCGGGTGGCAGGGAGGCCAGTTGCCCTTGAGCGTAGTCGCGTACCTGATCCAGGGTAGGGGAGGGCGCCAGGCGTCGTCCACTGCTCATCACCCTGGCGATGAGGGGAGTGCCCGGCTCATGATGGGCTTCTAGGGTCAGGGTATCGCCAGCTAGCTGCCCTGCCGCGTCATACCGACGAAAAACCTGCTTGCGGCCTGGCCAGTTGGCCTTGCCTTCGGACAGCTTGCGACGCGCCAATCCGGCATATTCCTGGAGCTTGTAGGCGCATTCCAGGTAGGGGTGATCGGCGCTGGTGTTCATGCGCGTGCCGACCCCAAAACCATCGATGGGTGCCGCGTTCGCCAGGAGCGCCTTGACACCGTATTCGTCGAGATCGCCGCTCGCGAAGATCTTGATGGGGTGGGCGCCCCCTGCATCCAGGATGGCGCGCACCTGATGCGCATGGTCGCCCAGATCCCCGCTGTCGATGCGCACCGCCTGGATATGGATGCCCTCGGCCGCCAGCCTGCGCACCAGGGGCGGCAAGGCCCTAGCCGCAGCCTCAGTGTCGTAGGTATCGATGAGCAGGGTGGTGGTTTGGGGGTGGGAACGGGCGAAATGCGCGAAGGCGTCCAACTCCTGATCATGGGTCTGGATGAAAGAGTGGGCCATGGTGCCTGACAGGGGTATGCCCCAACGCATCCCCGCCTGCACGTTCGAGGTCCCGTTGAAGCCGGCGAGATAGCTGGCCCGCGCCGAGAGCAGGGCGGCCTCGGCGCCATGGGCACGGCGCATACCGAAGTCCGCCAGCATCTTGTCCCCGGCAGCCAGCCGCACCCGAGCTGCCTTGCTGGCAATCAGGGTCTGGAATTGCAGCAGGTTGATGAGGCGGGTCTCTACCAACTGGGCCTCGCGCAGGGGCGCCACCACTCGCAGCAGGGGTTCGTTGGGAAAGAAGACCGTGCCTTCGGCCATGGCGTAGATCTCGCCGGTGAAGCGCAGGTTGACGAGGGAATCGACGAAGGGCTGGTGAAAGCGTCCACCGTGGGTGAGCCAATCTAACTCTTCGGGGGCAAAGTGCAGGCCTTCGAGGTAATCGAGGGCCTGTTCCAGTCCCGCCGCCACCAGGAAATTGCGGCCGGCCGGCAGCCTGCGCACAAAGAACTCGAACACCGCCGTGCCCGCCATGCCTTGGTCGAAATAGGCCTGGAGCATGGTGAGCTGATAGAGATCGGTGAGCAGGGCACTCTCGCCGCAACGGGACATCTTCAGCCTCCCAAGGCCACGGCGCCCGCAGCCAGCATGGTGGCGATGGCCCGCGCGCCATCGCCAGGCCGGACCTCGACGGCCCGGATGCCAGCCGTCAGCAGCCGGACCTCGTAGCCCAGGCGAAGGGCGTCCAGTACGGTATTGAGCACACAGTAATCGGTCGCCAATCCGCCGACGAAGACCCGCCGCACGCCCAATTCCTGAAACCGATGATGCAATTCCGTGCCCTCGAACTCCGAGTAGCCCGCGTCATCCGGGCGGGTCCCCTTGGAAACGATGGTGGCCATTGCGGGCAGTTCGAGGTCGACCGAGAAAGCCGCGCCGGACGTGTCAACCACACAATGCGGGGGCCAGGGCCCGCCTTGAGCGAGAAAGGAGCAATGATCGGCGGGATGCCAATCCCGGGTCGCGGCAATCGGTAGCCCGGCGGCGGTAAAGCGAGCGATCCAGGCATTCAGCACCGGCACCACGGCATCGCCCTCCGGAACGGCCAAGGCGCCACCCGGTAAGAAGTCGTTCTGGACATCCACTACCACCAGGGCATCGCCCGGCTGCAACGGTACCTCCCCGGTCATTCCCATGGTTGTAACTCCCCAAGTCTTGGCGATCGGTCAGCGCCAGCTTGGCTGGCGGAGAGAAAGTTTGCTGATTTTATACCCAGAGCTCTTCAATCTTCTGCCTATAGCGGGAGGGTCGGGTGATGGTGGGCGGTCGGCGGGGGTGTCGACAGCAGGGATGCTGTCGTCAAACCTACAGGGAGGTATTCACGGCGTCCCCCGCCGACCGCCCACCATCACCCGACCCGGGATACCGGTAAACCATGGCTATTGATCATCAAGAGATGGTCCAAGCCTGAGGCATGACCTCGGGCAACAAGGCTTACAATGATCCCAATCATCCCCAGAGTATCAGCCAAATAACACCGACAGTGCCTTCCTTCGTTCATCTCCATGTCCACAGCGAGTATTCGTTGGTGGACGGTCTCTTGCGCATCAAGCCCCTGGTCAAGGCCGTGGGGGAGGCCGGCATGCCGGCCATCGCCATCACGGATCAGCTCAACCTCTTCGGCCTGGTACGTTTTTACAAAGCCGCCCTGGCCGCCGGGGTCAAACCCATCATTGGCGCTGAGATGCTGGTGCGCAACCCGGAAGACGCCGGCCAGCCCCATCGCCTGGTGTTGCTGGTTCAGAATCAGGCCGGCTATCTCAACCTGACCCGCCTCGTCTCCCGAGCCTATCTCGAGGGCCAGCAGGGGACGGCCATGCCCCAGGTGAAGCGCGATTGGGTCGTGGCGGCGGCGGAGGGCCTGATCGCCCTCTCCGGCGGTCCCGCGGGCGATGTGGGTCAAGCCCTCCTGACCGGCAATCAAACCTTGGCGGAGGGGCGGCTGAGGCAGTGGTTGGGGGCCTTTGGCGATCGCTATTATCTGGAACTTCTGCGCACCGGCCGCCCTAACGAGGCGGAGTGCCTGGAGCGTAGCGTGGAGTTGGCCGCTGCCCGAGGCGTACCTGTGGTGGCGACCAATGATGTACGGTTCCTGACCCCGAAGGATTTCGAGGCCCACGAGGCGCGTGTTTGCATCCACGATGGCCAGACGTTGGGCGACAGCCGCCGCCCCCGCCGCTATAGCGACGAGCAATATCTGCGCTCGCCCGAGGAAATGGCGGAACTCTTCGCCGATATCCCCGAGGCCCTCGCCAATACACTGGAAATCGCCAAGCGTTGCAATCTGGAATTGACGCTGGGCAAGAACTTCCTGCCGGACTTTCCGGTGCCCAAGGGCATGACCCTTGAGGATCACTTTGCCGATATTTCGCGCCAGGGGCTGGCCTGGCGCCTGGAAAGGTTGTTCGACCCCGCCAGCCTGGCGGTGCGGCGCGGGCTATATGACGACCGCCTGGAACTGGAACTGCGGGTCATCAACCAGATGGGTTTCGCCGGTTATTTTCTGATCGTGGCCGATTTTATCCAGTGGGCCAAGGACAACGACATTCCGGTAGGACCGGGGCGCGGCTCCGGCGCCGGATCCCTGGTGGCCTATGCCCTCAAGATCACCGACCTCGACCCCATCGAGCACGACCTACTGTTCGAACGCTTCCTTAACCCGGAACGTGTCTCCATGCCGGACTTTGACATCGACTTCTGCATGGAGGGGCGCGATCGGGTCATCGACTATGTAGCGGGTCGCTATGGCCGCGAAGCCGTGTCCCAAATCATCACCTTCGGCACCCTGGCGGCCAAGGCCGTCGTCCGCGATGTGGGTCGGGTGCTGGGCCATCCCTATGGCATGGTGGATCGGATCGCTAAGATGGTGCCCTTCGAACTGGGTATGACCCTGAGCAAGGCCCTGGCGGAGGGCGAGGACCTGCGCAAGGCCTATGCTGAAGACGAGGAGGTGCGGGCCCTCATCGACATGGCGCTCAAACTGGAGGGTCTGACCCGCAACGCCGGCAAGCACGCCGGCGGCGTGGTCATAGCCCCGACCAGGCTCACCGACTTCGCCGCCCTCTATTGCGAACCGGGCGGCACCAACCTCATGACCCAGTTCGACAAGGACGATGTGGAGCAGGTGGGCCTGGTCAAGTTCGACTTCCTGGGTCTGCGCACCCTGACCATCATCGACTGGACCCTCAAGACCATCAATGCCGGGCGCGTCCAGCAGGGCGAGCCGCCCATCGACATCTCCCGCATCGACCCCAAGGATCCGGAGGCCTTCGCCCTCCTCAAGCGATGCGAGACCACCGCCGTCTTCCAGCTCGAATCCCGGGGTATGAAGGAGCTGATCAAGAAGCTGCGCCCTGACTCCTTCGAGGATATGACGGCCCTGGTGGCCCTGTTTCGCCCCGGTCCCCTCCAGTCCGGCATGGTGGACGATTTCATAGCCCGCAAGCACGGTGAGGCGGCGGTGGCCTATCCGCATCCGGACCTGGAGCCCATCCTCAAGCCCACCTATGGCGTCATCCTCTACCAGGAACAGGTGATGCAGATCGCTCAGGTCCTCGCCGGCTACTCCCTGGGCGGCGCGGACCTGCTACGCCGGGCCATGGGCAAGAAGAAGCAGTCGGAGATGGATAAACAACGCGCCATTTTCGAGGAGGGCGCGGCACAACGGGGCGTGGACAGACGGACGGCGACCTACATCTTCGATTTGATGGATAAGTTCGCCGGTTACGGCTTCAATAAATCCCATTCCGCCGCCTATGCCCTGGTCTCCTATCAAACCCTCTGGCTCAAGGCCCACTATCCCGCCGCCTTCATGGCGGCCGTCCTCAGCGCCGATATGGACAACACCGACAAGGTAGTCACCCTGATCGATGAATGCCGGACCATGCGCCTGGAGGTGCGACCGCCGACGGTGAATGCCTCCCAGTGGCCATTCACCATCGCCGATGACCGCACCTTGATCTATGGCCTGGGCGCCATCAAGGGGGTGGGTGAGGGCGCCATCCTTGCCCTCCAGGAGGCCCGTCAGGCCGGCGGGCCCTTCCGCGACCTCTGGGACTTCTGCCGCCGCATTGACCTGCAAAAGATGAACCGACGGGTGCTGGAGGCCCTGGTGCGCTCCGGCGCCCTGGACGAACTCGGCGCCAATCGGGCGACCCTCATGGAGCATCTGCCCCTGGCGATCCGGCTGGCGGAACAACACCGGGCCCGCCATTCATCCGGTCAGGTGGATCTCTTTGGTATGGTGGAGGAGACCGCCCTGGGTCCGGACCCCCAACTGGCCGGCAAGGTATGGGGAGAATGGGAGGAGGAGGAACGCCTGCAGGGTGAGAAGGAGACGCTGGGCCTCTATCTCACCGGCCACCCGATCAATCGCTACGAACCCGAGCTCGATGCCCTCATGGGTTGTCGCCTCAATGTCTTGCTGTCCACCCCCAAGGGCCGGGGTGACCGGGAGAAGCGCACCGTCGCCGGCCTGGTGGTTGGGTTGCGCCATGGCAAGACCCAGCGCGGTCGTATGGCCTCCCTGGTCCTCGACGATCGCACCGGGCGCCTGGAGGTCACCGTTTTCACCGAGCTTTACGACCAGGTGCGCGACCTCCTGGCGGTGGATCGCCTGTTGGTGATCGCTGGCACCCTTAATTTCGATGAATTTCGCGATGCCTGGTCCCTACGCGCCAGCGAGGTCCAAACCCTGGAACAGGCCCGCGAGAAGGCCGCTGATCACCTTCAGATCAATCTGGATCTTGGCACGTCGAAACAGCATAAAAAGGGTTTGGAACTCGTTGCGCGCCTGAGCGAGGTTCTGACCCTCTATCGCGGTGGCCGCCTGGCGATCCAAACGGATTACCGGTCACCTCAAGGTCGTGCCCGCTTCCTGCTGGGCGACGACTGGCGCGTCCAAGCTACGGACGAGCTGATCAAACGCTTGCGCCAGCTCCTGGGTCAGGATGCCGTGAAGGTTGCCTATGGCCGCTTCCTGGGGCAGTCAGAATAGAGGCATCGAAAATTTGAAGGAAGGACTATCCCGGCTGGTCTCGGCTATCGTCATCCGGCGCGGTTACTCACTCGCGCCTTTCACCGGATGCTCCGGGACGGCATGGACGAGGGGCAGCACAACCACAGTCCGTTGATGTCGGCAAGTTAGCGCGTCATAAATGGCGCTTTGTCCAAGACTAACCATAATAACACGCCACTTATGGCGGTTTATACTAATATATTTTACGCGCCATCGATGACGCGTTATATTGAAAAGGCCAGCATAACACGCCATTGGCGACGCTCATGAAGATCGACGAAAAGATGACGGACGATGTCCTCCTGAAGCTGATCGGGGAGCGCCTCGCCGGCTTGCGGCTCGCGCGTAACCTGACTCAGCAGCAACTGGCGGAACAGGCGGGTCTTGGTCTGCGGACGGTGCAGCGGTTGGAATCGGGCGCGGCGGCGACCCAGTTGTCCGGCTTTGTCCGTGTCTGCCGGGTGCTCGGTCTGGTGGAGCAGCTCGACACCTTCATTCCCGAGCCGACGGTGAGCCCGATGGCACAACTTAAACTGCAGGGACGGCAACGCCAGCGGGCCACGGGCCGGAAGGCGGTGACCGGAAAGCCGAAGCAATGGACCTGGGATGAGCCGGCATGATCGCGCGCGTCCAGCTCTGGGGGCGAACGATCGGCGCGGTCGCGATGGAGGAAGTGCGCGATTACGCGGCCTTCCAATACGATAGCGCCTTTGCCGCCAGCGGGATCGAGCTTTCGCCGCTGGTGATGCCCTTGAGCGAGCGTGTGTATGAATTTCCCGCTCTGCCGCTGAACACCTTCCTGGGTCTGCCGGGATTGCTCGCGGATTCGCTGCCAGACAAGTTCGGTAACGCCCTGATCGACGCCTGGCTGGCCACACAGGGACGCACGGCGGGTAGCTTCGGGGCCATCGAACGGCTTTGCTACACCGGCACCCGCGGCATGGGGGCGCTGGAGTTCGCCCCGGTCATCGGGCCCAAGCCGCGCAAGGCGACGAAGATTGCGGTCGATGCGCTGGTGCGTCTGGCGGGCGAGGTGTTGACGCATCGGAGCGATCTGCAGGGGCATTTCCACGAGGCCGGGAAAGAGAAGGCCTTGCGGGACATCCTGAGGGTGGGCACTTCGGCCGGTGGGGCGCGCGCCAAGGCGGTGATCGCCTGGAATCGCGAGACGAACGAGGTACGCTCCGGTCAGATCGCGGCGGGCGACGGTTTCGATTACTGGCTGCTTAAATTCGATGGCGTAGCGGGCAACAAGGACAAGGAGCTTGAAGACCCCAAGGGCTACGGGGCCATCGAGTACGCCTATCACCTGATGGCGAAGGCGGCGGGCATTGCGATGACCGAATGCCGGCTACTGGAGGAAAACGGCCGGCGCCATTTCATGACGCGGCGTTTCGACCGGCTGGCGGGCGGCGAGAAGCTGCACATGCAGTCGCTGTGCGCGCTGGCGCACTTTGATTTCAACCAGGCCGGGGCCTACGGCTACGAGCAGGCGTTGCTGACCATCCGCCAACTCAAGCTGCCGATGGCGGCGGTGGAGGAGCAATTCCGGCGGATGGTTTTCAACATCGTGGCGAGAAATCAGGACGACCATGTCAAGAACATCGCCTTCCTGATGGACAAGCAGGGCGAGTGGTCACTGGCACCGGCGTTTGACGTGACCTATAGCTACAACCCCTCCGGTTCCTGGACGGCCAGTCACCAGATGACGCTGAACGGGAAGCGGGACGAATTCACCCGGGAAGATTTCGAGGCGTGCGCGCAGGCGGCGCTGATGAAGCGGGGCCGCGCCGCGACGATCATCGAGGAGGTGCAGGCGGCCGTGAGGCGCTGGCCGGAGTTCGCCGCGGCGGCGCAGCTTGCAGACGCGTGGCGGGACAAGATTCAAGAGACCCACCGTTTGGAATTCCCCGCCAGATGAGTCTCACCGAATCCGTTCTCGAAAATGCCGCCCTGACCTGGTTCGGGGAGATGGGCTATACAGTCGGGCTCGGCCCGCACCGGGCTCCCGCAGTGCAGAACAAGGTGCATTGGGCCATCTGAACCTATTGCCTCATGGTCCAGGCATACCTCACCCCTCAGGGTGCGAAGCTGGCCAGGCAGACCCGGCAAATCAGCTAGAATGCCGCGGACCGGGTAGTTAGAAGGCCCCTGGATACCCTCCTCCGGCAACAGGCAATCCCATGGCGAAGGCCCCCAGCAAGAAAAACGACTCCACCGCCCACCTCGGCTTCGAGGCTAAGCTCTGGCTCACCGCCGACAAGCTCCGCAACAACATGGACGCGGCGGAATACAAGCACGTCGTCCTCGGGCTCATCTTCCTCAAATACATCTCCGACACCTTCGCGGAACACCGCGCCAAACTCATCGCAGGTGAAGGCGATTACGAGGGCGCGGACCCCGAAGACCCCGACGAATACAAGGCCGAGAACGTCTTCTGGGTCCCCGCCGAGGCCCGCTGGTCCCACCTCCAGGCCAGCGCAAAGCAACCCACCATCGGCAAGATCCTGGACGACGCCATGGTCGCCATCGAGCGCGACAACCCACGCCTCAAAGGCGTCCTCCCCAAGGACTACGCCCGCCCCGGCCTCGACAAACACCGCCTCGGCGAACTCATCGACCTCATCGCCACGATCAGCCTCACCGCCGCCAGCGAGGGCGAGAAGACCCACCGCTCCGTCGATCTGCTCGGCCGCGTGTACGAGTATTTCCTCACCCGCTTCGCCAGCGCCGAGGGCAAGAACGGCGGCCAGTTCTACACCCCGTCCTGCGTCGTGCGCTGCCTCGTCGAGATGCTGGAACCTTACAAAGGCCGCATCTACGACCCCTGCTGTGGCTCCGGCGGCATGTTCGTGCAGTCGGAGAAATTCGTCGAATCCCACGGCGGCAAGCTCGGCGACATCAGCATCTACGGCCAGGAGAGCAACGCCACCACCCGCCGCCTCGCCGTCATGAACCTCGCGCTGCGCGGCATCGAGGCCGACTTCGGCCCCGAGCACGCCGACACCTTCCGCCGCGACCTCCATCCGGATCTGCGCGCCGACTACGTCCTCGCCAACCCGCCCTTCAACGATTCCGACTGGTTCCGCAAGGACGACGACGTGCGCTGGCAGTTCGGCGTCCCGCCCAAGGGCAACGCCAACTTTGCCTGGGTGCAACACTTCATCCACCACCTGGCACCCTCCGGGCTAGCCGGCTTCGTCCTCGCCAACGGCAGCATGTCCTCCAACCAGTCCGGCGAAGGCGACATCCGCCGCGCCCTCATCGAGACCGACCTCGTGGACTGCATGGTCGCCCTCCCCGGCCAGCTCTTCTACAGCACGCAGATCCCCGTCTGCCTCTGGTTCCTCGCAAAAAACAAAAACGTCGATGCCAAACGCGGTTTCCGCGACCGCTGCAAACAGACCCTCTTCATCGACGCCCGCAAACTCGGCACCCTCATCGACCGCGTCCACCGCGAACTCACCGACGCCGACCTCCAGAAAATCAGCGCCACCTACCACGCCTGGCGCGGCAACCGCCTTTCCACCTCACCCCTCGTGGGAGAGGGCCGGGGAGAGGGGGCCGCGCCCTATGCAGACATCCCCGGCTTCTGCAAATCCGCCACCACCGCCGAGATTGCCGGCCACGGCTACGTCCTCACCCCCGGCCGCTACGTCGGCGCCGAGGAAGTCGAAGATGACGGCGACCCCTTCGAGGAAAAGATGCCGCGCCTCGTCGCCGAGCTGCACGCCCAGTTCGCGGAGTCGGCCAAACTCGAAGCCGCAATTCGCGCCAACTTGAAAGGACTCGGCTTCAAATGACCGCGAACAATCCATCTGGTCCGGCCATCAACCTGTCCGCCGTAGGCCCGGCGAAGGTGGAAGCAAACCTCAGGGGGCTGGGTTATGGCGGGTAAGCTCCTGGAAACAACCGTCGGCGAGGTTTGCCAAGTCTTCGATGGCCCACACGCCACACCGACGCGACTGGATGCCGGACCGGTCTTCCTCGGCATCACTAGCCTCAACAAAGGCCGCATCGACCTCTCGGCCAGTGATCATGTTTCCGAGGAAGACTTCGCAAAATGGACACGACGCGTCACCCCGAAGCCCGGAGATGTCGTCTTCTCATATGAGACAAAGTTAGGTGAGGCCGCGATTATCCCCGAAGGTCTTCGATGCTGTCTTGGTCGCCGAATGGGTCTCATGCGCCCAGATCCAAAGAAGTTGGATAGCCGCTTCCTGCTCTTTTATTACCTCGGCCCCGAGTTCCAAGAAGTGATTCGTGAGCGCACGATTCACGGCAGCACCGTTGAGCGGTTGGCCCTCATCGAGTTCCCACAGTTTCCACTCCGAATCCCACCCCTCGCCGAGCAAAAAGCCATCGCGGCGGTGCTTGGGGCGCTGGACGACAAGATCGAGTTGAACCGGCGGATGAACGCGACGCTGGAGGCGATGGCGCGGGCGCTCTTCCAGAGCTGGTTCGTGGATTTCGACCCCGTCCGCGCCAAACTCGACGCCCGCCAGCCCGCCGCCCTCGACTCAGCCACCGCCGCCCTCTTCCCCGCCACGTTTGATGAAACGGCCCTCGGCCACATCCCGCATGGCTGGGAAGTGAACACGCTCGGAGAAGTCATCGAACTCGCATACGGCAAGCCGTTAAAAGCGGAGGACCGAAAGAACGGCCCCGTGTGCGTCTATGGCGCGAACGGCCCGGTTGGCTGGCACGATGAGAAACTTGTTTCTGGCCCCGGCATCGTTGTTGGACGCAAGGGCAATCCCGGCGTTGTCACTTGGGCGCATGGCGACTTCTATCCGATCGACACAACCTTCTACGTCGAACCCAAGGGCGGATGCTGCAGCCTCTATTTCCTCTACTACGCGCTTTCGCTTCACAACCTCGCGAACCTCAGCGCCGACTCGGCGGTGCCAGGGCTGAATCGGAATCACGCCTACATGAGCAAGCAGGTCATCCCGTCGCAGCCTGTGCTCACGGCCTTTGATTCGCAGATTGCTCCCATCTTCTCGGCAATCCACGCCAACGAAGAACAATCCCGCACCCTCGCCACCCTGCGCGACACGCTGCTGCCGACGCTGCTGAGCGGGGAGTTGCGCGTGGCGGGTCTTGAATCCAAGTTGGAGGCCGCGTTTTGATCGACATCCATTCCATCGCCGACCTTGAACTACTGCGGGAGTCCGTGGACCTGGAGTGCAAACTGGCGGCGGGGCGCGACGGGAAGGGCGCGCTGCCGGAGGATTTCTGGCCCACCTACAGCTCGTTCGCTAACACGGAAGGCGGCATTGTGTTGCTGGGGGTGCGGGAAAAGCAGGAGCATTTCATCGTCGAGGGAGTGGTGAACGTGGCCAAGGTTCGGAAGGAGCTTTTTGACGCGCTGAACAACCGCCAAAAGGTCAGCGCCAACCTGCTCGCCGATGCGCAGGTGCGGGAGATCCAGCTCGAAGGACGGACGGTCATCGTCGTTGAAATCCCTCGGGCGACGCGCCAACAGCGTCCGGTGCATCTGACGACGAATCCTTTCGCGGGCCACACCTATCGACGGCTCAATGACGGGGATCGCCCGCTGCCGGATGACGAGGTGAGGCGGATGCTCGCCGAGCAGGTGGAGGACAGCCGGGATGACCGGATTCTGCGCGGCTACAACATGGATGATATCGATTTCGGCACTTTTCGCGCCTACCGGCAGATTTTTGCCAATCGCGAGCCAGGGCACCCGTGGAATGCGGTGGAAGATTGGGAGTTTCTCCGGCAGATCGGCGGCTGGCGCAAGGATCGCGAGACCAGCGAGAGCGGGCTGACGGTGGCGGGTTTGCTGATGTTCGGGCGCTTCACGGCCATTCAGGAGGAGCTGCCGAACTACATGCTGGACTACCAGGAACGCCCGGAGGCGCGGACTGAGAAGCGGTGGATCGACCGTGTGACGCTGGACGGCAAGTGGTCTGGCAATCTCTACGACTTCTACCGCAAGGTGTATCTGAAGCTCACGGGGGACTTGAAGGTTCCTTTTCAACTGGAGAAAGGGGAGCGGAAGGATGAAACGCCAGTGCATGAGGCGCTGCGCGAGGCGCTCGCCAACGTTTTGGTTCATGCGGACTATTCGGACCGGGCGGCGGTGCTGGTGGTGAAACGCCCGGACATGTTTGGCTTCCGGAATCCGGGGCTCATGCGCATTCCTGTGGAGGTGGCATTGCAGGGCGGTGAGCCTGATTGCCGGAACCGGACACTGCACAAAATGTTTCGTTTCGTGGGCGTCGGCGAGCAGGCGGGCACGGGCATCCCGAAGATTTTGCACGGCTGGCGGACGCAGCATTGGAATCCGCCGAAGCTCCACGACACGCCGGTGCCCTACAACCAGACTCTGCTGGAATTGCGAATGGTGGATCTTTTCCCCGAGGAAGTGATGGCGGGACTGAAGGGGCGGTTTGGAGCAGGCTTCGAGCATCTGAACCACATCGAACGGGTGGCGCTGGCACTGGCGGCCAGCGAGGGAACAGTGAACCACGCGCGGCTTCGGGCCGTTACCACCGAGCATCCGGTGGATCTGTCGAAGACGCTCCAGCACCTGACCCAGGCCGGAATGCTGGAATCCACCGGCGGGCGGGGTGCGGTTTACCATCTGCCGGGGGAGGCGATCCCGACGCCCGATGACGTATTCGGGCCACCTGCCCGAATTTCGGCTCCGAGCCCCCAGAATTTGAGCGTGAGCTCCCCGAATTTGGGTGAAAACAGGGATGCGAATGGTTGTCTGGTCTCGGAGCAACTGGCGCTGCCCGTCATTGACGACCTGAGCGCTCTCTCGGCCCAGCTGCGTGGCAGTTTGGAAGCCCTGGCAGCGGAGCCCCGTGCCAAGGGAAAAGTTGATCGGGCGGTTCTGATTGGGGTGATTTTGCAGCTATGCGATGGCCGGTTCGTGATGCTGCGCTCGCTTGCGGAGCTGGTTCAGCGGAAGCCGGAGACACTACGGGACCAATACCTCTCGAAGTTGGTTCGGGAGCGGAAACTGATGCTCGCTTTCCCGAAGACGCCTACTCACGAACGGCAGGCTTACACCACGTCAGGCGCGACAACACAATGAGTCTCAAAGAATCCATCGTCGAAGACGCCGCCCTCGCATGGTTCGCGGAGCTGGGCTATGCACTCGGTCACGGGCCGCAGCTGGCCCCCGGAGAACCCGCGGCGGAGCGGGATGCATTTGGCGACGTGGTGCTGGTGCGCCGCTTGCGCGAGGCCATCCGGCGGCTCAACCCGGCGATTCCCGAGGACGCACGGGAGGAGGCGTTGCGCAAGGTGCTGCGGGTGGGGACGCCTTCGCTCAACCAGACGAACCGCGCCTTCCACCGGAGGCTGCGCGATGGCGTGCCGGTGGAGTATCCCCGGCCCGATGGCAGCATCGCGGGCGACCATGTGCGGCTGGTGGATTTCGGCAACGTGCGGGCGAACAACTGGCTGGTGGTGAACCAGTTCACGGTGATCGAGGGGCAGCACAACCGGCGGCCGGACATCGTGGTCTTCGTCAACGGCCTGCCGCTGGCCCTGATCGAGCTGAAGAACGCGGCGGATGACGACGCGACGATCTGGAGCGCCTATGCGCAACTGCAAACCTATAAGGCGGAGATTCCCACGCTGCTGCATTACAACGCCGCGCTGGTGGTGAGCGACGGCTTGCAGGCGCGCATGGGTTCCGTGACGGCGAGCCAGGAGTGGTTCAAAGTCTGGCGCACCATCGATGGCGAGGGCGATGCACCCAAGACGGCGCTGGAACTGGAGGTGCTGGTGCGCGGGGTGTTCGAGCGGCAGCGGTTCCTCGACCTGCTGCATCACTACATTGTCTTCGAGGAAGACCCGGACTCGGGCGCGCTGCACAAGATTATCGCTGGCTACCATCAGTTCCACGCGGTGAACGCGGCAGTGGAGGAAACGGTGCGCGCCAGTGGCATGACCGACGCCGGCGGGACTCGCGACGACGCGGGCACTTACTGGGCGGGCCGGATGTATGGCGGCAAGCCGGGCGACCGTCGCGCGGGCGTGGTCTGGCACACGCAGGGAAGCGGCAAGAGTTTCTCCATGCTCTTCTACGCCGCGCGCGTGGTGCGGCATCCGGTGATGCAGAACCCGACGCTGGTGGTGCTCACTGACCGCAACGATCTCGACGACCAGCTCTTCGGCCAGTTCCAGCGCTGCGCGGACATCCTCGGCCAGACGCCGGTGCAGGCCGGCGGGCGCGAGCATTTGCGCGAGCTGCTGAACCGGGCGAGCGGCGGCGTGGTGTTCACCACCATCCACAAATTCATGCCGGAAAAGGGCGAGGCGATGCCCGAGCTGAGCGCGCGGCAGAACATCGTGGTCATCGCGGACGAGGCGCACCGCAGCCAATATGGCTTCGGCGGCAAGGTGAATGAGAAGACCGGCGAGATGTCCTACGGCTTCGCCAGCAACCTGCGCGATGCCCTGCCCAATGCGTCCTTCATCGGCTTTACCGGCACGCCCATCGAAAAGACGGACGCGAACACGCGGGCAGTCTTCGGCGATTACATTTCTATCTACGACATCCAGCGCGCCGTCGCGGACCAGGCCACGGTGCCGATCTATTACGAGAGCCGCATTTCCAAGCTGAGCCTGAACGCCGCCGAGCTGCCGAAGCTCGACGAGGAGTTTGAGGAAATCACCGAAGGCGAGGAGTTGACGAAGAAGGAAATGCTCAAGACCAAGTGGGCCGCGCTGGAGGCGCTGGTGGGCGATCCGAAACGCATCGCGCTGGTGGCCGCCGACCTGGTGGCGCATTTCGAGAAGCGCCTGGAGGCGATGGACGGCAAGGCGATGATCGTCTGCATGAGCCGCCGTATCTGCGTGGATCTTTACAACGAGTTGATCAAGCTCCGGCCCGAGTGGGAGGCCGAGACGCTGAAGGTCGTGATGACCGGCAGCGCGGAGGATGGCCCCGAGTGGCAGAAGCACATCCGCAGCAAGGATGCGCGGCGCAAGCTGGCGAACCGGTTCAAGGATGCCAAGGACCCCTTCCGCATTGTCATCGTCCGGGACATGTGGCTGACCGGCTTCGACGCGCCCTGCCTGCATACGATGTATGCGGACAAGCCGATGCAGGGCCACGGCCTCATGCAGGCCATCGCCCGCGTGAACCGCGTTTTCCGCGACAAGCCCGGCGGGCTGGTGGTGGATTATCTCGGTCTCGCCGATCAGCTCAAGCGTGCCCTCGCCACCTATACCGAGAGCGGCGGCCAGGGCCACCCGACCTTCGACACCGCCCAGGCCATCGCCGTGATGCTGGAGAAGCACGGCATCGCCTGCAACCTGATGCACGGCTTCAATTGGGAAAAATGGACGACCGGCAAACCCGCCGAACGCCTCGCGCTCATCCCCGCCGGACAGGAGCACATCCTCGAGCAGGAAGACGGCAAGCAGCGCTGGGTGCAGGTGGTCACGGAGCTCTCCCGCGCCTTCGCCCTCTGCGCCGCCAGTGATGAGGCCACCGAGATTCGCGATGACCTGAGTTTCTTCCAGGCTATCCAGGCCGCGCTGAGCAAGCAGAATACGAACAACCGCAAGACCCCGGAACAGATCGACGCCGCCATCCGCCAGCTCGTGAGCAAGGCCATCACCACCGAGGGCCAGGTAATCGACGTCTTTACCGCCGCCGGCCTGCCAAGGCCGGACATCAGTATCCTGAGCGACCAATTCCTGGCCGAGGTGCGCGGCCTCAAGCACAAGAACGTCGCCGCCGAGCTATTGGAGAAGCTGCTCAAGGACGAGCTGAAGGTGCGCTCCAGACGCAACCTGGTACAGAGCCAGGTCTTCTCGGAGAAGCTCAAACAGACCCTGAACGCCTACCATAACCGCGCCATCTCGACCCTGCAGGTGATCGAGGAACTGATAAAACTTGCGAAGGAACTCGACGCCGCCACCAGGCGGGGCGAGGACCTGGGTCTGAGCGAGGACGAGGTGGCCTTCTACGATGCGCTCGCTGCCAATGAGTCCGCCGTGGTCGCCATGGGCGACGCCAAGCTGCGGGTTATCGCGGCTGAACTCATCACCCAGGTGCGTAAGAGTGTGACCATCGACTGGACCCTGCGCGAGGGTGCGCGGGCCAAGATTCGGGTGATGGTCAAACGCATCCTGAACAAGTACGGCTATCCGCCGGACCTGCAGGAGGAGGCGGTCAAGACGGTGCTGGCGCAGGCGGAGTTGCTGTCAGCGGCTTGGGCGGCAGGAGAGGTCTGATAGGTCTGATTCCCGGGCCCGGCCGGGCAGGGCGCCTGTTCGACCGGGGCTATCCGGCCCGAAGGGTGAATGAACCCGTCCGGGCCAGGAGTGATGGGGTGGTGCAGGCGCGGGGCAGCCATGAAACTCAGCCGGCCTTGCCTCGCCAGGTATAGACGGCCGTGACGGCGTAGTTCCAGACGGCGCCCACCAGGATGCCGGCGAGGGCGGAGAGAATCCATCCCGAATCGCCCTCGAAGAGGTAGGTGGCGATGCCGACATTGGCGATGGCGCCCACGGCGCAGGCCAAGACGAAGGAGAACCAGCCCCAGATCAGTTGGCGGCCGCGCAGCCGGACGTCGCGGTAGGTCAGGCTGTTGTTGAGGAAGAAGTTGGTGGTCATGGCCACCAGGGCGGCCACCGTCTGGCCGACAAGGAAGGAGACCCCCAGAAGGCGATTCAGGAACCAGAGCACCGCCAGATGCACCACCACGCCGGAGCCACCGATGAGGGAGAAGGCGATGAAGCGTACCGGTATGCGGGGGCCTAGGAGCTTTTGCAGCAGGGTAAGCCCGTATTCCCAGAGGACGGCGTTGTCGAGTTTGCTCTCCCCGGCCTGGCGCTGCCGGAAGCCGTAGGGGATTTCCTCAAACTTCAGGGGGCGGGGCGATGAGGACAGGATGTCGAAGAGGATCTTGTAGCCGATGCCGCTGAGGTCATGGACGCAGGTTTCCAGGATCCCGGCCCGCACCAGGAAGAAGCCGCTCATGGGGTCGGTGAGGTCGGCATGAGTCAGAAGCTGGGCCAGGCGGCTGGCAACACGGCTCATGGATTGCCGGTTCTCGCTCCAGTCGCCGAGGCTGCCGCCGGACACGTAGCGACTGGCGACGACCAGGTCGAGGTTCCCGGCCTTGATACGCTCCAGCATCAGGGGCAGTCGGGTCTCGTCGTGCTGCAGATCGGCGTCGATGACCGCCAGAAAGGGGGCCGTGCTCGCCAGCATGCCCTCGATACAGGCTGAGGAGAGGCCGCGGCGGCCAATGCGTCGCAACAACCGGATCCGGGCATCTCCGTGCGCCAACTCCTGTATCCTCTCTGCGGTGCCGTCTGGGGAATCGTCATCGACGAAAATAATCTCCCAAGGGATGCCCTGGAGGCAGGCAATGAGCCGCCGGACAATCTCGGCGACGTTGTCGGCCTCGTTGTAGGTGGGGATGATGATGGCGAGTTCAGGCGGCGGGCATAAGCCTCGCGCGGAGGACGGGTCGTACATGGCGGCTAGTTCCTGTGGCAGCGCCAGCGGCTCCCCGCAGGCCCAACTATTGTAAGCTATGAAGCCTGGGGCGGACAGCCGATCCCCTTGTACCCTTCACCCTTCCAAGGGGAGCGCCATGCCCTCGGGCCGAACCATCCCGGATGCCGATCCCGCCGTTCGTTGGTTGTGGTGGGCCCTGGTCCTGATCACCCTCTGGCGGCTGTGGGCGGCTTGGGTGCTCCCGGTGACCCAGGACGAGGCCTACTATTTCAATTGGGCCCTCAGCCTCGACTGGGGCTATTTCGACCACCCGCCTGGGGTGGCCCTGCTGGGCCTGGGCGCGCGGCTGGTCCCCAGCTCGGCTTTGGCGGGTCGGCTCGGTAATCTCCTGGCTGCGACCCTGACCCTGCTGGTGCTCATCCGTTTCTACCGACTCTGTGGCCTGGATACCCGGCAGCAGGTTCTGGCCCTGGTGGTCACAAGCGCGACCTTCGCGGGTCTGGTCTCCGGTGTTCTGGCCACTCCCGATACCCCCCTGGCCCTGGCCTGGGCCCTGGCGCTGCATGAGGGGCTGGCCGCCCTGCGCCAGGATCGCCGTCGCTGGGTAACGGCGGGCCTGGTCACTGGGCTGGGCTTGCTCGGAAAATACGGCATGGTGCTCATGGGTCCTGTCTTCCTCTGGGCCATCCTCTGGGCGGACCCCAAGGCCCTGCGCACACCCTGGCCCTACCTGGGGGCCCTGATGGCCCTGGTCTTCTTCGCCCCCAACCTGATCTGGAATGCCCAGAACGACTGGCTTAGCATCCGCTTTCAGTTCGGCCACGGCTTCTCCACCTCCACTGGTGCTAACCCGACCGACCCGGTCGGGGCCGCCCTGACCCTGCCGCAGCGCACCTCCGAGCTGGAGCAGGCCGACCTGGGCGCACGTCTGCTGGCCGTCCTGAGCTTCCTGGGTATTCAGGCCGCCTTCTGGGGCCTGATGCTGTTTCCTCTGGTCGCGGGGCTCTGGCGGGGGGCGCGTGGCCGTATCCAAGCTAGCCCCTTGGTTCATGATCGCGCGGCTCGCGCCCTCCTGCTCGCCGGGACGGCCTTCCCCTTGGCCTTCTTTGGTCTGGTGGCGGCCTTCAGCACCGTTCAGCCTAATTGGGCCTTGCTCTACCTGCTGACGGGAATTCCTCTGGCGCTCCTGGCGACGGAGGGCTATCACCGCGCCTTGCTGGGGGCGGCGGGTGCCAATGTTCTGCTCGTCAGCCTCTATGTCCTCCATGCCAGGATCGGCATCCTGCCTCTGCCCGATAGTCAGCAACGCATCCTACACGAGACCCATGGCTTCCAGGCTCTGGCCAGGGAGGTGCAGCGCCTGTCCGGCCCCGTTTTCGCCAACCGCTATCAACTCGTGGCCATGACGCGGTTTTATGCCCCTGGCTTGGCCATCACCCAATGGCCTGGCCCCTTTCGGGCCTCGGAATACTTGCGTGGCCGGATTGCCCCGCCGGTTGACCGGGAGTGGATCGCCCGAGCCGGGGGCTTCTGGCTACTGAGCCGGGACCCCCCGTGGGCGGTGATCCCGGGTTTCCGGCTGGACCGGCAAAGGCTCCTGTATGATTGTCCGAAGGAGGGCTTGCGGGAGGTCATCGCCGGCCAGCCAGACCCTTGCGCCGAACCACTCCATCGCTGGTGGCTTTTGTATTATGTCTCCGATCCCTCCGCTTAAGATTCGCCCGGGCCCGGCTCGCCGATTCCTCAAGGCGCCTCTCTGGCTGTGGCTGGTCTTCGGGGGAGTCGGGTCGCTCTTCATCCTCCTGCCCCAGATGGATCTCGCCGTTTCCGGCCTTTTTTATACCCCGGGGGTAGGCTTCGCGGCCCGTGGGACCTGGTTCGAGCGTCTGGTGTTTCTATCTACCTACTGGTTCCTGGTTCTGGGAACCCCGGCACTGGTGGGTCTGTGGCTGGCCCGTCGCCGCGGCTGGCTCCTCGGTGTGGGGATCGGGGGTCGGGACCTGGCCTTTCTATTGCTGGTTTTGGCCTTGGGGCCGGGACTCCTGGTCAATGGCATCCTTAAGGAACATTGGGGTCGCGCGCGACCCGTAGATTGCCAGGAATTCGGGGGCACCCTGACCTTTACCCCCGCCTTCGTCCCCTCCGATCAGGGGGGTGGCTCCTTCAGTTCGGGTCATGCCGCCGGCTCCTGCTTCTGGGTCGTCGTCGGCCTGGTGTTCGCACCCCGGCGCCGGCTTTGGGTGGGCATGGCCCTGGGATACAGCCTCCTCGTCGCTTGGGCACGACTGGCCGCCGGTGGCCACTTTCTGAGTGATATCCTGGTCTCCTGGTTGCTTGTCGCCCTCCTGGCCTATGGGCTCCATGGCCTCCTCTATCCGCCCCATTCCGAACCGGCTTCGGGAATAGTCCCGCTCTCGTAAATTTCAATGCCGCTTCCCCGAACTTACGATTTTGATCGTCCGGAAAGGGCGGTACTGGCGCTCATTGGCGCCTTCCTCGTCTTTCGTCTGGTCCTGGCCGCGACCCTGGGTCTGGGGGTTGACGAGACCTATACCCTGGCGATTGCTCGTGATCTCTCGCTCTCCTATTTCGATCACCCACCCCTGCATTATTGGCTCATCCATGCCTTGATGCCGGTACTGGGAGATGGCCGTGCGGCGCGCCTGCCCTTTATCCTCCTGTTCGCCGGTTCCTCATGGCTGCTCTTCGCCCTGACGCGGCAGCTGTTCGGGGCCCAAGCCGGCGTCTGGGCGGTCATGGCGCTCAATTTGTCGGCCTTTTTTGCCCTGTCTGGCGGCGGGGTGGTGCCCGACGGCCCCCTGCAATTCTTCCTGTTGGCCACCGCCCTGGTGTTGGCACGTGGCTTCTTTCCCGCCGGGGACCCGCCTTCGCCCTGGACGATCTGGCTGTTCGCGGGCCTGTGGCTCGGGTTGGCGGGATTGTCGAAATACCATGGCGCCTTGTTTGCGCTGGGCCTGCTGATCTATCTGGTTAACGTGCCTGCGCGGCGGACCTGGTTGCTGCACCCGGCGCCTTGGGTAGGGGCCTTGATCGCCCTCATCGTGGTGTCTCCAGCGCTCGTCTGGAATATGCAACACCACTGGGTATCCATTGCCTTCCAGGCGGGGCGGGGCCTGCCCCAAGGCATTAGGGTCGATCAGGTGTTCACCAATATCGCGGGCCAGATGGTGTGGATCCTGCCCTGGATTTTCGTGCCCCTGGTGATGGCTGCCTCGGGCGCGGTGCGTGCCGGGCGCGGGGCCGAGCGATCCTGGTTTTGCCTCTGTCTGGCCCTGCCCGCCATCGCTATTTTCACCATCGTGCCGCTCTGGGGTAACCGTGGCCTGCCTCATTGGCAGATGCCCGGCTGGCTGCTGCTCTACCCGGTGTTGGGGGCTTACCTGGCGCGGGCCGCCGCGAAAGGTTGGCCCCGGTGGTGGGCGATCGCCTCTGCCGCCGCCCTGGTCTGTCTGGTCTTCCTTATCGTCGGCCATGCCGCGACGGGACTGGGCCGCGTCTGGTTCCCAACCCTCCTCGCCAAGGACCCGACCCTGGAGGCCATGGAGTGGACGCCGCTGCGTGACGAACTCAAGGCGCGCGGTCTGCTCGACCGTCAGGATCTCTTCGTGGTGGTGCCGCATTGGATCACCGCCGGCAAGATCGATCATGCCCTGGGGGGTGCCCTGCCTGTCGTGGTGTTCGGCCAGGACCAACGCCACTTTGCCTTCCGCCCTGACCAGGAGCTTTTTGTCGGTCACGATGCCCTCATTATGGGGCGAGAGGATGACATCGAGGAGGACCTCCCATCCCTGCGGACCTATTTCGAGCATGTCGAGGAATTGCCGGCTTTCGCCTTTGGCCGTTCCGGTAGGCGCGAGCTGGAGGTAAGGATATTCCTGGCCCATACCTTGCGAACGCCCCTGCCGGCGGCTTACGGTGGGGCGAACAAACCCCCGGATTCCACTAACGGACGCCGCCCCGCCAGCGGTATCCCTCACAATGAGCAAATGAAGACGCCATGAACCTGAAATTTTGGAAGAAGGTCCCTCCCCAAGGTCCGGGGCCGGGTGAGGCGGGCTGGGAACAGTCCCTGCTGGAGCGGGTGGTAACGGACAGCTTGCGGGAGCAGAGGCGCAGCCGGCGCTGGGGCATCTTCTTTAAGCTGCTCACCTTTGCCTACCTCCTCGTCCTTCTGGGGACGCTATGGCAGGACAAATTCATCGATCGCCTGTCACCGGCGGAGAAGCATACCGCCGTGATCGATATCAAGGGTGTTATAGCCGCCGGTACCCAGGCCGGCGCCCAGGATGTCATCGAGGCTCTGGATAAGGCCTACGAGGATAAAAACACCCAGGGCATCATTCTGCGTATCAATAGTCCCGGCGGGAGCCCGGTACAGGCGGGCCAGATCAATGACGAGGTCCGCCGCCTCCGGGAGAAGCACCCGGATATCCCGGTACATGCCGTGGTCGCCGATCTCTGCGCCTCGGGGGGCTACTATGTCGCCGTGGCGGCGGAGGCCATCCATGTGGACAAGGCCAGCCTGATCGGTTCCATCGGGGTCCGCCTCGATGCCTTTGGCTTTCAGCAAGCCATGGAGGATCTGGGCATCGAACGACGCCTGCTCACCGCCGGCGCCAATAAGGGCATTCTCGACCCCTTCTCCCCCCTGCCCGAGGCCCAAAGGGCCTTTCTGCAGGGCCAGTTGGATCAACTCCATCAGCAGTTCATCAAGGTGGTCAAGGCAGGCCGGGGCGACAGGCTCAAGGGTGGTGAGGAGATCTTTAGCGGTCTCTTCTGGAACGGCGAGGACAGCATCCAGTTGGGCCTGTCCGACAAGCTGGGCAGCACGGAATCGGTTGCCCGCGACGTGATCGGGGCCGAGAAGCTGGTGGAATTCACCGCCAAGCGGGATCTGTTCGAGCGGCTCGCCAATCGCCTGGGCACGGCCATGGTTAGCGCCTTCGTCGAGATGACAGGCGGGGCCTATCCCATGGCGAGATAACAGCGCGGGGCTGGGGCTAGAGGGGTAAGGATTGGATCGGATTCAGCCCGGATGGTTGAGGACATCCAGGCCCTCAGCCGCCAGCATGGCAACCAGCCGGATGAGAGGCAAGCCAACGAGGGCGGTGGGGTCGTCGCCCTCCAGCCGCTTGAACAGGGCGATGCCAAGGCCCTCGGACTTAAAGCTCCCCGCGCAATTAAAGGGCCGCTCCCGGTCCACATAGCCGGCGATCTGATCCTGGCTGAGATCACGGAAGAGGACACGAAAGGGTTCACGGCTGACCTGGGCCCGTCCGGTGGCGCTGTTCAGGAGGCATAACCCGGTCTGAAAGGTCACCGACTTGTTTGCGGCCAGGGTGAGCTGGGCCAGGGCCCCCTCACGATTGCCGGGCTTGCCCAGGATCTCGCCATCGACGCAGGCCACCTGATCTGAGCCGATGATCAGGGCCTGAGGGTATTCAGCCGCCACCGCCCGGGCCTTGGCTTCCGCTAGCCGCGTCACCAGAGCCTCCGGTGACTCGTTGGGCTGGCGCGCTTCATCCACCTCTGGGGAGGCAATCAGAAAGGGCAGACCCAGCCGCTTCAGGAGTTCACGGCGGAAAGGGGAAGTGGAGGCCAGTACCAGGATGGGATGTGTCACGGGGCCGGAACTGCGGAAGTTACGAGGGGAAGCGGGCGAGACGTGCGACGCCCCGCCCGCAGAGTGGGGCCTTACCTTCAGCGGGTGCGCTCGCAGACGCCCTCGGGGAAGAAGAAGGCGATTTCTACGGCGGCGGTATCCGGGCCATCGGAGCCATGGACGGCGTTTTCGGTAACTTCCTGGGCAAAATCCGCACGGATGGTGCCGGGGGCGGCCTTGGCTGGGTCCGTGGCGCCCATCAACTCGCGGTTACGGGCGATGGCGTTCTCGCCTTCGAGCACCTGGACCATGATGGGCCCCGAGGTCATGAAATCCACCAACTCGCCGAAGAAGGGGCGTTCCTGGTGGACGGCATAGAAGGCCGAGGCCTGTTCGCGGCTCAAGTGCAACATGCGCGCCGCGACGATGCGCAGGCCGCCCTGCTCAAAACGTTGATAGATATCGCCAATGTGATTCTTGGCGACAGCATCGGGCTTGATGATGGAAAAGGTGCGTTCGATAGCCATGGGGCGGAGACTGCCTGAGTGAATGAGAAGGGAAGGGCGGGGAAGCCCGTCGGCGCGGTCGCGTCCATCCGGCCCCAAGCCCGCCCGGCTAGGGAGCGCGAATTCTAGTCTCTGACGAACCAGGTGGCAATTCAGGGCGAGCCCCCTGCCAGCCCCTCTCCTACGAACGCGTGGCGGCTTCTGGTCTCTCCCTCCTCATCGATTGGGTCTTTCCGAGGCTGGAATCCGTTATCATCCTGGCATGCTCACTTATCCCCCGTCGCCCAGATCGCCATGTTGACGCTGAATCTTTCCAGTTTCGTCAAGTTCCTGATTGGTATCTTCTTCCTTCAGGGCTCCACGGGTTTGCTGGTCTATACGGCCCTGAAAACGGATCTCACCCAAACCTGGCCGCTCTTTGGCGCCCTGGGCGTTACCCTGGCAGCCATGACGACCCTCTGGTTCAACGCCATCGCCACCGGTGCCCGCAAGGAATCTCTGGCCAAGGCCCAGGCCAGCTTTTCACGGGAAAAGGAACAGCTCCGGGCGCGGGTGGAGCAGGAAAAAAACCGGGAGATCAAAAATACCCAGCGTCAGGCACAACGTCAGCAACACCGGGCTCGGCTGGGCAGTCAGGCCAAGACTGGTCTTATCATCGCTGGTGGCGTTGGCGCGGGACTGCTGTTGCTCATGACTCAGATGATCTCCCTGGGGGTGCTGGCACTCTCGACCGCCGGTGGAGCGGCCATTGGCTATGGGGTGCGCGCCCGCCAGGACCGGCTGGCCAACTCGGAAGACTTGCCGCGGCTAGGTCGTCGCGACAAGCCTGTCAAAGTCCTGGCGGCCGGGTCGCAACCCCGGGTCATCACTCAGAGTTCCCATCCGGAGAGTGAGCGGAGTTGGGAGACGGATTGATGACCCCGGTGTTGGTATCGGCCCTAACCGGGATCATCCTCCCATTAAGCTACGGCTTTGCCCCGCGCAGGGCGCCCAAACGCTCGACAATGAGCGCGGCCCATTTGTCGAAGGCGTTTTTGGCGTAGGCCCAAGCCTGGAAGGAGTTGACATAGCCGCTGGTCCAGGTCTGGACGGCGCCACCGACGCCGTTCTTATCATCCGCGGCATACTTACGGCCGATCTGGGTATCGCGGCATTCGGCGAGGATTTTTTTGGTGCCGCCGTCGATGACTTGCAACTCCATGCCGGTCTCGCCCAGATAGGGGGTGGATCCGGCGGGCCGGCCGGTCGCAGCCCCGGACCCGATCTCGGCGACGAAGCCATAGGGAACCAGGGTACCGAGGGTGCTTTCGCCCACGTTGGTCGGCACCAGATCGGTTAGGGCAATGCGCAGGGCCAACACGCCCGGCCCGGCCTTGTCAACGACCTTGAGCTTGGGCGACAGGGCCTTGACCAGGGCCTGATGGAAATAATCCGTCAGGGCCTTGAGGTCGGTAGGGTCGATACCATCCCCCTGGCCGTCTTTGAGCCTGACGCTCATGCGGGTAATGAGCACCTTGTCATAGGTCCCCGTTCGCAGTTGCGGATCGCTCCAGCATTGAACGCCATCAGCCCAAGGAACGGGTGCCAGTCTTTTGTAATCACTGAGAAAACCGCTGCGAGTCAGGCGTGCTGGGTCACTGACGGTGACATCGGTGCCACTGCCGAGGATGGCGGAGGTCCCGGAGTCCGGGGTGTTGGCGCAGCCCGAGGCCAGCAGGGCCAGGGTCAGGGCGGGGAGGGGCCGGACGAGCCGGATGAGGACAGGTTTCATGGCATGATCTCCGCCAAGGGGGGTAGGGACTCAGCGCCGAGGATGCTGGTCAAGGCCAGGACATAAAGGGCGCCCATTATAAGCTGGGCGAGGGTGATGGGCACACCATAGCGGGCGAAGCGCAGGAAGGTCACATGGCTGCCCTGGTTGTTGCAGATGCCGACGCTGATGATATTGGCCGAGGCCCCGATCAGGGTGGCATTGCCCCCCAGGGTGGCGCCGAACATCATGGCGATGAAGAGGGGCAAGGTTGCCGCTGGCCAGTCGGTGAAGCTAGGGGCTAGGGCAAACTCCGGAACGGCCTGGGCGGCCACCAGATAGCCCTTGGCCATGATGAGGGAGGCGGCCACGACGGGGATGTTAGCCAGCAGGCTCGACAGAACACCAATGCCCGCCAGCATAACCAGGGCTACCAGGGTGATCTCGGAGCCAAACCAGCTATAGAGTTGCAGAGACAGGCCCTGCAGGAGTCCGGTCTTGGTGAAGGCTTGGACCAGGGAAAAGATGGCGGCCAGAAAGATCAGGGTATTCCAGTCCAAATCGCGCAGCACGTTAGCCACGGGCTCCACCCGGGCGCTGTTGATCACCAGCAAGGCCAGGCTGGCCGCGATGATGGCAACCGACGGTGGCGGGACCGAACTCGGCAGGCTCTCGCCAAACAGAAAGAGCCCGACCATGACCAGGAGCACCCCCAAGGCGAAGATTCCGAAGACCAGGTGCTCCATGGGCCTTGGCGGTCCTGGGTCGGGCAATTCCAGGCGCAGGCGCCAGATGTCCCGCATAAGCCAGGGCAGCAGGGGGATGATGGCCAGGACCGCCAGCAGGCCGCCCAGGCTCACCCTGCGCAGATAATCGCCAAAGGACAGGCCGATGGAGCTACCCACCAGGAAGGTGGCCGGATCACCCACCAGGGTCAGCATTCCTGCCGAATTGCTGATGAGGGCGGTGAGAATCAGGGGGCCGACGAAGTCAATTTTGAGGGCCCGGCAGACGCCCAAAATGATGGGGGCGACCAGGATGACGGTGGTGGCATTGGGCAGGAGGGCACAAATTGGCGCCACCAAGCCTACCAGCAGGAGCAGGAAGCGTTGGCCACTGCCACCTGTGGCACGCAGAAAGATGGCGCCCAGCCGTTCAAACATCCCGGTCTTGGCCAGGACGCGCGCCACGACCATGCCCCCGAACAGCAGGGCGATGGGACCATTGGCGACCCGGACCGTGTCCAACATGTCATTGTGGTCGAAGACTCCCGTCAGGACCAAGACGGAGAGGCCCAGCAGGGCCGCCACCGTCATGTCGATCACGTCCAGGGCGATCAGGAGGATAACGCTGGTGAAGACCCCGATGGTCAGGTAGATCTGTAAGTCGGTCATGCCTTGGCCTAATTACTTGTAGGGCGGTGCGTACATGAGGCCGCCATCCAGCCAAAGTCGGTTGAGACCCCGCTCCAGGCCGATCTCGCTGCCTGCCCCCAGGTTGCGGTCGAACAGCTCGCCGTAGTTGCCTACGGCGGCGATGACGCGCTTCCCCCAGCCCTTGGGCACCCCTATGGCCTTGTCCAGGGAGTCCACCTCCCGCTCGTCCCAACTCAGCATGGAGGTGAAATAATCCGAAGGCGGGTTATTGGCCTGGCTACGGGTGATACCCAAAACCTCCGCGTGAATGAGGGAAAACAGAACCCAACGGACCATGCTGGCCCACTGTTGGTCCCCCCCCCAAACCGCCGGGGCCAGGGGCTCGCTGGAGATGAGGTCGGGTAGGATCCGGTAGGCCAGGCGTCCGGCGGGTGCCAGAAGCCTCATACCCGCGAGCTGTCCGCTATCGGAGGTAAAGGCTTGACAGCGGCCCTTGAAAAAGGCCTCGGCGGCCTGCTTAGCGGAGTCGATCACCAGGGGCTTGATCGAAAGCCCCTGACGCGCGAAGTAAGGTTGGAGATTGCGCTGGCTGGTCGTGCCCTTTTGGACGCAAATGGTTGCCCCGTCCAGGTCGGCAGGACGTTGCACCGGGGACTCCGTGGGTACCATGAAGGTCTGGCCGTCATAAAAGAGGGTGGCCGCGAATTGCACCCCCATGACCGCCTCCCGGACCAGGGTCCAGGTGGTATTGCGAGCCAGGAGGTCGATCTTGCGGGCCTGCAGGGCCGGAAAGCGCTCCGAGGCCGAAAGGGGAACGAAGGTGACCTTTTCGGCGTTTCCGATCACGGCGGCGGCCACGGCCCGGCAGAAATCGGCATCCAGACCTCGCCAACGCCCATCGGGGTCCTGCTCGGAAAAGCCGGGGATGCCCTCGCTAACCCCGCAGCGCAAAACGCCACGGGATTTGACCCCTTCCAAGATCTCGCCCGCCAGAATGGGAGGCGCGGCCAGGGTCAAAAGGAGATAGGCGATCCTGGTGAGGTTACCAAGGCGCACAGGAACCCTCGGGTGATTTTGGACCCCGCCGCCCCACCGGCGGGCAGCGAGATGAACGGAGATCGCTGATTTCACATCCCCCGGATGCCGAGTTGGGAGGCCAGAAAGGGGTCCACCCTCTCGACAAGTTGCGCCATGGTTAGCATTTCCCCCCGAGGGCAGCGTACCAGAGTGATGACGCGCCGCCGGGACCCGACGGTGAATTCGATCAGGGCGAGATCGTTGACCAGGGGGTTTGGTGTCTTATTGTCGTCTTCTTCGAGTTTGATCCCCAACCGGTCCAAACGCAGGGGGATATGCGCGAGGTGGATCTGGTCCCCGGAGGTCGCGAACAGGGCCCGAATCTGTTCAAGGGTGGCATCGAGACCCATGAGGGGACCGCCCAGGGTCTCCATCTGGCGTGCGTTTTCCGCCAGGCTCTGCTCCAGGGCCAGGATCTCATCCCGAGCCTTCCCATCCGCATCCAGGCCGCGCGAGCGAGTGCGCAGGCTGCGCAGGCGCACCTCCTGGATATGGCGCTCATGTTCCAGTCCTTCGCGTTTTCCGAGGGTCTCGGCGACTTGCGCCTGGGCAAAGCCGATAAAAAGGTGCAGGGCGCGGTTTACAGCCTCTTTGCGCACCGCCGTCTCGGAAGGCGAGGGCGCCATGATGAGGGGTTCCACGAAGCCGACGCTGGTCTGGGCCAGATCCCGTTGCAGCATATCGCCCTGGAGGCCGATACCGAAGACCTGCCGCTCCAGGCGGGTCGAGGTCATGATGCAATAGGCCTGGGTTGCGAGGGGCTCGCGCTCGAAGTAGTCGACCAGTTCCGGTGCGCGCGAGAGGGCGATGGGCAGGTCATTGGCGGCCGCGAAGAAGGCATTGACCTGGGGATCCCGCTGCCAGGCGGCGCGGCTCAGTTCAATGGCGGGGGGCAACTGAGCGATGATGTCGGCGACGAAATCCAGAAAGCGCTGGATTTCTGGACCCAGCTTGCGTTGATAGCCGCTCAGGGCCCGGAGTTTGGGCTCGACACCGGAGACGACCTCCTCGATCGCCTCGGCAAGGGCCTTGGCCCTCTCGCGTTCGCGCTGACGCGTGGCGCGGCGATCCGCCAGCCAGCCACGTACCTGCCCCGCGAGGGTTTGGATAAGGGAGCCTTGGCTCTCGTTTTCAGTCATCCCCAGGCCCTCTCTAACTCCTTAAAGAAGAATCCGGAACCCGAATCAGCTAGGCGCCTTGCTCGTTCGCCAAGGCCTTGGTGGTTATGTCCTTGTAGAGATGCACCATGCGACCGGCCAGGTCTTGCCACTCGGGATGCTGGTCGAAAAAGGGTTTGACATCGCTCGCATCCTGCAGGGCCTCCTCCAGGAAGGAGATATCCAGGTCGCTGAGGCGTTCGCCCCGATCGACCATGGCCAAGAGGTCCAGGGCCCGGGGCAGGCGTTGTTGTTCCAGCCGCTCCACCAATACCTCAATGAGGCCGGCATCTCTTTCCGAACTTGTCATTTTCCACCTCTAGTTGATGTGCTTAAGGTCTTGGTGACGCCACCGCGTCCGCCTTGGAGAACCATCGCATTGGCGCGGGCTATTCGTCAAGCGGCATGGAAAATTCGCGTCGGGCGGGGGGGCATGTGAGAATGAATGGAACCCTAGTCCGCGCCGGAGTCCGTCATGCCCAGCAAGCCCTTCATCCCCTCCCTCTCCTGGTTACTTGCCATCGCCATCCCCCTCCTGATGGCCGGCTGCGGCAAGGGAGATGGGCCGGCACCCCAGGATGCCTCTGCGTCCCCGCCCACTGTCGAGGTCATGGCTGCAGTCATGAAGCCGATCGATCAATTGGTCTCCTTCGTGGGCCGGGTGGTGGCGGTGGATAAGGTGGAGCTACGCGCCCGGGTGCGGGGCTTCCTGAAGGAGCGGCGCTTCCAGGAGGGCCAGGAGGTCACGATCGGCGAGGTTCTCTTTCTGATCGAGCCCGACCAGTATAAGGCTATCGTTGAGCAGCGCGAGGCGGACCTGGCCAAGGCCAAGGCGGAGCAGCAAAACACCGAAGCCCAGCTCGCCCGCGGCAGGGAGCTGATCAAGGCCAAGAACATCGCCCAGGCCAAGGTGGACGAACTTCAGGCGGCGGATTCCATCGCCCTGGCCTCTATTCAACAGGCCCAGGCGGCCCTCAATGCCGCCAAGCTGGATCTCAGCTATACCCAGGTGGTCGCCCCGGTGGCGGGGCGTATCGGCATGGCGGGCTATACCGTTGGCAATCTGGTGGGGCCCGAGTCGAATCCGCTCGCGACCATCGTCAGCCGGGATCCCATCTATGTTCAGTTCCCCCTCACCCAGCGGGAGCTACTGGAGGCCCGACGGGAGATCAAGGCCAAGGGCGGCGATCCTCAGGACACGGTGGTGCAAGCCCGTCTCTCGGACGGGACCCTTTACGATCACACCGGACGCCTCGACTTCATCGACGTGACCACGAACCAGACGACTGACTCCGTGACCCTGCGCGCCGATCTACCCAACCCGGACGGGATCCTGGTGGATGGCCAATTCGTGGGCGTCGTTCTCCAGGCGGGGACCCCGGAAACGGCCATCCTGATCCCCCAGTCCGCCCTGCAAGTGGATCAGCAGGGCATCTTCGTGCTGATCGTGGACGCCGAGCAGAAGGCCCAGATCCGGCGCATCAAGACCGGCGCTGACCAGGGGTTCAATGTCGCCGTGACCGAGGGTCTCAAGGGGGGTGAACTGGTGATCACCGACGGGGTGCAAAAGGTTAGGCCTGGCCAGGTGGTGAGCGCCGCACCGCCCCAGTCCGTAGAGCCGGAAGCCACGCTTCCACCGGTGACCGATGCGGCTGGGGGTAAGTCCGAATGATCTCCGACGTCTTTATTGACCGCCCGCGGCTGTCCATCGTCATCTCGGTGGTGTTGACCATCGCCGGGCTGATTGCCATTACGGCGATCCCGGTGGCCCAGTTTCCAGACATAGTCCCGCCCCAAGTGTCGGTGAGCACCGGTTATCCGGGGGCTTCTGCGGCCGTGGTGGAATCCACGGTTGGTCAGCCCATCGAGTCCAAGGTCAATGGCGTCGACCAGATGCTCTACATGAAGTCGAGCAGCGCCAATGACGGCAGCTACTCCCTCAATGTGTCCTTTGCCCTGGGCACGGACCCCGACATCAACACCGTCAATGTCCAGAACCGGGTTAACCAGGCCACCGCCCAACTCCCCGAGGAGGTCAAACGTCAGGGCCTGACGGTGAAGAAGAAGTCCACCGCCATGCTCCAGGTGGTGGCTTTGACCTCGCCCCAGGAGTCTTACGACGCCCTGTTCCTGAGCAACTACGCAACCATCAATGTCGTCGACACCCTGGCGCGGGTTTCCGGCGTCGGCGAGGTCTTCCAGTTCGGCCCCCTTGACTACAGCATGCGCATCTGGCTGAACTCGGACCGGCTCACTGCCCTGGGGCTTACCCCTGCCGATGTCGTCTCCGCCATCCAGGGCCAGAATATCCAGGCCGCGGTCGGGCGCATCGGCTCCCAGCCCATGACGCCGGACCAACAGTTCCAGATTACGCTCCAGACCCAGGGCCGGCTGACCGACGTCAAGGAATTCGAGAAGGTCGTGGTGCGCGCCAACCCGGACGGCTCCACCGTGCGGGTCAGCGACGTCGGCCGGGTGGAGTTGGGCTCCAAACAGCGCGATTCCTTCAGCCGGCTCGACGGCAGCGACACCGCGGCCATAGCCATCTATCTCGCCCCCGGGGCCAACGCCGTGGCTACCGCCGCGGGTATCAAGGCCGCCATGGAAAAACTTTCCGAGCGCTTCCCGGACGACCTGGACTATGTGGTCATGTACGACACCACGGACTTCGTCAACGCCAGTATCGAGAAGGTCATCCATACCCTGTTCGAGGCCTTCATCCTGGTCATCCTGGTGGTGTTTATGTTCCTCGGCAGTTGGCGGGCCACCCTGATCCCCTTGATTGCGGTCCCGGTCGCCCTGGTGGGCACCTTCGCCTTCTTGCTCATGATTGGCTTCTCTGCCAACACCATCTCCCTACTGGCGGTGGTGCTGGCCATTGGCATCGTCGTGGACGATGCCATCGTGGTCGTCGAGGCGGTGGAGCACATTATGGAGACCGAGGGCCTCGACCCCCGGGCGGCGGCCAAGAAGGCCATGGGCCAGATCACTGCGCCCATCATCGCCATCACCCTGGTGCTGCTCTCGGTCTTTCTGCCCGTAGCCTTCATCCCTGGCATCACCGGTCTGCTCTTCCAGCAGTTCGCTGCCGTGGTCGCCTTCTCCATGCTGATTTCGGCCATCAATGCGCTGACGCTATCGCCGGCCCTGTGCGCCATCCTGCTCAAGCACGGTGGCCACAGGCGCGGGCTCATCGGCATGGTGATGCGCGGCATCGATGGGATTCGCGATGGTTATGCCGCCATCGTCGTACGGCTGGTGCGGGTCGCGATCCTGGTGTTGGTGCTGGTGGCTGGCATCGGGTTTGCCACCGGTTGGCTGTTCAAGGTCACCCCCACCGGCTTCCTGCCGGAGGAGGACCAAGGGGCCTTCATGGCCGAGGTCCAGTTGCCCCAGGGCGCTTCGGTTAACCGCTCTCTGGAGGTGGCCAAAAAGGTCGAGAAGATCCTGATGGCGGATCCGGCCATTGCCCATGTCCTGGCCGTGCCTGGCTTCAGCATCATCGACGGCGTTGTCCAGTCCAACAGTGCCTTCATCCTCGGCCGACTCAAGCCCTTCGAGGAACGCACCCGCCTGGACCTCAAGGTCGAGGCCGTGATCAATCGCTTCGCACGCGAGAGCGCCGTCATCCCCTCGGCCCGGGTCATGCCCTTCAACCTGCCCCCCATCATCGGCCTGGGGACGGGCGGTGGTTTCGAGTATCAGCTGGAAGACCTGCAGGGGCGCCCACCGGAGGAACTGGCAGCCGTCATGCGTGCCGTCGTCCTCGCCGCCAACGAGGATCCGGTTCTGCAACGGGTCTTCTCCACCTGGGCCACCAATAATCCCCAGGTCTTCCTGAATATCGACCGCGAGAAGGCCCAGACGCTTGGGGTCGCAATCAGCGACATCTTCATGGGTCTGCAGGCCACTCTTGGGGGCTATTATGTTAATGACTTCAATAAATTTGGACGGGTTTGGCAGGTTCAGGTACAGGGCGAGGAGCAGGATCGTCAACGCTTTGACGACGTCTACCGCATCAATATCCGTAACAGCCAGGGCGAGATGGTCCCAGTGCGTGCCTTCATGGAGCCTGAACTGATCCTCGGACCCCAGCTGATCCAGCGTTATAACAACTTCCGCAGCACCACCATCCAGGGCAGCCCGGCCCCGGGCAGGGCCTCCGGCGACGCCCTGATGGCTATGGAAGATATCAGCGCCAATACCCTGCCCGCCGGTTTTGGCTTCGAGTGGACCGGCACTGCCTTGCAGGAGAAACAGGCCAGCGGCAAGACCTCCATCGTCCTGGGGCTGGCCGTACTCTTCGCCTACCTGTTCCTGGTGGGGCTCTATGAGTCCTGGTCCATGCCCGCCGCGGTGTTGCTGTCGGTCACCGTCGGCATCCTCGGTGCCATGTCAGCCCTCTGGATCACCGGTCTGCCTAACGACCTCTATGCCCAGGTCGGCATCGTGGTACTCATCGGGCTGGCGAGCAAGAACGCCATCCTGATCGTCGAGTTCGCCATGGACGAACGCCGGCAAGGTCGGACCATCCTGGAGGCTGCCGCCAATGCCGGGCGACTGCGTATTCGCGCCGTGCTTATGACCAGCTTCGCCTTCATCCTGGGCTTGGTGCCGTTGGTCATCGCCAGCGGTGCCGGCGAGGCGAGTCAGCGTGGCGTCGGCACCGCCGTGTTCGGTGGCATGGTGGCCGCGTCCTGTGTGGGTATTTTCCTGATTCCCATGCTCTACGTCGTCTTCCAGCGTCTGCGGGAGAGGTTCCACGGTACGGCGGAGTAGGGCCCCAGCACCCAGGCCCTCGTTGGGGCGGTCGTCGCCCCTTATGGTCCGCCCGGCGGCTCAGCCTCCTCCGCTCGGGATACTATTCCACGGGACTATTGATGAAAGCTAAACATTCCCTGTACTGGTTAGCCGCGGCGCTACTGTCCACGAACTTGTTAGCATTGACGGCTTGCAATAGCTCTTCTGATGATCCTATTGGTCTGGATTCGACCAACAGCGGGGCGGGCTATGCCATCATTGAGCCCATTGCCTATTATTTTCAGGATCGGGAGACAGGCGTCCTGGATCTGGAGACCTCTGAATCCCGTATCTGGTATTCCTACCTGCCCGCGGATGCGGATGTTGCCAAAAAGCCCCTATTTGTATTGATCAATGGGGGTCCCGGGTCGCCCACCTCGACCCAGTTGTTCAGCATGAACACCGCACCCTATACCCTGGATCGGGAACATGTCAGGCCCCCCGATGCTGGCTATGCCAAAAATCCCTATAGCTGGACCAGGATGGGCAATTTGCTCTATATCGACGCCCCGGTTACGGGCTTTTCCTATAACATTTCACCGAATGCCGACACCCAGGCCGGCCGGGTCAGCGAATTTTTCCTGAAGGGCAATTTCAATCCCTTTATCGACGCGGCCCAGATCCTGCGCGTCGTGCTCCGATTCCTGGATGCTCACCCCGATCTTCGGGCTAATGAGGTCGTCATGGTCGGAGAAAGCTATGCCGGAGTGCGGGTTACGACCCTGCTTAATCTGCTGCTGTTTCACGGCCAATATGCTAATGGCGAGGCGATTTATCAGGATAAATCCCTAGTCGATGAAGTCCGTAAGCATTTTCATGCCATTTATGGGCCGACTGCGGCACTCACCCCCGGGTTGGTGGCGCGTCAATTCAGCCGGCAGATCCTGATACAACCCGAGCTGAGTGGCTTCTATCAGGATGAGATTACCGGCGACATGTATCTGGCGCCAAACTCGGTGATCGACCAAGTGGCAACCGAATCCGGGCATGCGGGTGAATATCTGCGTACTTGTGCCGCCGAGGATCTCCCTCCGCTGGTTCCCAACACGCCGATGAATTGTGCCATCCTTTACTACCTTCCCAAATTCGGACGGGATCGTTACAACTATACGAAGCGCACCACCTGGACGGATGAACTGGAGGCCTACGTTATTGAGCGCCTCTGGGATGTCGAGATCCTCTCCAAGGTTCTCGATTACGATGTCACACGCATTAAGGGCCTGAGCTCCGAGGCGCGTCACCAGGCCTATCGGCTGATCGACCCCGATATTCTGGGTACCGATCTGATGGGATATGGCTCCTTTGTCGATCCGGTGCTTAACCCGGCATCACTCCCCGGGAGGGCCTTGGGTGAACTGATGGCCTTCCAGCAATCCCTGGCGTATCAGGCTGAATTGCTGAATAGCGGGGACCCTCAACCCGATGGCTGCTATGCGGGCATCCCTGGCGAGAATAATACCCTCTTGAGCCGCTTTGGCGCCCTGCAACCCTGGGATTGCTATCTGATGGGCATGAACATGACGGTTTACGCCGCCTTTACCCTGTTCAGTCGCGAAAGCCTGCTCTATGACATCAACCCTGATGAGTCGGATAGGTATGGGCGCATGTTTCTTGAAAACCTGCCCTTCGTCAAAACCTTCCTGACTGACGCGGAATACGATCTGGTGATCTATTCGCCCGCCCTACCCAAGGCCTTGGAGCGCTATAGGGACCTGGTCCAGAAGATCGACGTCGTATCTGGTAAGGAAACTGTGGATCAGCGCATTGGGGAGTTCCGGGTGCATTATGTGTCCCCTGTCGCGACTGAAACCGCGTCTCCCGGCACCCTATCGCTCTATTACCCCTATTACGCGACCTCGGGGCATTCGGTTTCCTCTGCTCAACCAGACAAGCTGCGAGCGGATATTCTGAATTGGCTGTCTTGCTCTGCGCCAAGCTGTCCCTAGTTATCCCGGGGATCTATCCTGCTGTGAGCGCTACAACATAAGTTCCTTGGTAATCGGCGGATTTATTGCGCAACCTCTGGGCTTGGCTATACTTTCGCCTGCCCTTGCCACCCAGTTCCCAACTAGCCTCTAAGCACACGACATCGACAATCGGAGGGTCTCTCTAATGTCCATCCAATCACGCCTGCTTGCGGTTCTGATGGTGACCGCAGCATGGGGTTTCGTACCTCTTAGTCCGGCCGCTGAGCCACCCAAAGACCCGATGCCGATGGCCCAAATCGAGCAGATGGTTGCCCCCATCGCTCTTTATCCCGATGCCCTGCTCACCCAGATCCTGATGGCCTCGACCTATCCACTCGACCTGGTGCAGGCCGATCGTTGGCAAGAGGAACATGAGGATCTGAAGGGCGAGGACTTGGACAAGGCGGTTCGGGGCGAACCCTGGGACGAAAGCGTCAAGGTTCTGGTCCAGTTCCCCAGCCTGCTCGGCTTCATGAGCGACAATCTGGACTGGACCCAAGATCTGGGCGACGCCGTACTGGGCCAAATGCAGGATGTGATCGATGCTATCCAGAAGTTGCGCCGGGAGGCGGATCTGGCGGGCAATCTGAACAGCAACGATAAGCAGCGGGTCGAAAAAGCGGGGGATACTATCGTCATCCAGCCCGCCAGTGCGGAGACGGTTTATGTGCCGACTTACGATCCGGCGAAGGTCTATGGCCAGACCACGCCGCCCGCCACGAACTATTATCCGGCCGTTTATACCGATGCGGCCTATGGCTATGCGGCGTCCCAGCCAGCCACGACCACCGTCGTTACCACCCCCGATATTTCTTACAACTCCGGACTCATCGGCTTCGGAGCGGGGGCCTTGGTGGGGGGGCTCTTGACCGCCGCTATTATGTGGGACAACCACGACGATCACCTTTACTGGGGCGGTCCAGGCCGTTGGGGTGGTGGCTCCTACTGGAGTCAGCCGAATTATTGGCACAACAACAACTGGCGCAGCCCCAATACCATCAATATCAACCGCGACATCGACCGCAACCGTGTCAATACCGGCGACATCAATATCAACAAAGGCATTTCCGGCAACGAGTTCAACCGCTGGAACCACAACCCCGAGCGTCGCGGCGGGGTGCGCTACCGGGATCAGGCCACCCAGGTACGCTTTGCGGATCAGCGTAAGCGGGGCGGCATCGATCGGGATGAGGCGCGTGGGCGTCTTAGCGGGGGGGGCGGGTCCCTCAAGGTCCCGGATAGGGACCGGGTGCGCGCGGCGGGGTCGGCTGGCGGCGGGGTGGCTGATCTCAAGGATCGCCAGGGTGGCGGGCAGGGCAGGCTCGATAGCGCCAAAGACCGGCCAGCCGCAGCGGACGCTCGCCCCAAGACTCCCATCAAGGATAAGGCCGCCGCCAAGGCCAAGCCCAGGGCCGATGCCGGCGCGGCGGCCCGGCGCCCCGTGGATCAAGCGGCCAAGCGCCCGGCGCTGGCGGACAGCAAGGTCCAGCGCGCCACCCGGCCCGAGGGGGTCGCCGCCAGCACTCAACGGCCCGAGACCCGATCGGCGACGACCGGGGCCTTCAAAGCCAACAGACCCCAAGTAGATCGGGCGGCCAGCAACCGGGGCGCGGCGAGTCGATCAGCTGATGGGCTCGGCAATCGCGGCGGCGGGGGCGGCGGCGGGGGTGATATCGGCGATATTCTGGGCGACTTATTCGGGCGCGCCCGAGGCGGCGGGGGCGCACAGGAGGCCGCGCGCCAGCGGAAGGGCTCCGACGTCGAGTCGGCGGTCACTGT
>JBGAUE010000025.1:0-52284 GCA_044228795.1 Chromatiaceae bacterium | reverse complement strand
ATGGTTGTCGCCGAGCGCAAGGCGAAAGGGGGACTGGGATGTCCCGTTTCGCATCCTGAGCACGGCGACACTCCGACCTGGATATCGCGGTGATCGCCGATTTCGACGGAGAGCTCGCCGATGTCTACAACCGGCTCCGACGCTCGATTCAACGCTGGTGTGTCGACGCCTGTACTTAATATGCCTGGGAGATCCCCTTCCCTCAAATGACACTGCACGGCAACCTGGGGCGCACCGACTGATCCCTGGGAGGCTCGATCCCTTGGAACCGCCCAGCCCCCCTACTCCCAAGCAAAGAACCATGACTGATACCGATCGACCGACCGTCCGTGGCCTCGTCTGCGCATACCGCCTGGACGGTCAGGGCGGCGGGCAGCGCCTTGACTGGGACGACGTCCACGGGGCCGACTTCACGGCTGGACTGACTTGGATTCACCTCGATTTCCCGGACCCCTACACCCATACCTACATACGGGAGGAAAGCGGGCTGGACGAGGCGGTGGCTGACGGGCTGCTGGCGGAGCACACCAGGCCCCGCTTACTCCACCACGAGGAAGGCGTGCTGGTGATCTTGCGAGGCATCAATTTCAACCCGGGCGCAGAGCCAGACGACATGGTGTCCGTCCGCATCTGGGCGAGCGAGCACCGGGTGGTCAGCTGCCGAAAGCTGCGGCTGCGCGCGATACAGGACGTGGAGGAATTGATCAAACGCGGGCGCGGACCCTGCAACGCCGGCGAGGTACTGACGATGATCGCCGACCGCCTCGCCGAGCGAATGGACGACGTCATCGAGGGACTTGAGATGCAGGCGGACGAGCTCGAGAATCAGGTGGACGAAGGCCGCCTGGAGGAGATCAACGCGGCCTTGGCCGACCTGCGACGAACCTTCATCGGTCTGCGTCGCTACCTGGTCCCGCAACGGGATGCTCTCCTGCGCCTCGCTGCCGCCAAGGTGCCCTGGCTGGCACAGGACGACCGAGCATGGCTGCGCGAGGTGGCCGACCAGACCACCCGCTACTTGGAAGCACTGGAGGCATCGCGGGATAGGGCCACTGTCACCCAAGAGGAACTACTGCAGCGCCTCTCCCAGAAGACCGAGAAGCGGATGTACCTGCTGTCGGTGGTCACCGCCATATTCCTGCCCCTGGGATTGATTACGGGATTACTCGGGGTTAACCTCGGCGGCATTCCCGGGGCCGAAGCGCCTTGGGCCTTCCTCCTGCTCTGTGCCGCAACGGCGGCCGTCGTCGCCCTGCAGTTGTGGTACCTGCGCAGTAAACACTGGTTTTAAGGACCCGACCATTCCAGCATTTTGCGATCGAAAGTCGGAGCTGGGGGGCTACCCTTTAACCCTTTAGCTGACCAAGGTCGGAGCGCCGGGTCACATGGGCGCCAGCCAGGCGTCGGTGGCCGAGCGATAGAACAGCCCAAAGTTCTTGAGATGGGAATCACCATGGCGCACCATCACTGAAACGGCGACCTGCTCGAAGAATCGGCGCGGATCCTCTCGGGGCAGTTGATGTTGTTTGAGCAGTTCAACGACGGCCTGATAGCTCCCCTGATATTTGCGATCGGACAGGGTGTCCCTGACCCTAAAGCTGGGGAGCATGGCCATATCTTCGAATCGGAGCAGTTCCATACGCCCGTCTTCCTGTTCGAGGAGATCAAATCGGTCGAGCACCAGTAGTTGGCCATCATTGGAAAGCGCGAAATCCGGTGTGCTGATGCCGGCTTTCCTGGCGGCGTTCAGGCACAGGTATTCGTTGGCCGCGGGCCCCGGATAGGATGCCCCGGCTGCTTTGACGATCAGCGCTGGCATGGGAACCGTGGCGCGATCGGGAACATCGTTCTGCCCGCTGCTCTGTTGCAGTAAGTGTTCGAATAATAGGAGGGATAATACATAGTCAATACCTATCACCGACATCGTAACAATCAATTGGCTGCCGGGTCGGGTGCTCTTTACCATGCACCCATCGTCTCGGTTTCACCCCAACCCAATAGGTAGCCACCATGCAAACGCTCATCAACACCGAAGTCCTGCCCTTCAACGCCACCGCCTTCCACCAGGGCAAGTTCGTCGCCGTTTCCGATGCCGATCTCCGGGGCAGGTGGTCCGTGGTCTTCTTCTACCCGGCCGATTTCACCTTCGTCTGCCCGACCGAACTGGGCGACCTGGCCGATCATTACGCTGAATTCAAGAAGCTGGGGGTGGAAATCTATGCGGTCTCCACCGACACCCACTTCACCCACAAGGCCTGGCACGACAGCTCTGAGACCATCGGCAAGATCAGCTACCCCATGATCGGTGATCCCACCGGGGTCATTACCCGCAACTTTGGGGTCATGATCGAGGCGGCGGGTCTGGCGGAACGGGGCACCTTCGTCATCGACCCTGACGGCAGGATTCAAATCATTGAGATCAACGCCGGCGGTATTGGTCGTGACGCCACCGAGTTGCTGCGCAAGCTCAAGGCATCCCAGTATGTGGCGGCGCACCCCGGTGAGGTCTGCCCGGCCAAGTGGAAGGAAGGCGATGCCACCCTGGCGCCGTCCCTCGACCTGGTTGGCAAGATTTAAGCCCGGAGTCTCCAAGCCCCGGTCACTCCGCAGCCCCGAGTGGCGGGGGTGACCGGGTCTATGCCCAACCCTGCTGTCATGGGAAGTAAGTCAATGCTCGACGCCAACATCCAAAACCAGCTCAAGTCTTATCTTGAACGTTTGCGGCAACCCATCCAATTGGTTGCCTCCCTCGACGACAGCCTCAAGGCTCAGGAGATGAAGGCGCTGTTGGAGGATTTAGGGCCTCTGTCCCCGCTGGTTAGTATCCGGTATGACGGTCAGGATGGGCGCCGCCCCTCCTTCGCCGTCGGTCGTCCGGGAGAAACGTCTCGAATTCATTTTGCCGGCATCCCTATGGGGCACGAATTCACCTCCCTGGTGCTGGCCCTGCTGCAGACCGGGGGGCATCCACCCAAGGTCGAGCCCGCCGTTATCGAGCAAATCCGCGCCCTGCCGGGGACTTTGCGTTTCGAGACCTTTATCTCCCTGTCCTGCCACAACTGTCCGGATGTGGTGCAGGCCCTCAACCTGATGGCGGTGGTCAATCCTGGTATCAGCCACACCATGATCGATGGGGCTCTGTTCCAGCAGGAGGTCGATGACCGTCAGATCATGGCCGTGCCGACCCTGTTCCTGAATGGGGAACCCTTCGATCAGGGCCGTCTAACCCTGGAGGAGATTCTGGCCAAGCTGGATACCGGGGCCGCCGCTCGGGAGGCGGAGATCATCGCGGCGAAGCCGGCCTTCGACGTCCTCATCGTCGGTGGCGGTCCTGCGGGTGCCGCCGCCGCCATCTATGCGGCGCGCAAGGGCATCCGTACCGGGATCATTGCCGAGCGCTTTGGCGGCCAGGTGCTTGATACCCTGGCCATCGAGAATTTTGTCTCGGTCAAGGAGACGGACGGTCCCAAGCTGGTGGCCGGGCTGGAGCAACACGTCCGCGAGTACGAAGTGGACATTATTAATCTGCAACGTGCCGAGGCCCTGGCGATGGGCCCCGATGGCCTGGCCGAGGTCCGGCTGGCCAGCGGCGCGACCCTCAAGAGCAAGACCCTCATCCTCTCGACAGGGGCGCGCTGGAGGGAGATGAAGGTCCCGGGCGAACGGGAATATCGGGGGCGGGGCGTGGCCTATTGTCCCCATTGCGATGGTCCCCTGTTCAAGGGCAAACGTGTGGCAGTGATCGGGGGTGGTAATTCTGGCGTGGAAGCGGCCATTGACCTGGCCGGCATCGTCTGCCATGTCACCCTCATCGAATTCGACCCGACCCTGCGGGCCGATGCGGTATTGCAGAACAAGCTGCGCAGCCTGGCCAATGTCACGGTCGTCACCCAGGCCCTGACTACCGAGGTCACGGGCGATGGCGACAGGGTCAACGGCCTGGTCTATCAGGATCGTGTCAGCGGTGCTTCGCACCGGCTTGACCTGGAAGGGGTCTTTGTGCAGATCGGGCTGCTGCCGAATACCGACTGGCTGAAGGGGACGCTCCAGCTCTCGCCCCGGGGCGAGATCGAGATCGACAACCGGGGCCAGACCTCGATGCCGGGCGTATTTGCCGCGGGCGACTGCACCACGGTGCCCTTTAAGCAGATCATTATCGCCATGGGCGATGGCGCCAAGGCCGCGCTGGCGGCCTTTGACTACCTGATTCGCGGTTCGGCGCCCGCATGAGAGGGTGGGGTGCCTGCTGATTTCGACCGATCCGAGTTGGAGGTCTGAGCGAGAAGGCGTTATGTTGTGGTGAGTTTGTCCCCTTAGGCACGAGGGGGAAATCTCCCGGCAGCCCTCCTGGATTCTCATGAAATTTATCCACACCGCCGACATTCACCTGGACAGCCCCCTCACGGGGCTGTCCGCTTATCCGGATGCCCCGGTGGAGCGGCTGCGCACCGTGACTCGCGATGCCTTCGTCCGGCTGGTGGATCTGGCCCTGGAGGAGGCGGTGGATTTCCTGATCATCGCCGGCGATCTCTATGACGGTAACTGGAAGGACGCGAATACCGGTCATTTTTTCTGTCGGGAAATGGGGCGGCTGAACCGGGCCGGCATTCCGGTCTATCTGCTCCACGGCAATCACGATGCCGAGAGCGAAATGACCCGGAAGCTGATCTTGCCGGACAATGTCCACATCTTTGAAAATCGCAAGGCCAGCAGCTTCCGGATTGACGCCCTAAAGGTGGCCCTCCACGGTCGGAGCTATCGCGAGGCGGCGACCCTGGAAAACCTGGCCGCAACTTATCCGCCTCCCCTGGTCGGCTGGCTCAATATTGGTGTCCTGCATACGGCGCTGGAGGGCTACGCCAGTCATGCCCGCTATGTCCCCTGTACCCTGGCCGAACTCGCCGCCAAGGGCTATGACTACTGGGCATTGGGCCATGTGCATGAGTTCGCCATTCTGCACCGCGACCCTTGGGTGGCCTTTCCAGGCAATCTCCAGGGGCGGCATAGCCGGGAGACCGGGGAACGGGGGGCTCTCCTGGTCACCGCCGATGAGGCGGGCATCAAGATGGTCACGCCTCTGCCGGTGGCCGTGCTGCGCTGGGAGCGCCTGGAGGTGGAGGTCGCGACGGACCCCACCCTGGAAGCCGTGGTGCGCCGGGTGGGCCGGGCCTTCGAGGGGCTCATCGCTACGACTCCGCAACACCTCTATCTGGCCGTCCGCCTGGTCCTGCGGGGCCAGACCCCGGCCCATGGCGAACTCTTCGGTCTGGCCAGTCAATTGCGGGAGGAGATTTTGGGCCAGGCGGCGGCCCAGGGCCTGGATCGGCTGTGGGTCGAAAAGGTGTGCGTGGAGACCCAGCCCCCGCGGGACGCGGCACTCCTGAGCGCCCGTGGAGATGCCCTTGCCGACTTGCAGGCCTTTCTCGCGGCGGCCCCGGAAGACCCGGACCTCCTCAAGTCCCTGCTGGATGATTTGCGTCCCCTGGTGGACAGGGCCCCCCGGGAACTCTTTACGGCCCTGCCAGAATTGGAGGCCATTCGCATGGGCGAGGTGGCGGACCTCGTCCGGGCGGTGACGCCGGATCTATTGGCCCATCTCGGCCGGGCTCAGTGAGGCCGACCATGCGCATCGCCCGCTTCGATCTCCTGCGTTATGGCAAATTCACGGACCGGTCCCTGCTCCTGCCGAGGGGGGAACAGGATTTTCACTTTATCGTCGGGCCCAACGAGGCCGGTAAGTCCACTCTGCGCGATGCCATTCAGGATCTGCTGTTTGGTATTGAGACCCGCTCTCGCTACAACTTTCTGCATCCTTACAATGAGATGCGCCTGGGTGCCTGTCTGGAGCGGCACGGCGACCCGGACAACGGGCATCTGGATTTTATCCGCGTCAAGGCGCGCCATAACACCCTCAAGACCCCGGGGGGTGCCAGCCTGACAGAGGATGACCTGATCCCCTTCCTTGGGCAGGTGGACCGGCATTTTTTCGACCAGATGTTCGGCCTCAATCATCAGCGGTTGGTGGCGGGCGGGGAGCAGATCCTCAATGCCTCCAACGACATTGGCCGCATCCTCTTTCAGGCGGCGGCGGGGATCAGCGGCCTGGGGGAGATTCGGGAGCAATTGGAACAGGAGGCCGACCGGCTCTGGAGCAGGCGCAAATCCGATAACCGCGAGTATTACCAGGCCAGTAACCAACTGGAGCAGGCCAAGGCCGATCTGGACCGGGCCACGGTGCGCACCAAGGATTGGCTGGCGGCACGGGAGCAGGTAACGGACTTGCAATCGGCTTTGGAGGGGGCTAGTGCCCGGCGCAACGCCCTGGAGCAGGATCGCGACCGCCTGGAACGGATCCGACGTACCGCTCAAACCCTGGCCAGCCTCCGGGACTGGGAGGAGCGGTTGGCAGCCCTTGGCACGGTTCTCATCCTGCCCGAGGAGGCCGGCGCGCAACTGGCCCAAGCGGAACGGGATATCGCCCTGGCCAGCCAGTCCCTGCAACTCCACGAGGCTCAGGTGGCGGATCTGATGGCGCGGCGGGATGGGCTACACCCGGACCTGGCCATTCTGGAAGCTGCTGCCGAGATCGAGGCCCTCGCTGAACAGCGGCAGCGCCTTGGCAACCATGAGCGGGATATCGGTCGGCGGCTGGAGGAGGTGAGGGTGCTGTGGCAGCAGGTCCAGGAAGGGGCCCGACAACTGGGCTGGCCGGATGAGGATGAGGCGGCCCTCAGCCAACGCCTGCCGGGTCGCCTGGTGCGCTCGGCGATCAATGAACTGCTGCGTCGTCATGAGGCCCTGGCCCAGACCCTCATCAGCGCCGAGGAGATCATTCGCGGTCGCCAGAGCGAACTCCAGGTGATCGATGCCGATCTGGCCGCTCTGCCCGGTACGCTACCGCCGCCGGCCTTGCCTGAGGCCCTGAAGGCGGCCCGTGATCTGGGCAATATCAGCCTTCAGCAACAGCAATGGGACGGCCAGGTGGAGCGGTTGACCCGCGAACTGGACCGGGCGCTGCTAGCATTGGGCGAGGGGCATCCCGGCCTGGATCGCCTGAGGATCCTGGTGCTGCCTTCGTCCACTGAGATTGCCGACCTGATCCAGCGGCGTACCGCCCTGGAGGCAACCGCCGCCAAGCTGGCCGATGGCCTCCGGGAGATCCGGGCCGAGGTGGGGCGGTTGGAACTGGAAACTCGTCAGTACCGGGCGGCCCACCAGCCCGTCACCCTGGCGGAGGTGCGGGAGCGGCGTGCCGAGCGCGACGCCACCTGGGAGGGCATCAAGGCCGGGGCCCTGGCCCTGGTCGAGAACGCCGACCGTTTCGAGCAGCAACTCGCCAGCGCCGATGATCTGTCTGATCAGCGCCACGACAAGGCCCAGGAGGCCGCTGAGCTGCAAGCCTGGCTCGATCGCCTGGAGCAGCGACGGCAACAGCAGGGCGAACTCGAGACATTGGCCCAGGAGAATGACCGGGCCTTGAGGGGCCAACACCAGGATTGGGAACGGCAAATGGCCCAGCTTGGCCTGCCCGGGCTACCCTTGCCGCGCCTCGAAACCTGGCGGGCGGCCCGGGAGCGGGTCCTGGGGGCGGTCGATTCCTGGGAGGAGGGCCGTGCCAGCCGCGATGATTTTGCCCGGCGGGTCGCTATGGTCGGCATGAGCCTTGCCGAGGCCTTGGGCGCCCCAACTCCGGGTACGGATGCCCCCGGCCTGGCCGCCCTCATCAGTCAGGCCGATGAAGTGGTGACCAGCGCCCGCAAGGCTGCTGATAAACGGGAACTCCTCACCAACCAGAGGGTCCGTGCCGAGGCCATCCTCGTCGAAAACCGTCAGCGGCGCGAGGAGGCCCACCAGGCCATGGCCGCCTGGTGGTCGGAATTGCAGCACAACCTGGCGCTGGCGCATCTGCCACCGGACACCAGTTTAGGCGCCTTGCAAGAGGCGCTGGCCTTGTTCGAGGAGATGCACCGGCATCTGGAGAAGATTCGGGAGCTGCGCGTCAATCGCATCGACATGATGCGTAGGGATCTGGCGGATTTCGCCGATGCCGCCCGGGCCCTGGCCGTGGGCCTGGACCCGGCCCTGGCCCTGCAACCCGCCGAGGGGATTGCCCTGGCCTTGGGGCGCCGCCTCAAGCAGGAAGCCGCCCTGGCCCAGGAACGTGACCGACTCATGACGGCCCTCACGAAGGCGACCGAGGAGGCCCAGGCCTGCCGGGAGCGCATCGCGATCGCCCAGGCCGGCCTGGACCCCTTATGGCAGCGCTTACCGGCTGGGGCCGACCTGGAGGCCCTGCGAGGGGCCATCCAGCACTCGGATCATCAGCGTCATCTCGGCGCTCAACGTGATCAGGCCCTTGAGCAACTGTTGAAGGATGGGGATGGGCTGGACCGTGGCGCCTTGGAGGCGGAGCGGGCCGGTACCGATGTCCCGGCCATCCCGGCGCGGTTACTGGAACTCAAGCAGGAAATCGACCAACGGGTGAGTCAGCAGAACCAGTGGGCCGCGGACCTGCGGGAGGCCGAGGCCAACCTGGGGCGTATTGCCGGCCAGGATGAGGCGGCCCAGGCGGAGGCCCGGCGGCAGGAGGCCCTGGCCCGCATGGGCAACGCGGTCGAGCGCTTCATCCGCGTGCATACCGCCGCCAAGCTACTGCGCTGGTCCATCGAGCGTTTTCGAGAGCACAAGCAGGGTCCTCTGCTGGCCCAGGCCAGCGCTATCTTTCGGGGCCTTACCGATGGCGCCCTGGAGAAACTCTCTGTGGACCATGACACCCAGCCGCCGACCCTGTTCGGTCAACGCCCCAATGGGGCCAGGGTTCACATCGAGGGCATGAGCGAGGGCACCCGCGACCAACTCTATCTCGCATTGCGCCTGGCCGCCCTGGAACTACACCTGCAACAGACCACGCCCCTGCCCTTCATCGCCGACGACCTCTTCATCAACTACGATAATGGCCGTGCCCGCGCCGGCTTCGCCGCCCTGGCCAACCTGTCCCGCCTGACCCAGGTCATCTTCCTCAGCCACCACCACCACCTGGTGGAACTGGCTAGCGACGTCTTCGGGGGGAACTTGAATATCCTGGACCTGGAGGCATGAGGGTGGAGCGTGTAAGTTCGGCGGTTCGGAGGGCCGGGTGGCGGCGGGCGGGGGTGTCGACAGCAGGGATGCTGTCGCCAAGCCTACAGGGACGTATCCACGGCGTCCCCCGCCCACCGCCACCCGGCCCGGGCAAGCCAGTAAGCCTGTTTGTTCGTATATAATCGCCTCGCCCCACCTGGCCCACCTCGATTGAAGATACCCTGCCGCATGGAAAGTACCCAGTCTCCCACCGAAGCGCATTTCATCACCCAGGAACCCTATTACGAACCTGTTGGCAATGAGGTGATGCTGTTCGAGGCCGCCTATGCCAATCGTCTGCCGGTACTGCTGAAGGGGCCGACCGGTTGCGGCAAGACCCGCTTCATGGAATATATGGCGTGGCGATTGCAGCGCCCCCTGATTACCGTTTCATGCCATGACGATCTCACCACCTCCGACCTGGTAGGCCGCTATCTGGTCAAGGGTGGCGAAACTACCTGGGTGGATGGGCCCTTGACCCGTGCCGTGCGCGCGGGCGGCATCTGCTACCTGGATGAAATTGTCGAGGCCCGCAAGGACACCATGGTGGTGATTCATCCCCTGGCCGATGATCGTCGCATGATGCCCATCGAGAAACTTGGCCAACTGCTGGAGGCCTCCCCCGACTTCTGCCTCGCCATTTCCTACAACCCCGGCTATCAGAGTGTCCTCAAGGAACTCAAGCAATCGACGCGGCAGCGCTTCGTGGCCTTGTCCTTCGATTACCCCAAACCCGAACTCGAGGCGAAAATCATCCGCCATGAAACGGGACTGGACGAGTCCGCTACTGCTAACCTCCTAAAGCTGGCGGAAATGACGCGTAACCTTAAGGGTAACGGCCTGGAGGAGGGTGCCTCCACCCGGTTATTGGTCCATGCCGGCAAGCTCATCGCCCAAGGAGTAGAGCCGCGGGCCGCCTGTCAGGGGGCGGTTTCGCTGGCGCTGACCGATGACGATGACCTGATCGCGGCGGTCAATGAACTGATCGCCGCATTGTTTTAATGGCCAGCACCCACCCTTGGGTTCCCTCTCCCTGGGGAGGCGACGCCCTGTGGCTGGCCGAGAACGAGGGGAAGCCTCTTGCGGACTAGCCCGCCCCATGCCGGAGAGGAACTCACCCGGCGGCTCGAAACCGCCTTTGATGTGGAATTCACTTTCCACAAGGTTGGCCATCTGGTGGATATCCTGGCACCCCTGGAACGGGACACCCAGGACTTCATCCTGAACCTGGTCGATCGCATTGCCAGTACCAACATCCAGATCAGCTATGAATTCACCCGCCGCGTGGTGGAGGCCCTTGACCGCCTGGATCAGCGCGTCATCGAGGCCTGGGCCGTGCATGCCATGGATACCTATGATCGGGTCGGTTTGCGTCCGGCGCTCGAGGTGCTGTTCAAGGTTGATGACTTTCTGACGCACGCTCATGCGCGTGCTGCGGGTGCCTTCTTCCATGAGGTGCAACCCGTGCTTTCCAGCTTTCTGTGCGGACTGTCCGGACGCCGGCTGGATCTGAAAGAGGGCGAGCAGGTCTATACCGACAGCGAACGGCTCTTCCTGCCCAACGTGATGGCCCGCATGGCCAGCGAGGCGGACAACTTTCTGCTCTGCAAGGCCCAGGTTACCTTCATGTGGGCCCAGACGCGCTATGGCAGCGCGCGCGTGGATTTCGACACGGTGCTTGGTCGCTTTCCCGACCCCGCTCAGGCCCTGGCGGCCTTCCAGGCCCTGGACAGCCTGCGCCTGGATATCTGCCTGGCTCGCGAATTGCCCGGCTTGTGGCGCGACATGCAGGGCCTCTCGCTCCGTCATGGTGATGCGGCCATTCCCCCCGGTTGGCTGTCCTTCGCGGCGGCCTTGAATCAAGAACCCGCCGTCCCCGAGACCGCTCTGGCCCTATTGGATACCGCCTATGTTCTTGAACCGCCGGCGGCTCGCGTCTATCAGGCCCGGCTCAACCCCCCGGCCATTGCCGCAGCCAGGGAGGCGCGCATGGCGCGGGAGATCATGCTCCTGCGGGTAAAGCTGGCGAAACTCGCGGAAGAACAGGGACGGAAGAATCCGCCTGCCACCCTGAACCAGGCCGATGATGGGCAAGCCCCGCCGCCGGCGCAATTCGAGGCTAAACCGGAAGGCCTGGGCTGGGAACTGACGATGGATGACCTGCCCATCGCCCCACCCGAAGACGTGAAGCAGTTGCTTACCTCGGTCTCCCTGGATTGGGGCGAGATTCCACCCGAGTTGCTGGTCGCGGCCGGTGATGGCGAATACGACCCCGTCCAGTATGAAGAAAGGGAAAAGGATCCCAACGAGGTCTGGCAGGGCACCTATCATCAGGAGGGCGCCCACCTCTATCCCGAATGGGATTTTGCCCGCCAGCACTACCGCAAGAACTGGTGCGTGCTGCGCGAAATCGACCTCGAACCCGGTGATCCGGGTTATGTAGCGGAGGTCATCGCCAACCACCAGGGCCTGGTCAAGCACCTGCGCCGTACCTTCGAGGCCATGCGCGATGAAAGCAAGCTCCTGAAGCGCCAGGCCCAGGGCGATGACGTGGACATCGACGCCCTGGTGGAGGCGCTGGCCGATGCCCGGGATGGGAGCGAGATGAGCGAACAGCTCTTCATGCAGAGGCATCGCGCCGACCGCAATCTGGCGGTGATGTTCATGGTTGACATGAGCGGCTCCACCAAGGGTTGGATCAATGATGCGGAGCGCGAATCCCTCATCATGTTGTGCGAGTCCCTGGAGACCCTGGGCGACCGCTATGCCATCCATGGCTTCTCGGGCACCACGCGCAAGCGCTGCGAAATCTACCGCATCAAGGCCTTCGACCAGCCCTACGACGCCGCAGTCAAGGCGCGCATTGCTGGCATCGTGCCTCGGGAATACACTCGCATGGGGGTCGCCATCCGCCACCTGTCGAAACGGCTGAACGAGGTCGAGGCGAAGACCAAGCTGCTGATTGCCCTCTCCGATGGCAAGCCCGACGATTATTTCGACATTTACCGCGGTCAATATGGCATCGAGGATACCCGGCAGGCGTTATTCGAGGCCCGCCGCAGCGGTATTCACCCCTTTTGCATTACCATCGACAGCGAAGGCAAGGAATACCTGCCGCACATGTACGGCCATGCTAACTGGGTAGAAATCGATGAGGTGCGCAAGCTGCCCCTTAAAGTGGCCGACATCTACCGGCGGTTGACATCCTGAAACGACGGCAACAACCCCTTTCCCTGCCCCTGGCCCCGAGCGGAGCACACCATGCGCACAACCTATGGCGAAAAAGTCTTGCTGGTCGATGACAGCAAGGTCATCACCCGACTGCTGCGCAACCGTTGCGAGGTCGTGGCGGGGGTTGAGACGGAGACCGCCGAATCTCTGGCGGAGGTCATGGCCAGCCTCGCGTCCGACCCCGATCGGTTCTTTCTAGCCGTGGTGGACCTGAACCTGCCGGACGCCCCGGATGGGGAGGTGGTGGACTATGTGCTGGCTCACGGGATCTCGGTAGTGGTGCTCACCGGTCGTTATGACGATGCCACCCGCGAGCGCATGCTGGCCAAGAATGTGGTGGACTATCTGGTCAAGTCCAGTTTCCATGAACTTGACCACGCGGCTCACCTAGTCCGACGCATTCGCCGTAACCGCGATGTTCAAGCCTTGGTGGTGGATGACTCCCGGGCCTACCGCCAGTACCTCGGCGAACTACTGGCCCTCCAACACCTGCGGGTGCTTTATGCGGAGAACGGTCGCGAGGCCCTGGCCGTCATGGATCGGGAGCCTGGGATCAGCCTGGTGGTCACCGATTACAACATGCCTGAAATGGATGGTCTGGCCCTGATCACGGACTTACGGCAGAAGTGGGGTCGCGATGAACTCGCCATCATCGGGGTCTCCGATACGAACCAATCTTCCCTGCCTGTCCGGCTGCTCAAAATCGGTGCCAATGACTTCATCACCAAGCCCTTCCTGGTGGAGGAATTCTATTGTCGGGTGACCCAAAACCTGGATCTGATCGAACAAATCCGGGCCATCCGCGAGTCCGCCATTCACGATTATCTGACGGGTCTTTACAACCGCCGCTACCTGTTCGAGGCGGGTGAGGCACTCCAGGCCCATGCCCGTCGGGGGGGCACCCGTCTGGCGGCGGTGATGCTGGATATCGACCACTTTAAGCGAGTCAATGATACCTATGGACATCTGGCCGGGGATCGGGTGTTAAAGGAGATCGCCGGGGTGCTCGGCAAGGGTGTGCGGCGGGCCGACCTGATCGGGCGCTACGGGGGGGAGGAATTTTGCATCCTGCTGCCGGGGATCGAGCGCGATGCCCTCCTGGCCAAGTTGGAGGCCTTGCGCGCCTCGGTTGCCGCCACGCCCATTGCCCATGGGGCCGAGCATCTGACCGTCACCATCAGTCTGGGCGCCAGCCTGGAACCGGCTGAGACCCTCCAGGCCCTGATCGATCGCGCCGATGCCGCCCTCTATCAGGCCAAGGAGGGGGGGCGGAATCGGGTGGTGATGGCCGATGATACCCAGGGGGCCGGCAGTAGCGAAGTCAGCCAAGCAGCCATTGCGGGATCGCAGACAGGGGCAGCACCTGCTCCGCCGCGCCCAGCTTGACGGCCGTGCCGGGCATCCCCCAGACCAGGCTGCTGGCCTCGTCCTGGGCGAGGGTATGGCCACCAGCCCGGCGTAAGGCGAGCAGCCCGCTGGCTCCATCCCGCCCCATGCCGGTGAGGATGGCCGCATGGATCGCACAGTCCGTGAGCCGGGCCAGGGACTCGAACAGGACATCCACTGAAGGCTTGTGACGGTTAACGGGCGGTCCGTCATCCAAACGACAACGCAATAACCCACCCCAGACCCTCACCATCAGATGACGATCCCCGGGGGCGATATAGACCCAACCGGGTTCCAGGCGATCGCCATCAGCCGCCTCCCGGGCACGAAGGGCGCCGAGGCCGTCCAAACGGCTGGCAAAGAGGCGGGTAAAGAGTGCTGGCAGGTGCTGACAAACCACCACCGGTGGGCTCCCGGCGGGCAGGGCCGCGACGACCTGCCCGATGGCTTCGGTGCCGCCGGCCGAGGCCCCCAAGGCGATCATGCGAGGGCCGGCCGTGTCCCGTGGCACCCTAAGGCCAGCACCTTGGGAGCGGCCGTGCGGCGGCGTCTCCTGGGACGCCAGCCGTCGTACCGGGCTGCCCGCGGCCGTTCGCACCTTGGCGCGGATCTCCGCTGCGAACTCCCCCAGACGGCCCTCCAGGTTCTGTTGAGGCTTGGTTACGAAATCCACGGCGCCCAGGGCCAGGGCCTCCAGGGTGATCGCCGCGCCGGTCTCGGTGTAGCCCGATATCATTACCACCGGCAAAGGGTGCAGGCGCATCAGGTTGCGCAGGAAGCTGATGCCGTCCATGCGCGGCATCTCCACGTCCAGGGTCAAGACGTCCGGGTTCAGCTCCTTGATCCGCTGGCGGGCGATGTAGGGGTCGCCGGCGGTTCCCACCACCTGGATATCCCCGTCCGTCTGTAGCAAACCGGAAAGCAATTCCCGAACCAGGGCGGAGTCGTCAATGATCAGGACCCTGATCGGAGGGGCTCCAGGCTTGGCAATGGACTTGGGAGTGGGTTCAGCCATGTTCAGAAGATCTCGATAGCGCCGCCGATCGGTCGGGTTTCCAGGTCATGGTAATAGTCCCGTTCCCGGGCAATCACCTCGGGTTCTCGTCCGGGCGCCAGCCGGCGTACCCGCACCAGCCCCTGTTGGGGGAAGAAGATGACCTTGCGGGGGTGAACGCCACCCAGATCCTGGGCCACCAGGGGCAGGCCCTCCAGATTCAGATAGGCCTGGACGAAGGCCCCATTGCGACGCCCAATGTCGCTATGGATAGCCAGCACGCGCGCCCCGCCAAACACCTTGGCCTCGAGGTTGGCGCGTCGCCCCCCCAAGCGCAGAATCTCATTGATCAGGCATTCCATGGCATGGTTGCCGTAGCGGGTGGCGGCACTTGGCGGCGCGTCTGGCTGGTCGGTGCCGACGGGTAACATGAAGTGATTCATCCCCCCCACTCCCGTAATCCGATCCCGAATACAGGCGGCCACGCAGGAACCCAGAACCGTGACCACCGCCTCGCCCCCGGTCACATAAAACTGACCGGGCAAGAGCTTGGCTGCGATACATCCGCAATCCGGGTCCAGATACCGCCTGATGGGTGGATCTGCTAAAGGATACAGGCCTGGCTGTTTCATCAATCAACCCCTAGCGCGCGGGTATCACGCCGGAGAACCAAAAAGGCATAATGCTTAAGCCAGGGCATAGACAGTGCGGGTCACTGGCCGCAGGCGGTGGGAAACGCCGATCAAGGACTCGGCATGACCCAAAAACAAATGACCCTGCTCGGTCAGCCGTTCGGCCAGCCGTTCCACCAACCGGCGTTTGGTGGGGCCGTCAAAATAGATCATGACGTTACGGCAAAAAATGGCGTCGTAGCGCCGCTTCAGGTGCCAGTCCCCGATGAGGTTGAGCTGACGTAGATGCACCAGCGCCCGCACCTCCGGACGCAACCGGATCAGGCCCGCCTGTTCACCCCGACCCCTCAGCACCCAGCGGCGCCAAGGCAGTTGGGCGAGGGGGCCCATCCGTTCCACCGGATAAATGGCCGCGTCCGCCTGGGCCAGGGCTTGGGTGTCGAGGTCCGTGGCCAAGACGCGCAGGTCGCGACGGCGTGCATCAGCCAGATGTTCCAGTAAGACCATGGCGATGGTATAGGGCTCCTCGCCGCTGGCGCAGCCGGCGGACCAGATGCGCAAGGGCGTCCCAGGCCGTGCCGCCCAGATGGGAACCAGGGTCCGGGCCAGGAAATCGAAGTGGTGGGGTTCCCGGAAGAACCCGGTGAGATTGGTCGTAATGGCATTGATAAGCTGATTGATTTCGGTCCCATCGGGTTGCCGGAGGAAATCCAGATAATCCTTGAAGTCCCGCAGACCCAGGGCGCGCAGGCGCCGGGCCAAACGGGCGTAGAACATCTCAAACTTGGTATCGGCGACCACGATGCCGGTATGGGCCACCACGAGGCGGCGCAGGACTTCGAATTCCTCCCAGGTAAAGGGGTACTCATGGTTGGCGTTCATTGGGGAGCCCCGCAGGGTCATCCGCGGGCCACTGACCCGGTGCCAGACCTAGCAGGGTATCCAGACCGAGGGCCCTGGCGGTGGCCGTTAGCTCCCGGCTGACTCCTACCCAGTGTATGCTGACCCCACGGTCCGCGGCGTCCCGCCATAGTACGGCCAACAGTTGTGCACCCGCCGTGTCCAGGATGCCGACCCCAAGGCCATCCACCGCCAGATCGCTGTGGGTCTTGAGCAATCCCAGCAACCGCAGGTGCAGGGCAGCGACATCACCGATGGTGAGGGACTCCGGCAGCCGCAATACCTCGTCCATCAGAATTCCGACCAGTCATCATCCTGGTGATCGAAGATCCGGCCAGACCGGTCCCTTTCTCGTTGAGATGGTCCAGGGCCCCCCCCCCGCGGGCTCGCCGGCCGACCGGCTCGGGGGGAGGCCGTCCCCCCGGGACCGCCATGGTGACCCAGGGCCATGGTATTGCTACGGGCGGGGGGCAACGACTCTGTGACCGATGGAGGCGCCGGGTCCGCGCCCGCCTTGCCCAGATGAAAGAAGTTGATGGCACGTTTGAGTTCCCGGGCCTGCTCGTCCAGGGCGGCGGCGGCCGCTGCCGCCTCCTCTACCAGGGCCGCGTTTTGCTGGGTAACCTGATCCATCTGTATAACCGCCTGATTCACCTGTTCGATGCCCACGGACTGCTCCCGGCTGGCCGCGCTGATCTCCGCCACCATGTCGCTGACCTCCTGTACCGCCGCGACAATCGCCCGCAGGGCCCCGCCCGAGTCCTGTACCAATCGGCTGCCTTCCTCGATCCGTCCCACGCTGGTGTTGATCAGATTCTTGATCTCCTTAGCCGCGTCGGCGCTGCGCTGCGCGAGTTGTCGGACCTCGCCGGAGACCACCGCGAATCCGCGCCCGTGCTCGCCGGCCCGCGCCGCCTCCACTGCGGCGTTCAAGGCCAGGATATTGGTTTGGAAGGCTATGCTGTCGATCACGCCGATGATGTCGGCGATCTGCCGGCTGCCCGCGTTGATTTGCCCCATGGCGATCACCGCCTGTCCTGCTACTAACTCGCCCTGCTGGGCGCGTTCCTTGGCGACCAGGGACAGCTTCTTGGCGCGATCGGCATTCTCCGCATTCTGGCGTACCGTCCCGGTCAGTTCTTCCATACTGGCGGCAGTCTCTTCCAGGGAGGAGGCCTGTTCCTCGGTGCGTTGGCTTAAATCCAGGTTACCCTTGGCAATCTCGGCGGCGGCAGTGGCTACCTGGTCGGTGGCACCGCGCACATCGGTCACCACCCCGCGCAAGCGCTCCGCCATCCGGTTCGTGGCCTGCATCAGCTGGCCAATCTCATCCCCGGAGTCGGTAATCAGATATTGATCCAGATTACCTTGTGCGATCCCCTCGGATAAGGATAAGACCTGCTCCACTGGCCGAGTGATGGCGCGCGCCGTCAGATACGCGGCCAGGCTGATGCCCAGCAACGCCAGGAGCCCGATGCCGAGATAGGCGAGCTGGAGATGGAAAATTGGCACGAAGGCCTCCTCCTGATCATGCTCGGCGATCAAGGCCCAAGTCAGGCCGGGGACGACTTGCAAGGGTGCGTAGGACGAGAGGACCGGTACGCCACGATAGTCTCGGGTCAGGCTGCTACCGGTGCGTCCGGCCAGGGCCTCCCGGCTCGCCTGGGTATCTACCCCGTTACGTTCCACGGTCCCCGCCAGCGAGGCGGCCATGCTTCGCTGGCCTGGGTCCAGGATGGAATTGGAGCGCATACGCTTGTCCGGTCCCACCAGGTAGGCCTCGCCAGTGGTTCCCAGGCCCTCGCGCTGTGCCATGATGGCATCGATGGCGTTCGGCGCAAGTTGCAAGGCGATGACACCCCCAGCCCCGTCGGTCCGGGGCACGGGTTCCCCCAGGAAGGCTGCGGGGATATTGTCGGCGGCACCAAAGGGTGCGAAGTCGATAAAGACCCCCGCAGCGCCATCCCGTACCTGCCGGAATAGGTGCCCGAGGCTGGTGTTGGCGTAGGCGGCCGAGGTCAGATCGACCCCACGCAGTACGCTGTTCGCGGTGGTTTCGGTTACCCGACCGGCGCGATCAATCAGGTACAGGTTGGCGAAGCCCTGTTGGTTGGCGAAGCGCTGCAAAAAGCCCTCCGGTGGGTTGCCCGGAAACAGGGCAATCACCTCCGCCAGGACTCTGGCACTCGCCTGGCGACCCTGGATGAAGGCTTCGACGGCGGCCTGCTTATTGGCCCGAGCCGTCGTGAGCCCGTCCAACTCGGACTGGGTCAGGGCCTGAGTCGCGATCCAATAGGTAGAGGCCCCGGCCAGCAGCATTGGCATGAGCCCGATCAGCCAGAAGGCGAGCAGCAGGCGGTTACGCAGTCTCAGGTTTTTGAACATGTTTGGCCTCTCGGTGGGCGTGTGGTGGTCGCCAATAGTGTGGTCAATAAAGAGTCGCTTGTGGTTAGAGGTTGGTGTCCTTGAATCCTACAAGTCACAGACCTTCAATCACCTAGAGCCAGATCTAGCAAAAGGTTGCTGTCGAGCAGTACGATCATGCGCCCCTGCACCTCGGCCAAACCGGCTACGAAGGCGCTGCCGATAGGACCACCCAAGTCCGGAGGTGGGCTGATCATTTCATCCTGCAGCAGATGCTCGTCGCACACCGCATCGACCACCATCCCCATGATCTTCTCCCGCTCATCCTGGGTGATATTGACGACGATCACCACGGTCCGGGGGCCATAGGACCGGGGCGGCAGACCCAACCGCTCCCGGAGGTCGATGATAGGCACCACACTGCCCCTCAAATTGATGACGCCCTTCACGAAGGGCGGGGTGTTGGGTAAGGGGGTCACCGGCTCCCAGACCCGGATCTCCCGCACCTTGAGGATGTCCAGCCCATATTCGGTCTCCGCCAGCTCGAAGGTCAGAAACTGGCGCACCTCCCTCGCGGGGGCAAGGCTATTCGGGACTTGGGGGTTGTCAATGGCAATCATATTTAGCCGTGTTCATTTGGATTCGGATTCAAAAAAGGAGGCGTCGGATAGCGGGGACTGCCCTGTCCCGTGGCGCGCACGCCCGCGATCCGTTTCAGTTCGGCACCATCCAGGATCAACCCGACCCGCCCGTCACCCAACACCGTGGCGGCAGATACCCCGGGTACCTTGCGGAAGTTGGCCTCCAGACCCTTGATCACTATCTGCTGCTGGCCCTGCAGTTCATCCACCAGGAGCGCGATGTCGCCATCATCCACCTCGACGATCACCAGCAGAGGGCGCGCCTCTGGTCCCATGTCCGCTGGTACTCCCAGCATGGAGGCCAGCCTTACCACCGGCAGGTAACGTTCGCGCAAGTGATAGACCTCCAGGCCGCCGGGCAACACCCTTATCCAGGTTGGATTCAATTGGACGGTCTCGACGATCGAAACCAGCGGCAGGATATAGACCTCTGAACCAACCCGAATCAACTGGCCATCCAGAATGGCCAGGGTCAGGGGGATACGGATGGTAAATCGCGTCCCCTGTCCCGCCGTCGAGGCCAGCTCTAATCGCCCGCCCAGGGCGCGGATGTTGCGTTCAACCACGTCCAGCCCCACCCCCCGTCCGGAGAGGTCCGACACCGTGGTGCGGGTCGAGAGGCCGGGATGGCAAAGGATCCGCAACAGGTGCTCTGGATCCAGGGATTCGGCATTGCCGGCGAGACCCAGTTCCCGGGCACGCGCCGCTACTGCGGGGGCATCGATACCGGCCCCGTCGTCCGCGACCTCGATGAAGATGTTCCCGGCCCGATGCGAGGCACTGAGGCGTAAATTGCCGGTCGGGGGTTTACCTCGTGCTCGCCGCGTCTCCGGGGTCTCCAGACCGTGGTCCATGGCGTTGCGCAGCAGGTGGGTGAGGGGATCGACCACCAGTTCGATCAGACGCTTGTCCAGTTCGGTTTGCTCACCGCTCAGATGGAAAGTCACCTGTTTGCCCAACTCCCGCCCCAGGTCGTGGATCAGGCGCGGAAAGCGGTTGAAGACAAAGCCGATCGGGAGCATACGAATGCCCAACACCTGGGACTGCAATTCCCGGGTATTGCGCTCCAGTTGGGCCATGCCCTGACGCAGGGGTTCCCCCGCAGGACCCTCAGCCTGGGTGGCCAGGCGTTGCAGCATGGACTGGGTGATGACCAGTTCTCCGACCAGATTGACCAGGGCGTCCACTTTCTCGGTGCCAACCCGGATGGAGGCACCTTGGTGGGCGGGCGGAGGCGCTGCCAAGGGTGTTGTCACAGCGGGCGGCGGGGCGGAGGTTAAGTTCTGGGTACCGGATGGGGGCGCTACCGGGGGCGCGGGCGGGGAGATCGGTGCGAGTGGGCAGGTGGGTTTTGCGGGCGGAGTGGTGAGCCCAGGCTCCGGCATGGGGGGGTTGGCTGGCGCCCACGGGACCAACTCCAGATCGCAGTCATCCACCACCCAATCAAAGACCTCCCGTATGCTCGCCTCCGGCACCGCGGCGGCCAGGTCCAGAGACCAGGAGAGGTAGCAGTCCTCCGGCACCAATTCGGCCAGGGTCGGCAGGTCCGCGATCTCCACCCGCAGGGTCAAGGGACCGAGTCGGGCCAACTCCCGGAACATGAGAACCACGTCATTACCCTTCGCCAGGAGTCCTCGACGGGGACGAAAGCGGATGTGCCAGCCGGTCACAGGTGGTGGGGATGCCAATGGGCCGACATCCCGCGGGGCTGGCGGGTCCGGCTCTAACGGGGCCCTCACATTTGACACCTGATCCGGTGGCGGAAGGGTTACCAGGCTGGGGCTAGTGGCTGTCGGGGTGGGATCGAGCAGGGCGTTCAGGGCCGCCTCCGCCGCGGCCAGGAACTCGGAACCCGGCTCTCCCCCAGCGCTGAGGATCTTAAGCAGGCCTCGCGCCCCGTCCACCGCCTGCAGTAAGACGGCAATCAGCGTCTCGTCCAAAGGGCGGGTGCCGTGCCGAACCTGGTCTAGTAGGGACTCCATCCGGTGAGTGAAGCGGGTCAGGTCGGCGTAGCCGAAGGTCCCGCTCCCGCCCTTCATGGAGTGGGCGGCCCGGAACAGGGCATTGATCACATCCGTGTCAACAATGGGGCCGGCGGCGGCAACTAGGGCCGATTCCATGGTGTCCAGGCCCTCGAAACTCTCCTCGAAAAAGATCCCCTGAAACTGACTGAGGTCCAGGCTCATGGCAAAAGCCGCCTCAGGGTTGCGAGCAGCCGTTCCGGGTCGAAAGGCTTGACCATCCAGCCGGTGGCACCGGCGGCGCGGCCGGCCTGGCGGTGTGCGGGCGAGTCCTCGGTTGTCAAGGTCAGGATGGGGGTGTGGCGGTAACTTGGGAGGTCACGCAGGGCGCGTATCAGGGAGAGGCCGTCCAGCACCGGCATGTTGATGTCTGTGATCACCAGGGCGAAGTGCTCGGCCTGGGCCAATGCCAGGGCGGCGGCCCCATCATTGGCGCTGCTCACCTTGAAGCCGGCGGAGCGCAGGGTCAGGGCCAGCGTTTCTCGCATGGTGCGGGAGTCATCGACGGTGAGGACGTGATACATGGGTTAGGTGGACCTTGCCGTGAACACAGATGCGTTTATAGTCTTTCCGTGCCCGGTCTGCTAGCGGGTAACTCGACAATTGTAGGCACCCTGCGGTGGGAATGGTCCAGGGGTTGGGACGCGAACAGGTGCCTGGGCGTCGCGGCTCCCCCCGGAGGCTAACGTTCAGAGATCGGCGAGCAGGTCGTTGATCCGGGCACCCAGGCGGCGCTGGTGCTGGAGGGCGTCGTCATAGGGGGCTAGCAGTCTATGGCTGCTATTCCCAGGGCCTCCAGCGGCTTGACTGGCTTGCGCCTGATGGAGAAGTTCCAGTTGTTTCAGGGTCTCACCGAAGGCCTGGTGGAAGTTCGTGAGGGCCTGGAATAACTCCTCCCCCCGGCGGATGGCGAGATCATCCGCAGTCAATTGGTCCATTTCTGCTTGCAATTCCTTCTGCCGCTGGAACAGGTGCTGGAATCGGGCATCCACCCCCTGTCGCGCGCCAGGCCGGGCCAGAAACAGCAGCCGGCGCACCGAGAGACCCAGGAGGTCCTGGTGCAGCCGTTGGTATTCGGTCCGCAAGGAGGCCATGTCATGGAGCAGTTTAATTAGGTTGGACATAAGGGCACCACTTTGGATCGCATGATTTTCAGGCCAAGGGTCTCAGTAGTCGCGGGCTGGCGTCAAAAAAACTCAGGTTTGGATGGAGACTGGAAAAGAGTCTGGACTATAGGGGCGTGGGTACTAAAATGGCCCTGTAACTCCCAGGGTGGACCCTTCCGAGTTGGCTGGTAGTCCCACTTACGGCGTTCTGGCCTAACCCTAACGCCATGACACAATTTTAAGAGGCGCTTTGGCCATGTCATCGAAGAGATCAAACCTGGCGGCAGTCCTGGTGACCCTTGGGCTTTCGGGCTGTGGCGGTACCCTGGTAGCCCCGGATTCACTCGATGAGGCTCCCGGCGACGAGGCCTTCATGGATCGGATTATCCAGGCTTGCGGCAAGTTCGACATCGGCAGACAGCCTTTGAATTATTTGGTGCAGGTAGAAAGTGGCGATGCCAATATCGACTTTCTGGATGAAACCTCCAAGCTATATTTTGGGCGCATCGACCGCCACACCTACGCATCCAGTATTAATACCTTCCTGCCCGGTGATAACCAGCCCGTGCTGGATTGCATTTTTGCCGAACTGGATCGGGTGCCGGGGCGATAAATCGGTATTGAGTTGGTGAAAATAGGCCTTCCCGCCTTGTCCCAGGTATTCTACCCGTTAAGTAAACGGCTGTTTAGCCTCCGCAGCGGATGCCGTTTACTCCGTTCTTATGGTGCGTCTGGGTTGATGCTGCCGCAGCCCCGCGGCGTGGGTGGCGGGGAGTAATCATGGCAAGTAAAGCCTTCTTGGTAGAGACGGCGACGGGAGAGCGATTACCCTTTTTGCGCGGCATTCTCGTGCAGTCGCTGGTGGCTGTAGGGATCTCCTTTACCCAAGCCTATGCTATTGCTAATCGCCTCCGTAATCAGTTGGATGGCGATACCGAGGTCCTGTCAACGAGTGAGTTGCGGCGCCTGGTGGGAGAGGAGTTGGATCGTCGCTTCAGCCCGGAGATCCGCGGCGACTATGATGCCGGTGGCGGGGTTTCCCGTGTCGTGGTGCGGCGCCAGGATGGTTCCGAGCCCTTTTCCCCTGGCATTCTGGCGCGCCATTTGGAGGGTTGTGGCATTCGTTCCGATGTGGCGGTCCGAGGGGCAGCCATGGTCCACGCCAGCCTGCGCGAGCAGGGCGTCACTCAGGTAGGGCGCAAGGAATTGCGTCAGGTGATCTATGCCACCCTCAATTCCGGGGGCTTTCAGGATGCCGGCAACCGCTTCCTTTCACGCTGCCGTTTCAACGATAGCGGCGAACCCCTCATTATTCTCATCGGCGGGGCGACCGGGGCAGGCAAAAGCACCTTGGCTATGCGCCTGGCCTACCTGCTGGATATCCACCGCACTCAGTCCACGGACATGATGAGGGAGATCATCCGCTGTTATCTGGTGCCTCATGTGGCGCCCACCCTGGGCTATTCCAGCTTTGATGCCTGGCGGGGCCTGCCTCAGGTGGCAGGGTCGGCGGCCTCCTCCGCCCAGGATCCGGTCATCGCGGGATTTCTGGCCCAGTTCGGAACGGTTCAGGTGGCTCTGGAGGCGACCATTGCCCGGGCCGTCAAGGAGCGGACCGATCTCATCGTCGATGGTGTTCATGTGCTTCCGACCTACCTGGATCTTACGGAGAGCATGAATAAGGCCGTGCTGGTGCCCCTGGTGCTGGCGGTGACGACACGCAAGCGGTTGGATCAGCAGTTCAAACGCCGTAGCCGCGAGGCACCGGACCGGGACTCCGATCGTCATCGCGAGATGTTGTCCGAGATCTGGACCCTGCAGACCTTCATGGTCGATCAGGCCCAGAAGGCGGATATTCCGGTGCTGGCGAACTGGGACCTGAACGAGACGGTGAGCCAGGTCATGGAAGAGATCATGCGCTGCATTGGCAAGCGGTTCCCCCCGGATCCCGAGGCGCTGGCATGAGGTTGCTCCCGGCAAAGGCGGGGGAGTGGGTAGGGGCGGCCACCTTCTGGCGCAGCTATGGTCCGATCTTCCTGGTAGCCCTGCTTGGGGTTCTGGGGACCTGGATGGTCACGGGACGTATCGCCGATCTGGAACATCAGCGGCGCTTTGCCGCCTTCTCCGAGGCGGCTCGGGATCGTTTGCTGGTGATCCAGCGGGAACTGGACTACACCCTGGGGCTGGTTCAGGATTTAGGTGGCTTCTTCGATGCCGCTTCCCTGGTCACGCGGCGCCAGTTCCGCGAGTTCGTCAGTCCGACCATCAAGCGCAACCGTATCATCCAGTCGCTGCAATGGGCACCGCGGGTGACCGATGACCAGCGGCGGGATTTTGTCGCGAAGGTACGCTTCAGGATACCTCGCTTTCAGATTCTGGATCTGGCCGCCAATGGCGAAAACCGGTCGGCCCCCGAGCGGCCCCTCCATTTTCCCATCCTTTACGTTCAGCCTTACCCGGAGAATACGTCCCTACTGGGCCTGGATCTGGCCGGCATTCCCCAGGTCATGAGCTTGTTGATGAAGGCCTCGGAAAGACGGGCCCTGGTGGTGGGAGACCCCGAATCTCCGGATGGCAAGTCCGAGGAGAGCTACTTCTCAATCTATCGCCCGGTCTTTACCCGGGTTGAAGAGGTTGATGGTTTGGAGACCCCGAATGATGTCGATGCCGAACCGGTGGGCATCGAGGAGCAGGAGGTACGCGGCTTCGCCATTGGCGTCTTCCGGGTGCGAGAACTCGTTGATGAGGCCCTCGCCAGCCTTGGCCCTAGTGGCGTGGATATCGCCTTCTGGACCCAGAGTGGGAGCGGGGACCATCGTCTCATTTTTGTTCATCGTTCCCGCACTCGCGATGAAACTAATGGACAGACGGATCCAGACCCCATCGTCGCCACCTATGAGGGTCAGGTACGCGCCGGGGAAATGACCTGGACCCTGGTCTGCGCCCCGGTCCCCGGTGCCTTCCAGAACGAGAGCCTGGGTGGTGGCTGGCTGGTCCCTGTGGGGGGCTTGGTCCTCACCATTCTGACCACTGTCTATCTCATTGCCCTCAACGGGCGCGACCGCCAGGTGCGGCGGCTGGTGGCGGAACGCACCCAGGAGTTATCCCGCGCCAACGAGGCCCTCAACATCGAGATTGCCGAGCGCTGTCGGGCGGAGCAGGCCCTGCAATGCCTCAATATGACCCTCGAACACCGGGTAGAGCGGCGGACCTTCGAGTCCGAGCGGCGAGCGCGGGATCTGGAGCAGTTCGCCTATGTTGCCTCCCATGATCTCAAGGCACCGCTGCGGGGCATCGCCAACCTGTCCGAATGGCTCAAGGAGGATCTCCAGGATCGGCTAACCCCCGAGACCCAGGAGCAGCTTGATCTCCTGCGCGACCGGGTGGCGCGCATGAATGCCCTGATCGAGGGCCTTTTGGAATATTCCCGCATTGGCCGGGTAGCGGGGAGCATGGAGGATGTGGACGTGGGCGCCCTGGTGGCGGAGGTTGTGGATACCCTGGCCCCCCCCAAGGGGTTCAGGGTCAAGATTGCCCCGGGGCTGCCGGTCCTCTACACCGATCGGCTGCACTTATCCCAGGTCTTTGCCAATCTCATCGCCAATGCTATCCGGCACCATGACCGCGACCGGGGCTGGATACGGGTTTCTGGCCAGGATCTGGGGGAACTCTGGCTCTTTGCCATCGAGGATGATGGTCCGGGCATTCCCCTGGAATTCCAAGCCAAGGTCTTTCTCATGTTTCAGACCCTGGGCGTAAAGGATTATGGCGCCAATACTGGCATTGGCCTGGCCTTGGTCAAGAAGTTGGTGGAGGAGCACGGGGGGTCTATCCACCTGGATGATGGCGTGGATAAGAAGGGCAAGCGACGCGGCTGTCGCTTCGTTTTCACTTGGGCCAAGCGGGCACAGGCGCTGGACCCTGGTGAGGATGACATACAAACCAATCGAGACCTACCGAGATGAGCAAACCTAGCGGCGGCATTCTGCTCGTGGAGGATGATCGCGTGGATGTCATGACTGTGCAGCGCGCCCTCAAGCGGCATGCCATCGACATCCCCCTGCATGTGGCGCGCACCGCCACCGAGGCCTTGGATCTGCTGCGTGACCAGAGCCAGGCGCAGTTGGGGCCGCCCCCGGGCCTGATCCTCCTGGATCTTAACCTGCCACGCATGAGCGGAATTGAGTTTCTCCAGGCCCTCCGGGCGGATCCTAAACTGCGGGATCTGAGGGTCATCGTGCTGACCTCCTCTAATGAGCCCAACGACCGGGCCGCCGCATTTCGTTACGAGGTCGAGGATTATATCGTCAAGCCCCATTCCTTCGAGGAATTCGCCACGGCCATCCAGACTGTCATCAGCGATCTTTTCGGGCCCTTGGGTGGCTGAGGAAGGTAAGAACCACCATGCGTCTGATTCTGGTACGCCATTTTCGCACCCAAAGTAATGAGGCTCGGCTTCTGATGGGCTGGGGCGATGCCCCGCCGGCCAGCGACTGGGAAAGTGACCTGCTCGACGTGGACCGTTGTCTGAAGGAGCGGGAACTGGTTTTTGATGCCATCCATTCCAGCGATCTGGGCCGGGCCCGCAACACGGCACTCTACTATGCCCGGAGCCGGGGCCAGGATACGGTGGAGACCCATGTCGCCTTCAATGAGATCAACTATGGTGAACTCTTCGGCCTCCACAAGGATGAGGTGATGCAGACCTATCCTCAGTTCAAGCATGACCCCGGCTATGTCTTTCCCGGGGGCGAGAGCTTCCGTCAGATGCAGACCCGCAGCCTGGCCCGACTCATGGAAATAGCGGTGGCTAACCCCAACCAGACCCTACTCCTGGTCGCCCATGCCGGTGTCATCCGTGCCTTTATCTGTCACTTCCTGGGTCTCGGCCTGACCAGCAACCTGCGTCGCAAGGTCTCTCACCGCTACATCGGTGACTTCCGATTTGAAGGGGGGCTTTGCACCTACTACGACGAGCTTGGTCAACCCTCCGGCTTCGTGCGGGATGGCATTCTGGTGTTACCCTGGACGGGCCCAACGACCTAGCCCAGTTCTGGTGTGGGCCCGGGCCCAGTCCCATCCTGGCTGGGTCAACCGGGGCCTTTGCCGCTCCCCGCCCCCAGCCCTTGGGTTATCATGCCTGACATCTAGACCCATCCGCCGGAGCTCCTTGCCCATGCTTGTCCTACGCGGCGCCCCCGCCCTTTCCGATTTCCGCCTGCGTAAGCTCGAAAGGCGCCTGGCGGCCGAGATGGGCGGAAATCTGAGCCTTTACGCTGAATTCCGCCATTTCGTGGAGCTGGACCAGACTCTGGACGAGGGGGAACGCGCGGTCCTGGACCAACTCTTACGCTATGGGCCTAGGCTGGCCGGGCACGAACCTAGGGGCGAACTCCTGCTGGTGGTACCCCGGCCGGGGACCCTCTCGCCCTGGTCTTCCAGGGCTACCGACATCGCCCACAATTGCGGGCTAAACAAGATTCGGCGTATTGAGCGCGGCACGGCCTACTGGTTGGTAACCCCAGACGGCTCTCTGACCCGGGCGCAACAGCGGGCAGTCGAGATGGTCCTCCACGATCGCATGACCCAGCAAGTCTTGCTCGACGAAGAGGACGCCGCCTGCCTCTTCCTCCAGGCCGAGCCACGGCCCTGCTTGAGGGTGGATTTGCTGGCGGGTGGCCGCGCCGCCTTGGAACGGGCCAATGGCGACCTGGGACTGGCCCTGTCTGACGACGAGATCGACTACCTGGTGGAGAGCTTCATCGCCCTCGACCGCAATCCCACCGACGTGGAATTGATGATGTTCGCCCAGGCGAACTCGGAACATTGCCGCCACAAGATCTTCAACGCGAACTGGATCATCGACGGCCAGCCCCAGCGTCATTCCCTTTTTGGCATGATCCGCCACACCACCGAACAGTCGCCGGACCAGGTGCTCTCGGCTTACTGCGACAATGCCGCCGTCATCCAGGGCGGGGAGGGCCGACGCTTCATACCCGACCCCGAGGACGGGGTCTATGGGGAGCATGACGAGGAGATCCACATCCTCATGAAGGTCGAAACCCATAACCACCCCACAGCTATCGCCCCGGAACCTGGTGCGGCTACCGGCTCGGGGGGCGAGATCCGCGACGAGGGCGCCACGGGGCGCGGCTCCAAGCCCAAGGCGGGGCTCTGCGGCTTCTCGGTCTCGAATCTGCGTATCCCCGGCCTGGAACGGCCCTGGGAGCAGGATCATGGCCGGCCGGAGCGGATCGTTTCGGCCTTGGACATCATGCTCGAGGGCCCCATCGGCGCGGCGGCTTTCAACAATGAATTTGGCCGACCCAACCTTTGCGGCTACTTCCGTACCTATGAGCTGGGGGTGCCAGGGCCCAGCGGGACCGAGCTGCGGGGCTATCACAAGCCCATCATGCTTGCTGGCGGCCTGGGCAACATTCGCCCGGAACATGTCCACAAGCATCCCTTCCCGGTGGGCTCCCCCCTGGTGGTGCTGGGCGGGCCAGCCATGCTCATCGGCCTGGGTGGGGGTGCGGCCTCCAGCATGGCCTCCGGGGCCTCAGCGGAGGACCTGGACTTCGCCTCGGTGCAGCGCGCCAACCCGGAAATGCAGCGCCGTTGCCAGGAGGTCATCGACCGCTGTTGCGCCCGGGGCGAGGACAGCCCCATCCTCTTCATTCATGATGTCGGCGCCGGCGGCCTCTCCAACGCCTTGCCGGAACTGGTCCATGATGCTGGCCGGGGCGGGTGTTTCGAGTTGCGGGCGGTACCCAACGACGACCCGGGTATGTCGCCCATGGAGATCTGGTGCAACGAGTCCCAGGAACGCTATGTGCTGGCTATTGCTACCGAGCGCCTGGAGGAATTTAAGGCCATCTGTGAGCGTGAGCGCTGTCCTTATGCGGTGGTGGGCGAGACGACGGTGGAGGAGCGGCTCCTGCTGGGCGATGCCCACTTCGCCAACACCCCCATCGATATGCCCATGCCACTCCTGTTCGGGAAGCCACCGCGGATGTTGCGTAACGTCCATCATCACTCCTTCCACAAGCCGGCTCTGGACCTGACTGGGTTGGACCTCAAGGAGGCGGCCCTGCGGTTGCTGCGGCTACCGACGGTGGCGGATAAAACCTTCCTGATCACCATTGGTGATCGCAGCATCACCGGCCTGGTGGCGCGGGACCAGATGGTCGGCCCCTGGCAGACGCCGGTAGCCGATGTGGCGGTAACCACTCGTGATTGCTTTGGTTTTGGCGGCGAGGCCATGGCCATTGGCGAGCGCGCTCCGCTCGCCCTCGTCGACGCCCCTGCCTCCGGGCGGATGGCGGTGGGGGAGGCCATCACCAACCTTGTGGCGGCGGATATCGCCGCCATTGGCGACATCAAGCTCTCCGCCAACTGGATGGCGGCGGCCGGTCACCCCGGCGAGGATGCCAGGCTCTTCGAGACGGTTAAGGCCGTGGGCCTGGAGTTTTGCCCGGCCCTGGGGATCGCCATCCCGGTGGGCAAGGATTCCATGAGTATGAAGACGGTCTGGCTGAAGAACGGCGAGCGGCGCACCATGACGGCTCCCCTGTCGCTGATTGTCTCCGCCTTTGCCCCCGTAACCGATGCCCGCTGTACCCTGACGCCCCAGTTGCGCACCGATCTCGGCGATACGGATTTGATTCTCGTCGATCTGGGGGCGGGCCGTAACCGCCTGGGCGGTTCCTGTCTGGCGCAGGTCTATGGGCAGGTCGGAGACAAGGGGCCGGACCTGGAGCATCCGGAGTCGCTCAAGCGCTTCTTCGCCGCCATTCGTGACCTGGCGGGGGAGGGCCTGGCTCTGGCCTATCACGACCGCTCCGACGGTGGTCTCTTCGTCACCCTGTGCGAGATGGCCTTCGCCGGTCGGTGCGGGCTCGAGATCGATTTGGACGCCCTGAGCAGTGAGCCCTTCGCTGCCCTCTTCAGCGAGGAGTTGGGCGCGGTCATCCAGGTCCGTCACACGGACACGGACGATGTCCTCAAGCTGCTGCATGATCATGGCTTGGGGGCCCTCACCTTCGTGATCGGGAGTCCTGAGATCGCGGGGGAGGGGGCTATCCGCTTCCTGCGCCACGGGGAAGCCGTGCTGGCTGGGACCCGCAAGGAATTCCAGCGCGTCTGGTCTGAAACGACCCTGGCGATGCAATCCCTGCGGGATAACCCGGATTGTGCCGCCGAGGAACATGACCGCATTGGCGACCCGGGCGACCCCGGTCTGCACGTCGAGTTGAGCTTCGACCCTGAGGAGGATATCGCCGCCCCCTTCATTCTGCGTGGGGCCCGGCCAAGGCTGGCCGTGCTGCGGGAGCAGGGTGTTAACGGTCAGGTCGAGATGGCAACGGCCTTTCATCAAGCCGGCTTCGCCTGCGTGGATGTTCATATCTCGGACCTCATGGCGGGGCGAATTGGGCTGGAAGGCTTCCAGGGCCTGGCTGCCTGCGGCGGATTTTCCTATGGCGACGTCCTAGGCGCCGGTGAGGGCTGGGCCAAGTCCATCCTCTTCAATCCCTCTGTCCGCGACCAGTTCCAGGCGTGGTTCGCTCGTCCCGACACCTTTACCCTGGGAGTCTGCAACGGTTGCCAGATGCTGTCGAACCTGCGGGAACTCATCCCGGGAGCCGAGCATTGGCCCCACTTCGTGCGCAATCGTTCCGAGCAATTCGAGGCCCGCACCCTGACGGTGGAGGTGCTGGAGACGCCCTCCATCCTGCTGGCCGGCATGGCTGGTTCGCGGATGCCTATCGCGGTTGCTCACGGGGAGGGTCGGGCCGAGTTCCGCGATGGTGATCACCTGAGGTCCGCCGGCAACCGGGTCGTGGTTCGCTATGTGGAAAATGTCGGCGGCATCGCTGAGCGCTACCCCGCCAACCCCAACGGATCCCCCCTGGGTATCGCCGGCCTGACCAACCGGGATGGCCGGGTCACTATTATGATGCCCCATCCGGAACGCGTTTTTCGCGCCGTCCAACATAGCTGGCATCCCGATGGTTGGGGCGACGATGGGCCCTGGATGAGGCTGTTCCGCAATGCCCGGGCCTGGGTGGGGTGAACGAGGAGCTATTCCGGTTGCAACTCGCCACGCGGGCCTTCCGGTAGCGGTCCCAGCTTTCCTGATTGCCGTGGCACCTGACCGGACCTCCGGATCAGGTGCTGTTACCCGCCCGCCAGCAGCCCCGACAGCATAATCAAGAGGGAACCGGTCACCTTCCAAATGGTGATGGGCTCCTGCCACAGCAGCCAGCCGAAGGCGGCGCCGAAGATGACGGAGAAGTAGCTGAAAATCCCTAGGCGGGCGACGCTGGCCATCGAGAGGCCTTGGGTCAGGCAGACCTGGCCCAGGGTTGAAAAGACAGCGACGGCAAGGAGCCAGACGAGATTGTGGGGGGAGGGCGTACTCCAGGCCCAGGCCAGGGGCAAACTCGAGAGGAGTGCCCCTGTTAAGGCGAAATAAAAGACGATCCGTAAGGTGGGTTCGCTACCCGAGAGCCGACGTATCGTGACCTGAACGATGGCGGCGAAGAAACCACCAAGCAGGGCGATGGCCACGGGGGTGGAGATGCCCTCGAGGCCGGGGTGCATGATGACCAGGACACCGCCAAATCCCAGGGCCACACCTACCAGGACCCGTCCCGGCACTGGCTCCTTGAGCCAGATCAGGCCGATGAGGGGGATGTAAAGGGGTGCGCTGAGGAGCAGGACCATGGCGTCCGCCAGAGGTAGGTGCATGATGGCGAAATAAAAGCAGTACATGGCCGCGAGCCCGGCGACGCCACGCAGGAGATGCAGATGGGGGATCTGGGTACGCAGGCTTGGAAGGCCATCCTTGAGCAGCCAGGGTGCGAGCAGGGCGAGGCCCAGAATGTTGCGAAAAAACACCATTACCTCGTTGGGCACCTCGTCAGCGAGCAATCGGACCCCAACACCCATTGCAGCAAAGAGAAATTGGCCCCCGATGATGAGACTGATGCCCAGAGGCAAGCTGCGTCCGGGTCGTGGAAACCTCATGTTGATTGGCGTTCGTTGCAGTAAAGATACAGTATCATGGGTGTCACGTCCTTCATGGCTTTGCTATATCAAATAATTTCAATAAGTTGTGTGCTAGGTGAGTTGGAGGCGTTGCGAATAAGTCGGAAATTGAAAAAGGTTGCACTTTTGTCTGAGTTTTACGCTACAATTAAGAACGACGGACGATTAGTCGCAACAGAGGCTGGGACCCGCGGTTTCGGAGGGCGGCTTCCCGAAAGCTATGCTTAGGGAAAGGGCGGTGGGCGTCGTTGTTGTCATTCGTCTAATATATACTTTCAGGCCTTTGCCGAAACGCCGATTTCTAAACCAAGTCCTTCTAACCTGAACAGAGGATAAGAGAACATGTATAAAGCAACGAAGACCCTTCGCGCCCTTGGGCGCGTGGCGCCGATTGCCCTGGCCGTCGCCATGATGGCGCCTGCCACGCAAGCGGTTGAGCAGCAGGATAGCTTCTGGTTCGCCGCTGGCGACCGCTCCTTCCCCGATGGCCAACTTTGGGTCAACAGCGCTGGGGAATGCTGGCAGAGTGCCTATCCGGACGGCCCCAAAAACCTTCCCCCTTGCGCCCAAAAGGTGGTGGTTGCGGACGAGGTCACCATCCGCCTGAACTTTGAGTTTGACAAGTACGAGGTACCCACGTACGTGGTCAACAAGGAAGAGATCGCCCTGATTGATCAGTATATTCGGGACATCAAGGCTACCCCCGAGACCGAGGTTGTCACGGTTACGGGTCATACCGACGCCGTGGGCTCGGACGCCTATAACATGGCCCTTGGCCAGCGCCGCGCCGACGCCGTCCGCAACTACATCATTGCCCAGGGCTATCCGGCTCAGAACGTCGCCCCCGCCGTGTCGCGTGGTAAGCGGGAATTGTTGCCGCAATACCCGGCGGATTCCGTCCAGCAGCGCCGGGTTGTGCTGACCAAAACTGACATCATGTAATGCTTGGCAAGAGCCAAGGGTGCCTTGGGCACCTTGGTTCGCAAAAAAAACCGGCCCGATCCTCGTGGCCGGTTTTTTTTTGACATGGTTTCATGAAACCCTGCGGCAGGAGGGCGATCGAACCCGCGGTGCCTAGGCATCAGGGTTGTCTCACCCATTCAGACGAACAACCCAAGTCCCCCTCGGCGGATGCCCGGCTCTTACCGAACCAATAGGCACAGACAAGGCCTTGGGCCCCATGGACAGGATAGGTGCCGTTAAATTGCTACAGCCAAGGTGACCTTTATGGATTTGCGTAAACCTTCCCCGGATGTCTGCCCTTGTGGCACCCCTAACCCCTATGCCGCTTGCTGTGGGCATTATCTGGATCTTGGCCAGCTGCCGGCTACGGCCGAGGCTTTGATGCGATCGCGCTATGTGGCCTACGTCCGGAAGCGATCCGACTATTTGCTACGGACTTGGCACCCGATCACTCGGCCCCCCCAACTCGATTTCGAGACGGAATCGGTGTCTTGGCTGGGCTTGAAAGTCGTTCGCTCCGAAGCGGGGGGGGCCGAGGACGCTCGGGGCACCGTGGAATTTGTCGCCCGCTATAAAATCGCCGGCCGGGCCCACCGGCTGCACGAAATCAGCCGTTTCATGCGGGAGGGCGGCCAGTGGTTTTATCTGGACGCCCAGGCCTAACCACTCAGGATTGCTCTTTGGGTTGGCGGACGTCCTTAAGAAGGTTAAGGACATTCAACTGGGGGGGGAGGTCCGAAAGTTATCGGTGGCCTGCTAAGCCTGAGTCCTGGAATCGGGACTGCAGATATGCGAGCCGAATTGGCGGTAGGGATCAGGAACTTCATCGCCCAACGCCCAACAAGCCGGCTCTCGGGTATCTGTCTAGGGGCCGCGTTGGCCTCTGCGTGGCTCGCGCAACATGACAAGATAAAGACCTTCCACCTTGGCACGCGCCCAAGGCGTTTTGCGGAGGAATTTCAGGCTTGAGGAAATACTCGGTTCCTGGGTGAAGCAGCGTACGGAGAGGCGATCTCCCAGGCCCTCCCAGCCGTAATGCGCTACCAGGGCGGTTAGGATGACCTCCAGCGTCAGGCCATGCAGGGGATTGCGGGGCTGGGCCCGCCAAGGAGATAGGGTTGTGGGGGGCAGGGTCATGATCAGAGGGATCTTGGGTTGTTTCGAGTGCGGCTAGCCGCCCAGGAGCCTGGCCAGTTCCTGGTCACGGGGCAGGTTGACGACGGCCACTAACTGGTTTTTGGGCACTAGCAGGACTGCCTGGCTCTCCCAGCCCATGTCCGCCGGGGTACCGCCAATCCGGCGCGCTCGGTAGTAGCGCGCCATGGTGACGACTCCTGGGAAGTCGCCAACCAGCCCCGTGATTTCGACCCGCAAGCCGGTCTCCTCGTAGGTCTCCTTGATGGCCGTGACTTGCAGTGATAAACCTTCGTCGGCGCGTCCCTTGGGGAAGCTGGCTGCGCAGCCAGCAAAGCGGTTGGTGGGGCAGACGATCCAGATGCGGCCGTCTGTTTCCTCGATGATGAGGCCCGCCGCCGGCTCCTTGCCCTGGGTGTCAAGCTGGGGCTCCACCAGGTCCAGTTGCTGGCCGGCGACTCGGGACCAGTCGTACAGGGTAGCGGGTGCCTCCCGCCAGGTCGCGAAGCTTACGCCGTTCAAAGCTTCCGGGACGGGTCCAGCGGGGAGAAAGGTGCCGATCCGGTCCGGACTGTGCCAGTCTGCCTCTGACCCGGGGCTATTCGGTCTGGTGATGACCACTGGCAGGCCCCGACCGTTGGGCTTGGGGTGAATCGCAGGAGGCAGGTCCTGGGCGACTTGGGGCGGGCTTCGGGGGGGCAGGACTATGGTCAGGTCTCCGTGTCAGCGGTGGACAAGAATCCCATGGCGATCGGAGCACCGGGAAATAGGGTGCAGAACAACCGCCGGGCTGTCAGCGGCTTGGTTGGGCCAGGACTACCGGCCAGAAAAAAGGGGCTCAGCGACTCAGCAAATCCAGAATCTGCTCAAGTTCGTGGCGAATTTGGTGAACGATCTGCTGACTCTGGGAGGCGTCCAGCTTGGCGTTATCGCCAGCGAGTTGCTGACGGGCGCCGCTGATGGTAAAGCCTTGATCATATAAGAGGTTTCTTATCTGGCGGACCATGAGGACATCATGGCGCTGATAGTAACGGCGATTGCCGCGACGCTTGACGGGGCTGAGTTGGGGAAATTCCTGTTCCCAATAGCGCAGCACATGAGCCTTGACGCCACAGAGCTCACTGACCTCCCCAATAGTGAAGTAACGCTTGCCGGGGATCGGCGGTAGCTCGCTACCCGTCTCGCCTTCGCTGGCGCTATTGTTCGTTTCCAACATATGCTTCCACCCGCGACTTGAGTTTCTGCCCGGGGCGGAAGGTCACGACGCGGCGTGCCGTGATGGGGATTTCCTCACCCGTCTTGGGATTGCGGCCGGGGCGCTGCTTTTTTTCGCGTAGATCGAAATTGCCGAATCCGGAAAGCTTAACCTGCTCGCCTCTCTCCAGGGCGACCCGGATTTCCTCGAAGAACATCTCGACCATATCCTTGGCCTCACGCTTGTTGAGGCCCAGTTGTTCATGGAGGTATTCGGCCATGTCGGCCTTTGTCAGTGCCATCGCGTCAATCTCTCAGTTTAGCCCCAAGTTCAGTGCTCAGCCGCTCCAAGACACGGCCGATGGTCGTTTCTACTTCCTCATCCGTAAGTGTCTGAGAAGTGGCTTGTAAAATCAATCCCAGAGCGAAACTTTTTGTACCCTGGGGGATTCTCTCACCCTCATAAACATCGAAAAGGATCAGTTCTCGCAGCCAGTCAGAGGCAGCTACCGTTACGCAGTCACGTACGCGTTGGAATGGCAGGCCACGATCGACCAGAATGGCCAGGTCGCGGCGAATGGCTGGGAATCGGGAGATGGGCGTGAAGGCGGGCAGAATCCCCTCTCGGAGCCCCGTGAGTGACAGTTCGAAGAGATAGGCGTTGGCGTCAATGTCCAGTTCCGCTGCCAAAGCCGGGTGCAACATGCCCATGAGGCCGATGGCCCGACCCTGGCGCTCAATGTGCGCCGTCTGGCCCGGGTGCAAGGCCGGGTGTTCGCTGGGGACGAAGCGGAAGTCGCCGGTGGACCCGGTCAGGGTCAGCAGCGTCTCCACGTCGGCCTTGAGGTCGAAGAAATCAGCGGCGTGGGCTGTCTCGCCCCACTGCTCGGGCAGGGTCTTACCCATAATCAAGCCGGCCAGCATCCCCTCCTGACGCAGGCCTGAAGGGTCTTGCCGGAAGCGCAGACCACTCTCGAAGAGACGCATCCGCTCCTGCTGACGGGCCAGATTGCCCCGTGCAGCCTGAATGAGTCCGGGCCAGAGGCTGGCGCGCATGGCGGACATCTCCGGGGAGAGGGGATTGGTGAGCACCAGCATCGTCTGTTCTGGGTCCAGTCGGCGTTGCAGCTCGGGATTGACGAAGCTGTAGGTGATGACCTCATGGTAGCCGCGATCGACCAAAGCCAGCCGGGCGCGGTCAAGATCGAAGGCGGTCTCTGGTGGGGCCTTGGTGGCGGAGGAGGCGGAGGCATGGCTGGCCGGGATGCGGGTGTAGCCATGAATACGGCCGATTTCCGCGATAAGATCCACCTCGTGCACCAGGTCGAAGCGGCTGCTGGGGGCGGTAACCTCCCAGCCATCGGGGGAGGGGGTCAGCGTCATGCCCAGGCGCGTCAGGATGTCGGTGAGGGTGGCGTCGTCCAGACTCAAACCCAGCAGGCGGCGGATGCGTTCTCGACGTAAGGTCAGATGGGAACGGGGAGGTACCTGATCCGCGGCGATGGCCTCGACGATGGGGCCGGGTTCGCCCCCGGCAATGGCAATCAGGAGGCCAGTGGCACGTTCCAGGGCGCGGACCTGAAGTTGGGGATCGACGCCGCGCTCGAAGCGGTGGGAGGCATCGGTGTGGAGGCCATGGGCGCGGGCCTTGCCACTGAGGTGGGCCGGGGCGAAGAAGGCGCTTTCGAAGAGAATGTCACGGGTCTCAGCGCCGACGGCGGTCGCGGCGCCGCCCATGATGCCGGCTAGCGCGACGGCCCTGGCGGTGTCAGCGATGACCAGGGTACCGGGGTTCAGGGGGATGGTATCGCCGTTGAGCAAGGCCAGGCGCTCGCCGGGGTGGGTGAGGCGGACTTGAATACCTCCCTCCAACTTGGCTAGGTCGAAGCCATGCAGGGGCTGGCCAAGTTCCAGGAGCACATAGTTGGTGACATCCACCACGGGGCTGATGGCGCGTAGGCCCGAACGGCGCAGGCGCTCGCGCATCCAGAGGGGCGTCTCGGCGTTGGGGTTAATGGCGCGGATGATGCGGCAGGCGTAGCGCGGGCAGGCCTCCGGGGCCAGGAGTTCCACGGGGAAGCGATCGGCATGGGTGGGCGGGATCGTTGCGATGGAAGGGACGCACACCGGACAACGGTTGATGACGCCCACTTCGCGTGCCACGCCGGCGAGGCTCAGGCAATCGCTGCGATCCGGGGTCAGGTCTAACTCGATGCAGGTATCGTCGAGGGCCAGCCAGGTGCGAAAATCGCCGCCAATGGGGGCCTCCTCCGGCAGGGGGAGAATGCCATCCGAGGTCTCTGCCAGGCCTAGTTCGGCCGCGGAGCAGATCATGCCTTGGGATTCAATGCCACGCAGCTTGGCACGCTTGATTTTGAGGCCACCGGGCAGGACAGCCCCCAAGGTGGCCACAGGAACCCGCTGCCCGGCGGCGACGTTGGGGGCGCCGCAGATGATTTGCAGTGGCTCGCCCTGGCCCAAATCCACCCGGCAGATGCGGAGCTTGGCGGCATCCGGGTGGGGCTCGACGGCGTGCACCAGCCCGATACTGACGCCCTTGAAGGCTGGCGCCGCAGGGATCAGGGCATCCACCTCCAGGCCGGCCATGCTCAATTGGTCCGCGAGGGTGGCGGTGTCCACGGCGGGATTCACCCACTCACGCAACCAGGCTTCACTGAATCTCATCTGTTCCTACCTGGCGGGCGACCCAGGGTGCCAGCCCGCTACCAAAATAAAGGGATATCGACCCACGCCCGGTCACGCAAACTGCCGGAGAAATCTCAAGTCATTTTCGAAATAGAGCCGGATATCGTTAATGCCGTACCGCAACATGGCCAGACGCTCGACACCCATGCCGAAGGCATAGCCAAGATACCGCTCCGGGTCTATGCCCACATGGCGGAAGACCTCCGGATAGACCATGCCACAGCCCAGCACCTCCAGCCAGCCGCTTTGTTTGCAGACTCGGCAGCCGCTGCCATTGCACATGACGCACTGGATATCCACCTCGGCCGAGGGTTCCGTGAAGGGGAAATAGGAGGGGCGGAAGCGCAACTCCAGGTCGCGCTCGAAGAAGTTGGTGAGGAAGTCGTAGAGCACACCCTTAAGATCGGCAAAGCTGACCTCCTCGTCCACCAGGAGCCCTTCCACCTGATGAAACATGGGGGTGTGGGTTAGATCAGAATCGCAGCGATAAACACGCCCGGGGGCGATGATCTTGAGCGGGGGCCCCTGGTTTTCCATCACCCGGATCTGCACCGGCGAGGTATGGGTGCGCAACAGCCGGTGCTGGTCGAAATAAAAGGTGTCATGCATGGCCCGCGCCGGGTGATGGGCGGGGATGTTGAGGGCCTCGAAGTTGTGGTAGTCGTCCTCTACCTCCGGGCCCTCCGCGACCTCAAAGCCGGCATTGGCAAAGAGGCGCTCGATGCGCCGCAGGGCGCGGGTGACGGGATGCAGGCCGCCCGGCTGTTGACCCCGGCCCGGCAGACTGACGTCGATACGCTCGCCGGCCAGGCGCAATCCCAGGGCCACTTGTTCCAGCACACCCTTGCGGGCATCGATGGCCTCCTGGACCTGGACCTTGGCCTGGTTGATGGCCTGGCCTGCGCTGGGGCGCTCTTGCGCTGGCAGCCGGCCGAGTTGCTTGAGTTGGGCGGTCAGCAGGCCGGCCTTGCCCAGGTAATGCACCCGAACCCGATCCAGGGCGGGCAAGTCGGCGGCCGCGGCGATCTCGCCCAGGGCCTCCGCTTGAAGCGGCTCGATGCCAAGCCTGGTTTCTGCGCTCATGGTTGTCGCTCGGAGTGATGATCCCTGGGGGGAAGTCTGGTCTGGATGAAAAAAGGGGAAAGACCATGGCCTTTCCCCTTCCTGATGGCTAACCGGTCTCCGCCTCGTTGAGGGGCGTAAGCCTCTCAACTCACGGATGCCCTTGGCTGGGCCAAGGGTAGGGTCAGACGGCGGCGGGCAAGGCGGCCTTGGCCTGGGCGGCGAGGGCGGCGAAGCCTTCGCTGTCGTGATAGGCGATGTCGGCCAGGACCTTACGGTCGAGTTCAACGCCCGCCAGTTTCAAGCCATTGATGAGCCGGCTGTAGGATAGACCACACTCGCGTGCGGCGGCATTGATACGCGCGATCCAGAGGGCGCGGAACATGCGCTTCTTCTGGCGGCGATCGCGATAAGCATATTGGCCGGCCTTGATAACGGCCTGCTTGGCGACACGAAAGACTTTGCTGCGGGCACCGTAATACCCCTTAGCTTCGTCCAGGATCTTCTTGTGGCGTGCATGCGCTATGACGCCGCGTTTTACGCGTGGCATGGAATGCTTCTCCGGAAATAATTCAAATCACATAGGACTGCCGATGGCTCACCGAACCCGAAAGGGTTGAGAATTAGCTCAGCAGTAGGGCATCATCCTCATGGCCATTTTCATGTCGGCCTTGTGGAGCATAGCGGGATCGCGCAGGTGGCGCTTCCGCTTGGTCGGCTTTTTAGTGAGGATGTGCCGCCGGTGGGAGGCATTCCGTTTGATTTTTCCGGAACCGGTAAACGTAAAACGCTTGGCGGCCCCGCGATTGGTTTTGATCTTGGGCATTTTGCAACACTCCGCTATTGATCATTACTGATGGCGGCTATCGGTATATGGGAATGCCATCAGGGCCATCCACCTGACGGCCCGCGGGCATCCCCGACCGAGACGGTCCCGACCTCGGAACCGCCTTTGCGCAAGCGCTGGCACTGGCACTGGCCAGGAGGGACGCGCTGTTCGCCGCTACTTTTTCTTGGGGCCCAGTACCATAACCATCTGGCGTCCTTCCATCTGGGGTTGCTGCTCGATGATACTGATGCTGGCTAGGTCCTTTTCCACGCGCTGGAGTAGTTCGAGCCCCAGATCGCGGTGGGCATGTTCACGCCCGCGGAAACGCATTGTGACCTTGGCCTTGTCCCCTTCGTTGAGGAAACGTGTCAGGTTGCGTAGTTTGACCTGATAGTCTCCTTCCTCCGTCCCTGGACGAAATTTGATTTCCTTGATTTCGACCTGCTTCTGATTCTTTCTCGCCTCGGCCCTCTTCTTCTTCTGGTCGAAGAGAAAGCGCCCGAAGTCCATGAGGCGGCAGACCGGTGGTTCCACATTGGGCACGATCTCGACCAGGTCCAGACCTTCTTCAGCCGCCCGGTCCAAGGCCTCGCGGGTCCTTAGAATCCCAACCTGTTGACCTTCCGCATCGATGAGCCGTACCTCGGGTACGTTGATTTCCTTGTTAACGCGGTTTCTCTTTGGCGCAGCTATCGCAGGTTCCTCCAGTCAGGGAAAAAAACAGCCGGGGAATCCCAGGCCCTGTGTTTCTGCTTGCAGGGCAAGGTGTCCGCCGGCCTTTATTAAACTTTTTGGGCCACTTCCTCGCTGAGTCGGGCGATTACATCGTCCAGGCTCAAGGTGCCTAGATCCTGACCCTGGCGGTTGCGAACCGAAAGGGTGCGGGTCTCGACCTCGCGATCACCTGCTACCAGCAGGTAGGGCACCCTCTGCAGGGTGTGCTCGCGAATTTTAAAGCCGATCTTCTCGTTTCTCAAGTCCAGATGGGTCCGGAAGCCCTTATCCGTCAGAGTGGTAGCGACTTCCCGCGCCCAGTCGGCCTGGCGGTCGGTGATATTCAGTACCACGGCCTGCACGGGGGAAAGCCACAGTGGCAAGGCCCCCGCATAGTGTTCGATCAGAATGCCAATGAAACGCTCCAGGGAACCCAGTACGGCACGGTGCAGCATGACCGGGGTCTGGCGGCTATTGTCAACGGCGATATAGTGGGCGCCCAGGCGCTCCGGCATGGAGAAATCAAGCTGAATGGTGCCGAGCTGCCAGACCCGTTGCAGGCAGTCCCGTAGGGAGAACTCGATCTTGGGACCGTAGAAGGCGCCTTCGCCAGGTTGCAGGTCGAAGGCCAGGCCCTTCTTGATGAGGGCGTTCTCCAAGGCCTGCTCGGCCTTATCCCAGCTAGCGTCGGAACCCACGCGCTTGGCGGGGCGGGTGGAAAATTTCACCAGCACTTCGTCGAAGCCGAAATCCCGGTAGATACCGTAGAGCAGGTCGATGAAGTCCAGGACCTCAGCGAGAATCTGGTCCTCGGTGCAAAAGATGTGGGCATCATCCTGGACAAAGTTGCGCACCCGCATCAGGCCGTGCAAGGTCCCGGATGGCTCGTTGCGGTGGCAAGAGCCGAATTCCGCCAGGCGCAGCGGCAGGTCGCGGTAGCTTTTGAGCCCGTGATTGAAAATTTGAATATGGGCCGGACAGTTCATGGGCTTGATGGCAAAGACCCGTTCCTCGGCCTCGGTGACAAACATGTCGGCGCGGAACTTTTCCCAGTGACCAGAACGCTCCCAAAGGCTGCGATCGATAATTTGGGGGGTGTGGACCTCAAGGTAGCCGTGCCTCCTGAGTATGGACCGGATATAGTCTTCCAGGATCAGATAGATGGTCCAGCCCTTGTCATGCCAGAAAACCATGCCCGGCGCCTCTTCCTGGGTATGGAAGAGGTCCAAGGCCTTGCCTATCTTGCGATGGTCGCGCTTCTCCGCCTCCGCCAGGCGGTGGAGATAATCCTTGAGTTCTTTGCGGTCACGCCAGGCAGTCCCATAGATGCGTTGCAGCATGGGTTGCGAGGAATCACCCCGCCAGTAGGCGCCGGCCACCTTCATCAGCTTGAAGCCATTGCCGAGCTTGCCGGTGCTGGGCAGATGAGGGCCGCGGCAGACGTCGAACCAATCGCCCTGGCGGTAGATGGAGACCTCTTCCCCTTCGGGGATGATGTTCTCGATGATCTGGACCTTGAAGTCCTCGCCGATGCCAGTGAAGAGGGCCTTGGCGTCCTCGCGGTCCCAGATCTCGCGCTCCAGGGGCAGGTCGCGGGCGACGATCTCGTGCATGCGCTGCTCGATGGCGCCCAGATCCTCCGGGGTGAAGGGCTCCGCGCGGGAAAAGTCGTAATAAAAGCCATTTTCGATGGCGGGGCCTATGGTCACCTGGGTGCCGGGATAGAGTTCCTGGACCGCCTGGGCCATGACATGGGCGGCATCATGGCGGAGCAGTTCCAAGGCATCCTCGTCCCGGGCGGTGACGATGGCTAGACTGGCATCATGGGTAATGACGTGGGAGGTATCGACGAGGCGACCATCGACTCTGCCAGCGAGAGCGGCACGGGCCAGGCCCTGTCCTATGCTGGCCGCGACCTGAGCCACGGACAGGGGGGCGTCAAAAGACTTAACGGAACCATCGGGGAGGGTGATCCGGGGCATGGGCGCTCTGCCTGTTCAGTGGTGATCGGTACGAGGGATCACGTGATTCAGTTCATGGCCAACAACAGTACGCCGGCCGCCGAAAATCACAAAACTACCCGCTCAAGCCTACAATCCCTGGTATGGGATGAGGCCGTGTAACGGGTAGTGAAAAAATTGGTAGGCGCGATTGGGCTCGAACCAACGACCCCCACCATGTCAAGGTGGTGCTCTAACCAACTGAGCTACGCGCCTGTCGTCTGAGGGGCGGGATGATACAGACCCCCAGGAGAGGGTGCAAGAACCAATTTGTGCTGAAATACGCTCGGCACCGCGTGACGTCGGCAAGTTAGCCCGGGACTAATTATAATGACCCCTCTTTCGCGCCCCCACCAAAGGCCCGCCCCTAATGACAAGTATCCGCCAAGAAGACCTGATCGCCAGCATCGCTGACGCCCTCCAGTTTATCTCCTACTACCACCCCCTGGACTATATTCGCGCATTGGGCGCAGCCTACGAAAGGGAGGAATCTCCCGCGGCTCGCGATGCCATGGCCCAGATCCTCTATAACTCGCGGCTCTGCGCGGAAGGCCACAGGCCCATCTGCCAGGATACTGGCATGGTCGTCGTCTTTCTGGAAGTCGGGTTGGACGTGCGTTGGGAGGCTAGCCTGGGCCTGCAAGAAATGGTGGATGAAGGGGTGCGCCGCGCCTACTTGCATCCGGACAACCGGCTGCGTGCCTCCATGGTCGCACCTCCCTACGGCGAGCGCCGCAATACCCGGGATAATACCCCGGCGGTGGTCCACGTCAGCCTGGTGCCTGGGAATAAGGTCAAGGTTAAACTGGCCGCCAAAGGCGGCGGCTCAGAGAACAAATCTAAATTCGCCATCCTCAACCCTAGCGACAGCCTGGTCGACTGGGTGCTGAAGACCGTACCCCTCATGGGCGCCGGCTGGTGCCCGCCGGGCATGCTCGGCATCGGCATTGGCGGCTCCGCCGAGAAGGCTATGCTACTGGCTAAGGAAGCCCTCATGGATGAGATCAACATCCAGGAACTCAAGGCCAAGGGTCCTCGCAATCCCCTGGAGGAACTGCGAGTGGAGCTTTACGACAAGGTCAATGCCCTTGGCATCGGTGCCCAGGGCCTGGGCGGCCTGACCACGGTCCTCGACGTCAAGATCAAGGATTTCCCCACCCACGCGGCTTCCCTGCCGGTGGCCATGATCCCCAACTGCGCCGCCACCCGTCATGTCGAGTTCACACTGGACGGCAGCGGCCCGGCCGAGCTGACCCCGCCGCGTCTGGAGGACTGGCCGGATGTCGTCTGGCAGGCTGACACCCAGGCCATTCGCGTCAACCTGGACGAGATGACCAAAGAGACCATCGCCCAATGGCAACCCGGCGATCGCCTGCTGCTCAGCGGCAAGCTCCTGACCGGACGTGACGCCGCCCACAAGCGTATGACGGATCTACTTAGCCAGGGCGAGGCCCTGCCGGAGGGCGTGGATCTCACTAACCGCTTTATCTACTACGTCGGGCCCGTTGACCCCGTTCGCGACGAGGTGGTCGGCCCCGCCGGTCCCACCACCGCGACCCGCATGGATAAGTTCACCGAACAGATGCTGGCCCAGACCGGCCTCATTGGCATGGTGGGTAAGGCCGAGCGCGGTCCCCTCGCCATCGCGGCCATCAAGAAGCACGGTGCCGTCTATCTCATGGCTGTTGGCGGGGCGGCTTATCTGGTCGCCAAGGCCATTAAAGGCTCGCGCTTAGTAGCCTTTGAGGATCTGGGCATGGAGGCCATCCGGGAGTTCGACGTCGTTGATATGCCCGTCACTGTCGCCGTGGATAGCCGTGGCGGGGCGGTGCACCTTACCGGCCCCGCTGAGTGGCAGGGGCGGATTGGTAAGATAGCGGTTGTGTCTGGAGGCTAACAGGGGGGGTGGCTAGGGATAGCAGTCACCATACCCAAAGGCCGATCAATGGGAAACTATGGGTCGGCCCTTTTCAGCGCGGATGTCATCTCGCACAACATTTCTGCTGAAAGTCGCCTGGGAGGGGCGGTAGCATAAGATTTAACCGATTGATATTGTATGGTGGAGCCGAGGGGGATCGAACCCCTGACCTATGCATTGCGAACGCATCGCTCTCCCAGCTGAGCTACGGCCCCATGAATCAGATTTCGGGTCGCTAGTGGGATGATAACCCTGCCCCGCGTCGGCCCTGACTTGCCGAGGTTGGGAATTGTATCACCATAGGAGCGGCTGATGACAAGCGATCGCGATCTGGCCCGTAAAGGGGGTGTCGCCTGATCGGTTGAAGAGGGGGTGCGGGAAATCCGTGTCAAATGGTTTAGTTTTTGTTAGAGTCGACGATAGGGATCGGGTACAGGATGGGATCAGAATTCCCCTACCATCAAAAAAAAGGCCAGTTCCGGGAAGCTTGTCTGCGGCAAGCCGGTAGGTCAGGAAGTTGTTTTCTAAGGAAGGGCAGAAGTTGACTTCCACCAATCTAACAAAAGCCATCCCTAAGTAGGATGGAGGAGTTTGCCATCATGCCTTCGATGCAGATTGCCGGTCGTGACCTGGCTGTGGACCGTAAGGGCTTTTTAGACAGTTTTGATGCTTGGGATCGTGAGGTGGCCGAGGCCTTAGCCGCCGACCAGGGCTTAATTCTGACCCCTCGCCACTGGGTGGTCATTGAGTATCTGCGGGAGTACTACCAGGAATTTGGGCATCCCCCTTCGCCAAAGCTGGTCATCCGTGCCATTGGGGATGAAATTAGCCCTCACGTTGCTTGCACGCGGCGCACCCTGGAGGGGCTGTTCCCCGCAGGTGGCTGCAAACAGGCGTGCCATATTGCCGGCCTGCCGGATTATTTTTGCCATTCCTGCTAAATCCCCTAGTCCTATTAAGGGCCTATCCCTCGCGTCGGTATGGTTCTTAACACCGGCCGCCGCGAGGTATCCCGGCCTGGAGGAGTCTATGGATTAAAACTGGTCTTGATAACGACCACCGAAGGAGAATGATCTCTGATCGGATGGCTAGGTTTCGTTATTTGCCTAATGCCGCAGTATCAGTTCCAGGACTAACTTGCTGCCAAAGTAAGCCAGTATGAGGGTGACAAACCCAGTTAGTGTCCAGATGATGGCCGTCTTGCCCCGCCATCCGTAGCGGAAGCGACCGATGAGCAGGCTGCCAAACATCAGCCAACCCAAGGTAGACAAAACTGTTTTGTGAACCAAGTGTTGGGCGAACATATTCTCCAGAAAGGCAAATCCGCTGATGAGGGCCAGAGTGAGAAGGACAAAGCCTGCGCCTATCATCTCAAAGAGCATGCTTTCCATGGTCTGCAGCGGGGGCAGGGCGCGGATGAAACCGCCGGTTTGACGTCTGCGGAGATGATGATCCTGAACCGCTAGCAAGACAGCCTGGACGCTAGCCAGGGTTAGCAGGCTGTAGGCCAGCATAGAGATAAGTACGTGGATTTTGATGTCCCACCCCACGGCCGGACGCAGGAAGTCCGGACTCGGAAAACTTACTTCCAGCGCCAATGTCAAGGCTGCCACGGGAAGAAGTACCAGTCCTAGATTCTCTACTGGCTTGGTGAAACTGGAGATGAGAAAAAGGGCAATGACGGTCCAGGAGGTGAGAACCAAGGCATTGAAAAAGGCCAGATTGAGGCCCGGCTGGCTGAAAATGCCATCGTAGAGGAGCCAGGCGTGCAGCAATAGCCCTAATAAAACCAGCCATAAGGCCAAGTTTCGGGGGGGGAGATGGGGGTGATCGCGCCCGAACAAACGCCAGCCAATCAGGCCCGTTGCCGCGAGATAAAAGGCGATTGCGGTCAGGGTGAGATAGAGATGGATCATGTTGGAGGATCATCGCATAAAGACGTCGCGGGGGAAATGATGCCGGCGGAGCGACTGACCATTCCTAAAGCAGCGCTTAGACTTTCGAGCTCAACCCATCCGCTCGGGATCCTCCCTGCATTATACTGAACTGCTTCCTATCGCCTGCGAGTCTGGCAGGCCTATTACCTCAAATATTTTCCTGTTCGGGGAGAACCATGTTCGAAAATCTGCAGGAGCGCCTTGGCCGCGCCCTCGACAATCTCCGCGGCCGGGGTCGCCTGACCGAGGATAACATCAAGGATTCCATGCGCGAGGTGCGCTTGGCCTTACTTGAAGCCGATGTAGCCTTGCCGGTGGTGCGCGCCTTTGTTGATGGGGTTCGCGACAAGGCGATGGGCGAAGAGGTGGCTCGCAGCCTGACCCCGGGCCAAGCACTTATTAAAATCGTCAACGACGAGCTGGTTGAACTCATGGGTTCAGCCAATGAGACCCTTAATCTGGCGGCCCAGCCGCCGGCAGTTGTGCTGGTAGCCGGCCTTCAGGGTTCGGGCAAGACCACCAGCGTTGCCAAGCTCGCGCTCTGGCTCCAGGAGAAGCAGAAAAAGAAGGTTATGGTGGTCAGTTGCGATGTCTATCGCCCGGCGGCCATTGACCAGTTACGGATGTTGGCGGGGGAGGTGGGTGCGGAATTCTTCCCCAGCCAAGGAGGCCAGGATCCTGTTCACATAGCCCGGTCGGCACTTGACTCGGCTCGCAGGCATTTCAAGGATGTCCTCATCGTCGATACCGCGGGGCGGTTGCATGTCGATCAGGCCATGATGGATGAAATCCAGCGCCTGCACGCCGCGGTAAAGCCCATCGAGACCCTCTTCGTCGTGGATGCCATGACGGGCCAGGACGCGGCCAACACCGCCAAGGCCTTCGACGCCGCCCTGCCGCTAACGGGCGTAATCCTCACCAAGACCGATGGCGATGCTCGTGGTGGCGCTGCCCTGTCCATCCGTTACATCACCGGCAAGCCCATAAAATTCCTGGGAGTTGGCGAGAAAACGGCGGCTCTGGAGCCTTTCCATCCCGATCGTCTGGCTTCGCGCATTCTCGGCATGGGGGATGTGCTGTCGCTGGTGGAGGAGGTGCATAGCAAGATAGACCGCCAAAAGGCGGAACTACTGGTCAAGAAGATCCAGAAGGGTAAGGATTTTGATCTGGCGGATTTTCGGGACCAGTTGACGCAGATGTCGAGTATGGGGGGCATGGCTGGCCTCATGGATAAGCTGCCAGGCATGGGCCAGGTGCCGGAACATCTCAAGCAGCAAGTGAACGACAAGGAACTGAAGCGGCTCGTGGCTATGATCAATTCCATGACTCCTCATGAGCGGGCCTTTCCCGCGCTCATCAAGGGTGCACGGAAGCGACGCATCGCCATGGGTTCTGGTACCCAGATCCAGGATATCAATCGCCTGCTCAAACAATTCACCATCATGCAGAAGACTATGAAGAAGATGAAGAGCGGAGGTATGGCGCGGATGATGCGATCCCTGTCTGGTCGGCTCCCGGGCATGGGGATGCCAGGGCGGATGCCGTTTTCAAGGCCTTAGCGCCCTGAAAAGGCCCATAGGCGATTATGGCCCTTTTCATTTTCCTCATTTCAAGTAAAATGCTCCGTTTCCTGTGCTCCGAAGGGTGCCGGGAGACAGATTTTGGAACCTAATCAGGACTAACCATGGTCACGATTCGTTTGTCCCGGGGTGGAGCCAAGAAGCGCCCCTTTTATCAAGTCGTTGTAGCCGATGTGCGTTCTCGCCGTGATGGGCGCTACATTGAGCGTATTGGCTTTTTCAATCCCATTGCCGTTGGCGGCGAGGTCAAGGTGCGTTTGGATCGCGAGCGCGCCGATTACTGGATTTCCCAGGGCGCCAAGCCCACCGAGCGCGTGGACAAGTTATTGAAGCAGGCAGCCAAGGAGGCCGCGAGCCTACCAGCGGCCACTGGCATTCAGGCCGTCGTCGCTTCCTGATTCCACTGACCGCAAGCCGGCACGGGGCCTGCCTCGGCAACGCCACGCCATGACGGATGACCGTACCCTGGTGGTTGGACGCATATCCGGGCTTTACGGCGTACATGGGTTGGTCAAAATCTTCTCAGAGACAGACCCCAGGGACGCCATCCTGGGCTATAACCCCTGGCTCCTGGGTGATGATGCCGAGGTGCGGACCGCGGTCGAGGGGCGGCGGCATGGTAAGGGCCTGGTAGCTCGCATTCACGGATGCGAAGACCGGGAGCAAGCGGCCCTGCTCGTCGGGCAAACTATTTCCGTTAGCCGGAAGCAGTTGCCCCCGTTGGGAGATGACGAATTCTATTGGGCCGATCTGGAAGGGTTGGCCGTTGTGACCCTGGAAGGGGTGCGTTTGGGCAAGGTCCATCATCTATTCGCAACCGCCGGCAACGACGTCCTGGCGGTCCAGGGTGAGCGCGAACGCCTGATACCCTTCATCTGGGGTGATGTAGTTACGGAAGTGAACTTAGAATTGGGGCTGATGCGGGTCGCTTGGGACCCGGATTTCTAGCCGCGGTCTGGCGGTATGCGTTTCGATGTCATTACCCTTTTTCCGGCCATGTTCCGGGCCTTGGCGGAGGAGGGGGTCGTAGCGCGGGCCCTGGCGCAGGGAATAGCCGAGCTCCATTTGCTGAATCCGCGCGATTATGCTCTTGATCCGCATCGGACTGTGGATGATCGTCCCTACGGGGGTGGCCCTGGTATGGTGATGAAGGTGGAGCCCTTGAAATCGGCGTTGGAAGTCGCTCGGGCCAAGGCGCCAGGAAGTCGTGTCGCCTATCTCAGCCCCCAGGGCAGGCTCTTGGATCAGGGCGAGATGGCGAGCATTGCTCAGGCAAGTGGCTGGATACTGATCGCCGGTCGTTACGAAGGCATTGATGAGCGCCTGATCGAGGGCTGGGTGGACGAGGAGTGGTCGATTGGCGACTATGTATTAAGTGGCGGCGAATTACCCGCCATGGTGATCATGGACGCTGTCATCCGCTTGCTGCCTGGGGCACTGGGCCACAAGGACTCGGCCCGGGAAGATTCGCATGTGGATGGTATGTTGGATCATCCTCACTACACCAGACCGGCGTCGATCGACGGCCGGTCAGTCCCGTCGGTGTTGCTCAGCGGAGACCATGGGGCTATTGAACGTTGGCGGCTCGGGCAAGCATTGGGCAGAACCTGGCTGCGCCGTCCCGATTTATTACGACGTCGTTCCCTAAGCAGGGTGGAACAGGCGTTGCTGGATCAGTTTATCCTTGCGCATCAAGACGCCGGGTGAGAATAGGAGCGAAAGAGCATGAATATCATCGAGGAACTCGAAAAAGAGCAGATGGGCCGCGTGGTCCCCGATTTCGCCCCCGGAGACACCGTGGTGGTGCAAGTCAAGGTTAAGGAGGGAGCTCGCGAGCGACTTCAGGCCTTTGAGGGTGTCGTCATTGCCAAGCGTAATCGCGGCCTGAACTCGGCTTTCACCGTCCGAAAAATATCCCATGGCGAAGGTGTGGAGCGTGTATTCCAGACCTACAGTCCACTGGTCGATTCGATCCAGGTAAAGCGTCGTGGCGATGTACGCCGTGCCAAGCTCTACTATCTACGCGGTCGTACCGGCAAGGCTGCCCGTATTAAAGAGAAGGTCTGATCTCTTAGGCATCCTCCCTAACGCTTCGGGGAGGATGCTATCTTCCTGCTATACCTGTTGCTATTTCAGGGATTAAATCCTTGAAGGAGATGTTAGCCGACCTGACCAGGGTGTGGTTGTCAAGGGTCGAGGAGGATGCATGGCTTGAGCAAGACCTATTATTGGCATGACTATGAGACTTGGGGTGCGGATAAACGCCGGGACCGCCCTTGTCAATTCGCTGGCGTTCGCACCGATGAAGATCTCAAGCCTGTTGGCGAGTCGCTCACCCTCTTTTGCCGCCCGGCGGACGATCTGCTTCCCCATCCCGAAGCGTGTCTGCTGACAGGTATCACTCCCCAACGCGCTTGGCGTGAGGGAGTTCCCGAGGCGCAATTCGCCGCCGCCATTGAACGTGAGCTTGCCAAACCCGGTACCTGCGGGGTGGGATACAACAGCTTCCACTTCGATGACGAGATTACCCGCAACCTTTTCTACCGGAATTTTATTGATCCCTATGCCCGTGAGTGGCAAAACGGTAACTCCCGCTGGGACCTTCTCGATGTCCTGCGCCTTGCTCATGCACTACGGCCTGAGGGAATTGAGTGGCCAGCTAATGAGGAGGGCGTAACCTCATTCCGGTTAGCACATCTGACCCTTGCCAACGGCATTGAGCATGGTCAGGCTCATGACGCCCTGGCCGATGTGCGCGCCACCATTCAACTTGCCGCCCTGCTCAAGGCCCATCAACCGCGGCTCTTTGCCTATGCCCTGACCATGCGTGAGCGGGACAAGGTGGGGGCGTTACTAGCCAAGGGTGAGCCTTTTCTGCACGTCTCCAGCCGCTACCAGGCCCGGCTAGGCTGTATTGCCCCGGTGTTGCCAATCTCCCCTCATCCCCTCTACAGGAATGGTGTGATTTGCTACGACCTGCGACATACCCCCGATGCCCTGATGAACCTGTCCGTCGAGGCCATTCGGAAGCGCATCTTCACGCCTGTCAAGGATCTGCCGGAGGGGATGGAGCGCATCCCAATCAAAACTATCCATGTCAATCACGCGCCGATGGTGGCCCCGATGGCGACCCTAACCCCCGGGGCGGCAGAGCGATGGGCAATAGATCTATCCCTCGTCGCTCTTCATGCGCAGCGGGTGCGTGTTGCTTCGGATTTCGCCTCCAAGGTCCGTGAGGCTCATCTAGGCGGCGGGTGGCCGGTTGCAACCGACCCTGACTTCATGATCTACACGGGCGGATTTTTTCCGGATGCGGATCGGGGGCAAATGGACCGGCTGCGCCAACTATCGCCCCAGGCCTTGGCATCTGAGAGATTCGCCTTTCAAGACCCCCGTTTGGAAACCATGCTTTTCCGTTATCGCGCCCGTAACTGGCCTGAGACCCTGAGCCGGGAGGAGCGGGAGGAATGGGACACCTGGCGCTTTCAGCGGTTAACTAATCTGGAAGCGGGGGCCAGCATCGTTTTAGATGGCTATAAAGAGCGTCTTGCTGTTCTGCAAGGGGAGTACGCGTCTCAAGCTCGTTCATTAGAAATTTTGAACGAGTTGCAGAATTGGTCATCCAGCCTCCTTAGCAGGCCTTCGGCTAACTGTTAATCCGGACGGGGATAAGGTATCAAGCGGTCTGATGGTAAATCTGAGCGCACTTCGGTGATCAATCTGCGCTTGACAGCGTCCTTCAAACCCCTAGAATGCGCCGCTTCCCGTCGGGGATGGGGTGGGTGAGGGGTTAAGGAGAGCG
>JBGAUE010000024.1:0-53029 GCA_044228795.1 Chromatiaceae bacterium | reverse complement strand
CCGTCAACGGCGGCCATGCGGCTACATCGCACGTTACCATCGGACTCTCCAGAAGCTCAGAAAAGTCCTTCATAACATTATGGTATTAAATTTGGAATTGCTGACACGATTTGGCGTGAGGATGAGCGTATAGCCTTTATGTCGTGGCTGGGTAACCATCCTTTGGCTGGGGAAGTGATACCCGGCGCCGCTGGGGCTCGCTAAGTGCGATGGTCAATACCTGGCCAAGGTAAGCGTGGCGGTGTCCGCGTGATCTATTTCAACCAACTGGATGATGGGGTGAGTAACCTCTTGGCGATCTATCGCAAGGCGGATCAGGCCAATATCCGGCCTCAGGACCTCCCGGGAAACCAAAGATGAAAAGCGATGATCTGGAGAGGATGGCGGTGGCCATCGAGGCTGATGCGGGCGAGCCGGTGCCCGGCATCCGGCAGTCGCTGGCGGAGATGGCGATGGTCGCACGGGGCCGGACTTATACGCCGGCGCAATTGGCGTTGCGGGAGGCGAGGGCCGTTTTGGGGCTGTCGCAACAGGCGTTTGCCCGGCTGCTATGTATGCCTGTAGCTACGGTGCGTGATTGGGAGCAGGGACGTATTTCGCCACCAGGTAGCGCTTTGCTGGTCGCGCTACTGGCGCGTGAACATCCGGAGATCCTGCGGCCGTACGCAGTGGCTGAGGGGCATCCCAGGGTGACACTTGGCTAACCTCGCCTGGACGGACCCGCGGTTTGGCTGACGGCGGCTAACTGTCCGGTGGCTCGGAGAGCGGCATCATGTTTGCTTTCGGCCTAGGTCCATGCGAGGGCCAGCAACTATCTGGCGCAGCGATCCATTTGGCACACCGTTATGTCTGATCATACTTCCTACTCGATCAAGGCCACGGCCTTGACCTGGGCATGGACCTGCTGACCGAGGGTCAGGTCCAGGCGGTCGCGGGATTGGCGGGTGATGCGGGCAAGGATGAAGGCTGCGGCGGGGGTCCCTTCCGGGGTTTCCAAGCCTAGCTTGACCAGTAGCCGGGGGCCTTCCCTGGCGCCCATTTCCAGGATGCGGGCGGGAAAGACGTTGAGGATGCTGGAGGCGGTGGAGGCGCCAAGGGCGATGCTGACATCGCGGGCCTGGATGCGCACACGGGCGCGAGCGCCGTTGGGGCGGGGAGCGCCCGGCACCCAGAGGCGGGCGCCGGGGACCTGGATGTGCAGGAGTTCATACTCCGGGTCGTAAGCAAGCACCTGGCCGTCCAGGAAGCTGCTGGCCTCGTTGTCGCGGGCCAGGGGCAGGTCGAGGCGCGCTAGGATATCCCTGGCTGGGCCCGCCGCCCGGATCCGGCCGTTCGCGAAGACCAGAATGTGATCCGCCAGCCGCGCCACCTCCTCGGGCGAATGACTGACATAAAGAACCGGGATCGCCAGTTCGTCATGGAGCCTCTCCAGATAGGGCAGGATCTCGGCCTTGCGAGGGTGGTCGAGGGCCGCCAGGGGCTCGTCCATCAGCAGCAGGCGTGGGCTGGTAGCCAGGGCGCGGGCGATGGCTACCCGCTGACGTTCGCCGCCTGAGAGGCGGTCCGGCATCCGGTCCAGCAGATGGCCGATGCCCAGCAGGGCGATGACCTGCTCCAGCGAGACGGGGTGCGGACCTGGGTGCGTACGGGCGGCCCGCCGTCGCCCATAGTCGAGATTGCGGCGCACCGAGAGATGGGGGAAAAGGCTGGCCTCCTGGAAGACATAGCCCAGGGGGCGCTGGTGGGTCGGCATATGAAGGCCACCCCCGCTGTCTTGCCAGACCTCGCCCTTGAAGACCAGATAACCCTGCCCTTGGGGCTCCAGCCCCGCGATACAGCGCAGGAGGGTGGTCTTGCCCGACCCCGAGGGCCCCAGAAAGGCTGTTACGCCCCGGCCGGGCAGTCGCACATCTACCTCCAGGTCGAAACCCGGCCAGCGCACGGCGAGTTGGGCGATCACCCCCTCGGCATCGGGGGTGATCGGGAAGGGGGGGGACGTCAGGGCCCTCATGTCCCGGTCAGGCCCAGGGCCGAGTGTTGCGAGAAGAGATCACTAAAAAGGGCGCGATGTCCGGTGTCGCCCTTGAAGGCGGCGGCGATCTGCTCCATGGGGGCGGTAAAGTTAGCCGCCATAGGGACCTGAACCTCACCGGCCAGGGCATTGCTCGTCAGGACGGCCAGTCCGAGGGCAGGCAGGGTGTGATTGAGACAAAGGGTCTTCATGGGGGAGGGACTTCAAGGATTCGGGTTAGTCATCCACCGCCAGGATGATAGGGGGGACTATCCTTCCATACATGGTAGCGGTTGACGACGCTATTGCCTTTGGCGCTCCGCTTGAGCGAGGGGAAAGTCCGCACTATTAGGCGCTGACCGGAGTGCACAGCTCAATCGTATTACCGTATTTCATACGCGACCTCGGGTGTGATGTTACGGGCAGGGATGATCGCCAGGATCAGGTGCGTTAGGGGCAGGAGTGGCCATGGTTGGTAGCACCCTCGCAAATGCTTCCAGGTCGAAGTTGTAGGCCCACCGGTCTAGAGCCTCCGCGAGGGCGGCATCGGAGGTGCGGATCTCTTCCAGGAGGGTGGTGATGTGACCGAAATCGCCCAAATCCACGGCAGCCTGAAGTGCGGCCAGCCAGGTCGCGGGGCAGGCGGCCAGGTGGGCGGCCACCGCATCGGGGGGCAAAGGCTCGTCGGAATCAGACGGGGGCGCGGCCTGCACGAACTCGAGCCCAGCCTGCCGCGCCAGGATGCCGATCAGTTCATCGACCACAAAGGGCTTACGGGCGAACTCATCGCAACCGCAGGCCAGATAGTATTGGCGATGATCGTCGAAGGCGCTGGCGGTCAGGGCGACGATGATGGTGCGCACCGCCGCGGGTCGCGAGGCCATGCGTGCCTTGATTTTGCGGGTCGCCTCTTCGCCGGACAGAACCGGCATCCGCATGTCCATGAAGATCACCTGGGGTTGCCACGCCTCCCAGACCGCCACCGCTTGCTGACCGTCGTCCGCCTCCCGGATCTCCAACACCGGGGGTTCGGGATTGAGCGTCTCCAGGAGTGCCCGTAGAGGTGCCCGGTTGTCCGCGAGATCGTCGGCGATGAGGACCCGGCGGACGGGTTGGCCCGGCACCAGGCCGATCACCGGGGACTCGGGGCCGATGGCAGTCGCCTCCCCGGTTGCCTCCGGCGGGAGCACCAGGGTGAAGCTGAAACGGCTCCCCCGGCCAGGTGTGCTTTCCACGGTCAGTTCCCCGCCCATCAGCCGCACGTATTGTTTGCTCAGGACCAAGCCCAGTCCGGACCCTTGCTGAACATGCCGGCCACTCGCGGTCTGGGTAAAGGGCTTGAAGAGCCAAGGCAGTTCGTCAGGGGCAATGCCCATCCCCGTATCCAGGACACTGAACTCTATAGCCTCCCTGCCGGTCGGTTCGGCACGCAGGGTCACGGCCCCGGTCATGGTGAATTTGACGGCATTGCTGACCAGGTTCAGCAACACTTGGCGGAGGTGCATCGGGTCACCCACCACCAATTCCGGTATCGCCGCAGCCTCGATGGACAGGGTGAGTCCGCGATCCTGGGCCCGCTGCCGGAAACTGGCTACCGTCTCGGCGAGCAAGCGGGGGAGATGGAAGGGGGCGACATGCAGGATGATGCGGCCCGCCTCGATCTTGGCCATATCGAGGATGTCGTTGATGAGGTGCAGGAGGTGTTCCCCGTTGCGCCGGATGATTTGCATGCTGTCGTGTTGGGTCTTGTTCAGGTCTGGATCGCGGCCTAGTACCTGGGCGAAACCGAGGATGGCATTCAGGGGGGTGCGGATTTCGTGGCTCATGTTGGCCAGGAAGGTTGACTTGGCACGGTTGGCGGCCTCTGCCGCCTCCTTGGCAGCGACCATGGCCTCTGTGGCACGTCGGCGCTCTACGATCTCCGCCTCCAAGGCTTGATTCTTCTCCTGGATCTCGCGCTCGCGCCGCGCCGACTCGTTGAGGTGGGCCTCCAGGGCGGCGGTATGCAGATTGAGTCGGAAGACCATGACCACCCCAGCCAGGATCAGGGCGGCGAGGATGGCCATGCCGAGCATCTGTTGCCAGGGCTGGACCTTACCTTCTACCTGGGATAGAGGCGCGATCTCCACCAGGTGCAGGGGCGTGCCCTCCACCGGGGCCACCGAGGCGAACATGTCGATCGGACCCTTGGGCCGCTGTGCGGTGTAGCGTAGAACCCCGCGGGTGGGTGAGTTGGGCGGGATGTGCAGGTCTGCCAATAAGGGATTTGTTGCTTCCCCCACCGGTTCGAGACCGGTGGGGGTGGCACTCACCAGCAGGGTGGCGAAGGCCTCGGTCGCATCCTCATGGGTGAGTATGGCCCGGTTGAGGGCCTGGAGGTTGATCCAGGCCAGGATCTGACCGGCGTGCTGCTCCTTGAGGTAATAGGCGATGGAAATCAGCAGGGCGCGTCCGCCGTCCTGGGTCAGGATCTCACCCTGACGCAGGTGGGGGTTGAGGAAGCCCTTGAACTGGGGCGGGTCCGGGTCCTCGGCGTCCGCCGCGGTGTCCGCCACGGTGTTGCCGTTGGCATCGATGAGGACGATGCGGCGGTAGATGGGGGTTCCATTGAGCTGCTTTCGGTTGATCAGCTTCTCGAAGCTGATTTTCACGTAACGCCGGTCCGACTTCTCGGTGATGCGGACGCCCTTGGCCTTATTGTCGAAATAGACAAAGAGCGGCGGGGCCAGGGCGAGGTTTTGCAGGTCATCGCGCCGCTCGGCGAAAAAGTACTCGAGGGCGCTGGCGCGTCGCTCGGTCTCCTGATGGATCTTGTCGCGCAACAGGTCCTGCATGCTGGCGGCGGCCTGGAAGTTGCTATAGAGCAGGAAGGCGACATAGCCCAGCAGGGTCAGCCCCGCCAGGACCGTGATGAGGGCGTTCTGGTGCGATAGCTTTGTGGTGGGTGGGTCGGTCATCGCCTGAGATTCGTTTTTATGGGTGTGATCGGGTTTGTCGCGGTCCGGGCAGGGCTCCCGCGTCGCCCTGGATGGCCGGGCGGCGAGTCGGCGGGGAATCCCTGGTGTGGCCTGGCAAGGTGGCCGCGTGTGGGGCGTGAATCCAACCCTCAAGTCAGTTCGCCAAGCCTATGCCTCAGCATGTCAATGTAAGTCAACGTAACATGCCGTGACAGCCGATACCAGACGATGTTGAACCGCCCCGGGAATGGTGGGGGCTGGTTAGTTGTCCAGCCCCGTGTGATTAGGTGTGGAGAGGGAGCTATCCTTTGTTCCGCGCCCGGGAGATGCTGGGGGCGTGCCGCTCCGGGGATCGCCGAACCGCTTGCCCCACCGGTTACGATTTACGCCGATGTTCCTGGGGCTGCGCCATGAATCATAAACACCTGCAATGGCCAGTATCGGGACCACCGTGAAGAGGGTGATAAAGGGCAAAAAGCCAAAGGCTGTCACAGCCACCAACAGGAAGGAGCCGATCCAGGCAGTAAGCCCCACTTCGGACATTGGCACCGAAGACATCGTTCGTCCCCAACGACACCTTTTTCTCATGCGGGGATTCGCGACAACCCCTACAAAGATCACCGCAAGTGCCGTGAATAGGTAACCTATGCCACTGGATCCTCCCGTGCTCATTGAATTTGATCCCCCCATACAAGAAGCATTGAGTCCACTCTGAAGGTCCCGAATAGTGCCAGGGAGCTTCCGTCCAGACTGCGTCATAGTGAGGTGGTGACTTGTCCGGTTCAGGGTTGAAATCCTCCTGCCTACCCCCGACGTCCAGGCAGGCCCGGTGGATACCGCCGACACTTCCCGCCCACCACAGAGGATGTCAATGATGACCCGTCAAACGCTCGCTGCTCTCTTGCTCGCCGTCCCGTTGACTCTGACGGGCCTTACTGCCGCGGCTGCCGACTTGCCGACCACGCCAGCCCCGGAGGGTGCCAAGGTCTATATCATCTCTCCCGGGGATAGGGCCCTGGTGCCCCAGACCTTCACCGTGCGCTTCGGCCTCAAGGCCATGGGTGTTGCCCCCGCCGGGGTGGCCAACCCCAAGGCTGGGCATCACCACCTGCTGATCGACAAGGCCGAGTTGCCCCCTCCCGGCCTGCCCATGAGTCAGGACGTCAAGCACTTCGGCGGCGGCCAGACTGAAGCTGAGATCACATTGCCGCCGGGACCGCACACGCTCCAATTGATCATGGGGGACATGAACCACGTCCCCTTCGACCCGCCCGTGGTTTCCGAGAAGATTACCGTCCAGGTGCAATAGTCGCCCGCCCCAGGGAGTTCGTCCCCTGGGGCCGGTTGACTCAGCCAGGGGCCTTGCCGGCAAAGGCCGTAACCTCAGTCTGGGCGCATCCCCGCCAGGCCGCCCGTCTCAAACCCCCCGCGTCTAGTCGTCGGGACTGCCGCGGCCTCACCAGGCCTCCCTGGGCTCGGGCTGGGCAAAGATGGCCTCGCAATCCCGGGCGCGCTTGATGAAAGCTGCCAGCACCGCGGGATCGAAGTGGCTCGGGGCGGTGCGACCGTCTCCCTTGCAGATGATGTGAAGACTCTTGTCATGCGTGAAGGCCGGCTTGTAAGGACGTTTGCTTCTGAGTGCGTCATAGACATCGACCAATTGCATGATACGTGCCGGCAAAGGGGTTGCCTCACCCTTGAGGCCGCTGGGATAACCCCCGCCATCCCAACGCTCATGGTGTCCCAAGGCAATGTCATGCCCCATCTGAAAATAAGGCGAGGAGTTGCCAGCCAGAATGTCTGAGCCGATCAGGACGTGGCCCTTCATGATCTCCCGTTCGGCGGGCTCGAAGTTGCCCGGTTTCAGTAGAATATGATCGGGTATACCGATCTTGCCGATATCGTGCATCGGGCTGGCATAAAAGATCTGATCACAGAACTCCCCTGGCATGCCCAATTGTTCGGCTAAAAGTCTGGTGTAATGGCTGACCCGTCTGACATGTGCACCGGTCTGGTCATCGCGATATTCGGCAGCCCGCATCAATGTGAAGATCGATTCGATGAAGGAGGTCTGTAACGCGCTGGTGCGCGCCCGTACCTCTTCTTCAAGGATGAGGTTGTGGTTCTTGAGGAAATCACTAAATTCCTTTAATCGCAACAGGTTGCGTACCCTTATCTTCAGGTCGATGCGGTCCACCGGCTTGTAGAGGTACTCTTCGGCGCCGGCATCCAGACCCCGGAGGCGTGATTCCCGGTCATCCAGCGCCGAGACCACGATGATGGGGATCGACTTGGTCAGCGGATCTTCCTTGAGTTTTAGCGTCGCTTCGTAGCCGGTCATGCCAGGCATCATCTGATCGAGCAGAATCAGATCGGGTTGGATCTCGGCGGCCATCTTCAGGGCTTGCATGCCATCTTCAGCCTGAAATATCTGGAAATCCTGCTGTAGGAGCGATTCGAGCAGGCGGCGCGCCCGCTCGTCGTCGTCCACGATCAGAATCTTCGCTCGCTCATTCATGGTTGCTACCCCCTCTTACTATGCCCCGTACCCGAGACCGGGTGCTAGCTTCACCAAGATCACCTCACGCATCTCATCCAAACGACAGCGCAATAAATCACGCCGAACGCGCGGCAATCCTGGCGCCAAATCAACTTCAACAGGGATGTCACTCCGACACATTGGCTGCAGCCACCCTGGGAATGACGAAGCTGAAGGTGCTGCCCTTGCCGGGTTCGCTCGTCACCGCCATATGCCCGCCGTGCATCTCCACCAGCCTTTTGCTCAGCGAAAGACCTAGGCCGGTACCCTGATAGATCTTGGTCAAGGGTGATTCCAATTGCTGGAAGGGTAGGAACAGGCGGGATAGATCCTCTTGCCGGATGCCGATGCCGCTATCGGTGACGGAGAACTCGACCTGGCTGTCACCACCGGACACCTTGACACTGACCCTGCCGCCGTCCGGGGTGAATTTGACGGCATTGCTGACCAGATTGAGCAGCACCTGTTTGATCTTGCGTTCGTCCGCCTGGATGAGGCCGACGTCCGCCGCGACCCAGAAGCTCAGTTCGATGCCATGTTTGCGTGCTCGTTGGCGTTGCATCATCTCCACGGTCTGAACGATAGCGGCAAAATCCACCTCAGTGAACTCGAGGGTCATGGCGTCCGCCTCGACCTTGGACAGGTCGAGAATGTCGTTGATCAGACTCAGCAGGTGTTGGCCGGAGTCGAGGATATCCTTGGTGTATTGTCGCTGCTGCTCAGTCAGCTCGCCTGACAGGCCGGCATACATCATTTCGGAAAAGCCGATGATGCTGGTGAGGGGCGTACGCAACTCATGGCTCATGTTGGCGAGGAAGGAGGACTTGACCTTGTTGGCGGTTTCCGCTTCCTCCTTGGCCTGATTCAGTTCTTGCGTCCGTTTCGCGACCATTTTTTCTAATCCGGCGAGCAGGCGGAAGTTATCGATTTCCGTCGTCGCCTGTATGGCCAGGGTTGTGAGTAAGGCGCTGCGATCCGGGTTGAAAAAGTTCTGCTGGTCACTGTAGAGATTCAGGACGGCGATGGTCTGGCGGTCCGAGCCAATCAGTGGTACCGCGACCGAAGCTCGGAAGCCGTGGCGTAAGGCCTCGTCGCGCCAAGGCTTATAGGCTCTGTCACCCTCGATATCGTTCTCGGTCTGCACTTCTCCGGTCCTGATTGCCATGCCGCTGGGGCCCTTGCCCAAGGGCGATTCATCCCGGCGCACCCGAATCTGTGCCAGATATTCCCGGCAAGGGCCACTGCTGGCGACCGGTCTGACCTCGCCATGCGCGGGTTCGACCCTGCCGATCCAGCTCAACCGCAAGTCAAAAATACGCTGCAACGCATCGCAAAGTTGCTGATAAATCGCCTCTTCACTTTTTGCTGCGTTCAGTTCCCTTGTTAATCTGACAACTTGCTCGAGTTCACTCTGGTAGTTGAGCAAACGCTGCAGGGCCCGCATGCGCTGTAATTCGGCGCCGGCACGCGTGGCGAAGATCTTCATCAATGCCAGCACTCGCTCCTGATTCGCCATGGGTTGGGTATCCAACACGGCGATATGACCGATGACTTGCTGAGACAGATCCCGGAAGGGTACCCCCAGGTAACTCTGGGCCCCCATCTGTTTCAGCCGGGTATCCTTGGGGAAAAGGCTGATCAGATCCCGTGAATATGAACTGACAAGTCCGCTCATCGGACCCGCGCAAGGGGTGTCTGTCGTGAGATATTCGAAATTCTCGCCGTGGCTCTCGCCATTCCAGTAAGCCAGTGTCAGGCCCAGGCCCTGTTCGGGAAAATCTTCCACCACAAGGGCATACCGCACACCGAAGGCATGGGATAAATGCTGGGTCAAGGTTTGGAAATAGTCACCGCCGCCGGACGCCAACGCGGTGCCTTCCACGAGGATGCGTAAGGCGTCTTCAAACTGCTTGCGTTCGGTGATGTCGTAAAACACCACCAGGTTGGCGTTGTCCATCGGCGCCATGTTGAACCGGATGTCGCGCACACTGCCATCCTTGCCGGTAACCCTGTACTCGAGCGCTTCAAACTCGGTGCCGTCATGCTGGGCCTTCTCCATGCCCGCCTGCCATTCCTGCGCAACGCGCAGACGATAGGCGGGGTCGGGATAGGCTCGTGGCCACCAGTGCGCCAGAGTCGGGATGTCGGCCAGGGTGTAGCCGAAGGTCTCGATGAACTTGCGGTTCAGATAGGTGATGTTTCCGTCGGCGTCGTTCACTGCCAGGGCTACCGGCGAGGCTTCGATGATGGTGCGAAACCTCGCCTCACTCTGCAGCAGGGCCTTCTCGGCAAGCTCCTTCTCGGTGACGTCCTGCATCACTCCGATCACCGCAGGCTCATCCTCTTCGACAGTCACCCTGGAAGTGGAAATGGCAAGCAGGCGTTGCGCACCGGATTTCGTGGTCACTTGCCACACCTCGTTTGCGAGGTCGTCGCCCTCACGCATCCGGTCCATGCGGGCTAGGGCGCGGCTTTGCAGGTGGGGATCGGGATAGAGGGTCTGATACCAGCCCAGACGGTTGATCTCCTCCAGGGTGTAACCCGTGATCTCGGTCATGCGCTGGTTCCACAGCGAGAAGGCCACATAGGGGAACTCGTCGCAGGCGAAGCAAACCGAGATGCCTTCGGAGGCACCGCTGATGATCTTGTCGAGGAAATCGCGGTTGCTTTGCAGGGCGCGCTCGGTTTGTCGGAGGGCGCTGATGTCGACATGCGTGCCTACCAGTCGGTGGGGTGTCTGTGGTCTGCCATTGGCAGCGGTGGCCAGGCTGGCGCGGGACAGGATGTCTACCCAGTGTCCGTCCTGGTGGTGCATGCGGAATTCGGTTTCAAAGGAGGTGGCTCTGCCAGCGACGAGATCGGATAACAGTTGCAGCGTGCCTTCTTTGTCGTCCGGATGGAGGAGCTGAGTCCAGGTGTCCAGGGTGAAGGGGAGGGCATCGGGCTCGTAACCCAACATACCGAACCAACGAGGCGAGTAATGCACCTCGTTGGTGTCAAGGTTCCAGTCCCATAAACCATCGTTGGCGCCGGTCATGGCCAGGCGCAGGCGCTCCTCGCTAGCAGCCAGGGAGGCTTCTACCTTTTTGCGTTCGGTAATGTCGTGCAGGGCCCCATAAAGCACATGATCCCCGCGACCGGTCGGATCCGCTTCAACCCGGGCAAAGCTGTCGATATAACGCAGCGTGCCGTCGCGTTGGTTAACGCGGAGCACGACATTGCTCGATTGTCCAGGCTGCAGGTCCGTAATACTGCGGGTGAACAAGGCTTGATCGTCCTTGGCAACAGATGGTTCCCAACAGCCTTGAGCCAGCAATGTCTCATTATCAAAGCCAAATGCCGGCTCGGCATTACCTGCTACCCAGTCAATATGGAACAAGCCACTGCCTTGACGTCGACAGGAGTAGATCAGATCGCTGGTCAAGGCGGAAATGGAGCGCAGGCGTGACTCGTTCGCTTGCAGTGCTGCCAGTACCCTGAGACGCTGGTTCAAGAAACCCCGGATCATCCAGGCAGAAACCCCGCTGACGATAAAGAAGGCAATCAGCAACAACGAGGACTTCATCACCTCGTCGTGCCAGGCGCTCAGATAATCCATCGGCGCCATGCCGACGGCCAGGAGGACTGGCAGGTAGCGGACCCGGTGGAAGGCATAGCTGCGCTCGTAACCATCCGGCGCCTTCAGCACATGGAAGGTCCCGGTCTCGGTTCCGGAGTCGAAGAGCGCCTTGAACACATCGGCAACCTGATGTTGGCCAATTTGCCCTGCGGGTCCTGGTACCGGCGGATAGCGTGTCATCAGTCCGAGATTCAAATCCCGGATCACGGCCGAGCCATGCGGGCCCAGTTGGAGCCGGGCCAGCAAATTAGTGAAATAGCTGATGGGTATCGCCGCTGAGACGATACCGGCAAAGGATCCGTCCGGGTTGCGGTAAGAACGGGTCAATCCGATGACCCACTGTTCCGAAATCCTGTCGAGCAGCGGCGCGGTGACGATCATGCGCTGACCCGGATTGGCCCGGTGCAAGAGGAAATAATCCCGGTCGGCGACAGTTGTTGGTGCCGTCCGGTTCAGGCCCTTGCCCCAGAGCACCTCGCCTGTGGCATTGGTAATGCGAAAGCCCTCGACTTCTGGATGACGATCCTGGTAGGTCTGGAGGAGTTGTTCGAAGGACGAGTTGTCCGATTGATGGGAGGTTTCCTCACGTTCCAATACATCGACGATGCTCAGCAAGGCCAGGTCGATGCGCCGGGCAGAATCGGAGATGTTTTCTTCGAGCAGGGTGGCCAGGTTGCCTGTGGTGCTGCGAACCTGGGCGATGGCCTTCTCGCGGCTGTACCACAGGCTCTGAATGACCATGGCGACGACGAGGACATTGATGAGGATCACGCCCGCCATCAGCCAGTGCTCAAAACGCCTGTTTTGGGCTAGCAAAGGGGTTTGTGGGGTAGCTGTCGGCATTGGCGCAATGCTGGGATCAATTCATCGCTTTTTCCAGTGGAGGCATTCTGGCACAGCTCCGTCGAGTGGGGGTGTCCTGTAGCGTCAGGGGTTGCCGAGGCGCCTATTCTCGTTTGACCAGGGCAACGCCTCAGTTCCTAATCCCACAAGTTCGTGCGGAGGAGCCTGTCGGATAGATGACAGGCAGGCGGTGTACCAGAGGCCAACTCCTCTTTCATGGGATGTCTCGATTGCCCGCGGCTTACTACCGATTACCATCCTAACGAATAAGGTTAAATCGTCCAACTACGGCCATGGCCAGCCGCATCTGTCCAGAGTACTGGCGACCCTGATCCTCTTGGCCTACCTGATGCGCACTACTCGCGACCGCCTGGACCCACGCTATCGGGCCGTGCGCGCCCAGTTGCCCTTGCGCCAGACCTGCTTCGAACACCTAAGGGCGCTCCTTCAGTATCTACCCTGCGACTCCTGGGGCCACCTGTTTGACTTCATGCTCGACGACCTGCGACCGGCACCGCGCAAAGACCGGGAGCGGCCAAACACCGGATGGGGGCAAATTTGGAATAGCTGGGTTTAGGGTGAACAGCGGAACAGGGCCCCGATCCGGCCTATACTGCCCCATCCGTCTCCAAGCCGATGCTGAGCCCCACGCTGCCTTTAACACCATGTCCGCTGTCGTTTCCACAATCCAACCCTTACATGCCAACCAGCCGCAGCTGCTGGAGATCTACCTGTCGGCGATGCGGCAACGGTTCAAGAGCGAGGTCAATCGCCTGACCTCCGGCGCCATGGCGGAATTGCTGGCTGGCCGCTCGGATGCGGCGGACCTGAGCTTCCTGCTCAGCTACCTTTGCGCGTTTCATTGGATGCAACACAAGGTGCATGCCGACTACCGCGCACAGGTGCTGGCCAGCTTCAAGGCGCCTGCGCGGCGCTGGCTGATGGACCTGCTGCTGAGCCACAGCAGCGACGCATTCATCCGCGGCTACATCGACCATTGGCTCGAGGCCAGCCCAGGCGGTCCGGTCCAGCAGGAACAGCTGCTGCGGCAGTTAGCCGAGCACGGCGGGGACACCACCAAGCTGACCGCACAGATCCTGCAGGTCTGGAACGGCCTTGGCCTGTTCACCAAGGACTACAAGGCCGCCTATGGCGACTTGGCCCGCCACGAGCGGGAGCGCTATGGCGACATGCTCAGCGCCTCGGACCTGGAAAGGCTGGCGTTGGTGGACGCACTGCCCGAACCGGATCCCGAGGGCAGTATGACGCCGCTGGCCAAGGCCGGCATCATCCCTGCCATGGGCTGCCCTCAGACCTGCCGCCACTGCATGTTCATCTGGCGGCCGCTCGATCGGCTCGATGCCGATCCTAATCTGGTCTATCGCACCCTTGACGCCCTGACCGACAGCGTGCTGTTCACCGGTGGCGACCTGACGAAGCACATGGCCGCCTTTTACGATGGCATCCGCGCCATGCGTCACGTCACGACCTTCGCCATCCTGCTTAACGGCGACTTTGCCGACGACATGGCCGAGACCGATCGGGTGATCGGGGCGATGGCGGAGGCCATCAAGGCGCGCCCGGGCCATTGGCCCAGGGCGAAGGTGCTGCTACAAGTCAGCTTCGACGAATTCCACCAGGAGGTGATCGTCGACAAGTACGGCCGGCTCAAGGAACGCATTCCGGTGGCCAAGATCGCCAACATCGTGGAGACCGTGCCGCGCTACGTGGAGCAGGTTCAGCTGGCGCTGCTGCACAAGCAAACCAGCCTCAATTTTTCCATGGACGTCCTGTACAAAGGGGTCTTCGTACGGCTCGTGAACGAGCTGGGCGACCGCGGCCAGCAGGTGCAGCTACTGTCCACCGCCCCTTCGGTGCGTCTGAAGCGCAACCCCCTGGCGCCCGACAAGCTGGCACCGATCCTCAAAGATGCCAGCTTTGTACTGACTCGCCACCCCGATACGTCCATCCTGCTGACCAGCTCTACCATCGACGGCTATGGCCGCGCAGAGCTGCTCGACGAGGGCGAAACGGTCAAGGAAAAGGAACTGTTGGCCGAGGTACTGGCCAAGGGTCAAGGGGCGGGCGAGCGTTTCGATATCGACCTGATGTTCTGGTTCAACGGCTGGGCCACGCTGTTCAACGCCGTGCACATCTGTCTGGGGGATCTGTACAGGGACGGTGTGGACACTATTCTGGCGCGCCGGCGCAAGGACCCCATGACCCGTGCGCTCAATGTCTTCGACCCACGCCTGCCCCAGCTATACGCCGAGGTCCGTGACGACATCGACGCGCTGATCGACAAGGCCACCAGTCCGCACCACCTGTTCCACATGCTTACTGAAGAGAGCGCGGTACGCCTCCACCTGACTCGGCGGCTGATCGAACTGGGCTGATCCAGAGCCGTTCCGGGCGGGTCCTTTGTCTGAACTGGCGAGTGGGCCGGAGGGGGGAATCGCCAGAGAATCGGAACGCCAAGTCTATGTATCTGCCGGGATACTCATCGTAGCCCGGATGAGGCGCTAGCGGAATTCGGGAGCAGGCTCCGAAGCAACGCAGTAACAAGGGGTTACCTTAGATATGGCAGTTGGGCGGCCCCAAGGGTGCCTGGAGGGAACCCGGTCCATCCAGGCCATCGAAACGGTACCAAGAGAGCTGTTCTATTGGCTTGCCATCCTGTTCACCTTTGCCCTGGGCACCGCTGCTGGGGACTGGGTGGCCGAGGGCCTGAGCCTGGGTTACGCCTGGGTCGGTCCCTTGTTCGGCGGCCGGATTGCCGTCACGGCGGTCGCCGGGTCCCACCTCAGGACCGATGTCGTCGCAAGCGTTCGATCGCCTATGTGCTGACCCGCCCCTTTGGCGCCTCCTGCGGGGATCTGCTGTCCCAGCCGGTGGCCGATGGTGGCCTGGGGCTTGGCGCCGAGGGGACCACTGCGCTCTTTTTGGCGACAATAGTCGGTCTGGTCGGGTTGTAGGCGGGCCTGCATGGCCTCCAGGGTCTGGGATCGGGCGATGTTCTCGGCCGGCAAGGCAGGGCGGCGATCGGGGTGCACAGCTCGTGGGTGGCGTCGGGGCCGTGCCGAGCTTCTTGCGCAGGCTATGAATCAGAAATTCCTCGGCATTGCTTTCCACCTCCTCGTTCCAACCCTAGATGCGCCCCTCCAGTTCGTTGCGGGAAAGCAGGGCCCCATCCGTCACCCAGTCCAGGGGGTAGGCCGCTTCCTTGAAAACCTGGCGGATGGCGTCGCCCAGCAGGGGGTCGTCCTCGACCCCGGCCGCGCGGATGGGGTCGCTAGTCCGCGCCGCCGGCCTCGCCGGCGAGGTAGATCTGGTCCAGTTCGGGCAGCGGACGCTGGTCGAAGGCCGCCTCGAAGGCCGCAAGGCGCTTGTGGATGGATTGTAGTTCGACGATGGTAGTCCAGGAATTGACCAGGTACTGGAAGGACGAAGACACCTGATTGAAGGCGGTGAGGATCTGCTGCAGGATGCCGAAGGTGACCTTACCTGCGGCAATGGTCGGTACCAGGATCAGATAGGCAAAGATATTGTCTGCCTGCAAATAGGTGTAGCGGACGATGTTGAAATAAAAATAATGGAAATACAGCCGGAAGTAGTTCCTGCGCACATTGCCGAATAGCTCCGTCAAGGTCGGTGGCTGGGCCCGGGTGATGTCGTCTTCCCCATAGACCAATTCCTTACGGTAGGCCGCCTCGACCCGCTGGTTGCGGAAGTAGAGCCCAGGCAGATAGACCCCGGCCAGGGCCAGCAGACCGGTGCCCAGAATCGACCAGACCAGGGCGGCGACGAAGAGCGGGTGGGCAATGGCACCGACCAGGGGTAACTCTATGACATGGGACGACAGGGTGAATAACACCGGCAGAAAGGCGAACAGAGTCATCACCGATTCCACGATGCTTACACCCAGGGTCTCCACGATATTCGCAAAGCGCATCGTGTCTTCCTGAATACGCTGGGAGGCACCCTCGATGCGCCTGACCTCAGGCCAACGCCCGACGTAGTAGTCGTTCATAGCGGTGCGCCAGCGAAACACATAGTGGCTAACAAAGAAGGCGGTGGCCACGGTGACAAAGATGGCCACGAAGGCAATCTCGGCAAACTGCACCAGCAGGGCATAGAGGCCGGCTGCGGTGACGTCCGAATTGCCCGACAGGGCCACCTGCACGGCATCGAAGAAGGGCCGCCGCCACTCGTTGATGGCCACCGAGACCTGCACCGAGAAATAGGTAGAGAAGAGGATGACCGAGGACCCGACCACCGACCACCGCTGCCAAGGGTGGGGCGAGAAGCGGAACCAGGCGAGGGCGAACAGCAGGGTCGCTGCGGCGTAATACCAGTAGAACCAGATGAACTGGGGGGTGACGAAATAGGCGATGCCGATCACCGGGTCGGCATCCGGGTCCGCGGGGGGAAAGCCGAAGACCGTCCCCATCTGCTCACCCAGACCGTACCAAAGGCCGACGCACAGGGCCGCCCAGACCAGGGCGGACAGGAAGAACCACTGGGGGCGCGGGAAGAAGGAACGGAACAAGCGGATATCTCCTTGAGTAGCCAGACACAGGCCATTCATACGTTGGCAAACTGCGGGCCAATATGGGACCGAAGGCGGGTCTTGCCTAGCCGCCGCACCCCCTGGTGGCGGCGCAGTTTGCCCTGTCTGCTGCCGGATAGCTACCGGTATCCATCCTGAGCCTCCTTCGCGGCATCAACCGCATCGACGAGCAGGAGATCCTGGAACCACTGGGCGGTGGGCGCTACCGGGTTCTCTTCAACAACCTCAACAGTTTCACAAGTAACCGCGAGCGCGCCGACGAGTTCGGAGACTACATTCTGCGCGTTGCGGTACCCTTGCCGGAGATCTTCATCTTTAACCGTTTGTTACCCGGTCTGTACAAGGGCGAGGACGAATATCTGGTGATCGGGGGGCTTTATGAAGTCGCAATCAGTCCCATGTAACCCCCCATGACTTGCCGAGGACTGATCCATGTTGATAAAGCCACCAAACCCCATCCCACCCTCCGAGATCACCCCCAAGGAACACTGGCTGCGACGCCGGGAACTGATGGCCGGGGCCGTCGCGGGCCTGGGCCTTGCCGCCCTTGGTGGATTGGGGGCAGCGCTGACGGCAAGTCCGGCAAGGGCGGGTGCCAAGATCCCCGGCCTGACCCCCAGCCCCTTGAGCACGGACGAGACCCCCACGCGCCGCGAAGATGTTACCGGTTACAACAACTTCTATGAATTGGGTACGGGGAAGGGTGATCCGGCCCGCCATGCCAACCTGCTCCAGACCCGGCCCTGGACGGTGCGGGTGGATGGGGCCTGCGCCGCGCCCGGGGAGATTGGGATCGAGGACATCCTGACCGACTTTTCCCAGGAGGAACGCATCTACCGCCTCCGGTGCGTGGAGGCCTGGGCCATGGTCATTCCCTGGGTAGGCTTCCCCCTCGGGGATCTGCTCAAACGCTTCCAACCCACCGCCCAGGCCAAATTCGTCGCCTTCGAGACCTTCAATGACCCCAAGCAGTTCCCAGGGCAAAGGCGGGCGGTAATGGAATGGCCCTATCGGGAGGGCCTGCGCATGGACGAGGCGATGCACCCCCTGACTATCCTCGCCACCGGCCTCTATGGAGAGGTTCTGCCGGGCCAGAACGGCGCGCCGCTACGCTTGGTCGTGCCCTGGAAATACGGCTTCAAAAGTATCAAGTCCATCGTGCGCATCAGCTTTGTCGAGTCCCAGCCGCTGGCCACCTGGAATCAGATGCAGCCGGAGGAGTACGGCTTTTATGCCAACGTCAACCCGGCGGTGGACCACCCGCGCTGGAGCCAGAAGAGCCACCGGATTATCGGTGCCGGCCTCTTCGCGTCCAAGCAGAAAACCTTGCCCTTCAACGGCTATGCCGATCAGGTGGCGAGCTTGTATAAGGACATGGATCTGAAGCGTTTCTTCTAACGTCGTGTCCGTACCTAGGCCCCGTCGCCCGTCGCCCGCCAGGCCCACCCTCCGGTCCGATACTGCCGTCCGTTTCGGAAAGCCCCTTGTCTTTCTCCTCTGTCTGGCGCCCTTTGGTCTGCTCGCCTGGCGCACGATTAACAACGGACTGGGCGCCAATCCGGTGGAGGCGGTGGTCCACTTCACCGGTAGCTGGGCCCTACGGCTCCTGCTGATCACCCTGGCGGTAACGCCGCTGCGGCGCCTGAGCGGACAGCCCTGGCTGGTTCGCTTTCGGCGTCCGCTCGGGCTCTTCGCCTTTTTCTATGCCCTACTCCATTTCGCGGCCTATCTGGTTCTGGATCGCGCCTTGGTCTGGGAGGACATCGCGACCGACCTGACCAAGCGGCCTTACATCGTGGTGGGTTTTGCCGCTCTGCTGCTGCTGGTCCCCCTGGCGGTCACCTCCACCCGGGGCTGGATCAAACGCCTCGGCCGCCACTGGCTGACCCTGCATCGAGCCGTCTATGTCATCGCCATCCTGGCCGTGCTGCATTTCCTCTGGCTGGTAAAGGCCGATACCCTGGAACCCTTGATCGACGCGGCGGTGTTGGCGGTCCTGCTTGCCTTCCGGTTGCCCTGGGGGCGACTGGTCGGGCGCCGGGGTCCTTGAAAAATTTAATTCGATCTCGCGATGGGCGGCTGGGGTACGATCATCTCGGACCCCCTGAACAGCGCTCAGGCGCTTACCCCGGATTTGATTTCTTTTCCTGGTTGACGTTGGTCAACTAAAATGACCATCATCGCAACCACTCGGATAATCCCGTGAGCCAGTACAACATCGCCGAGGCTAAGGCCCAGCTTTCGGAACTCACCCGCCGCGCCCTGGCCGGTGAAGAGGTCGTCATCGCCCGGGATAATACCCCCCTGGTCCGGCTGATTCCGGTGCAGGCCCTCAAGCGCACCAGGCAGCCAGGTTCTGGCAAGGGGCAACTGCTCTGGATGGCGCCTGACTTTGATGCCATTCCGGCCGGGTTCGAGGACTACAGTTGATGCGGTTACTGCTGGATACCCATGCCCTCCTGTGGTGGGTGGAGGACGATCCGCAACTCTCCCCGGTGGCCAGGCGTCAAATCGCGGATGAGCGCAACGACTGCCTGGTCAGCCTGGCCTCGGCCTGGGAAATGGCGATCAAGGCGGGGTTGGGCAAGCTCAAGCTCGCCGTGCCCGTGCAACGCTATTTCCAGGAGCATCTGACCTCCAATAATTTCCAACTCCTGCCGATTGGCCTGAACCATGTGACCCTCGTCGAGACTCTCCCCTTGCATCATCGCGACCCCTTCGATCGCCTCCTGATTACCCAGGCCCGGTGCGAGGGGCTGGTTCTGGTATCAGCCGACCCGATGTTCGATGATTATGGAATAACGCGGATATGGTGACCAAGCCGCCACAGGGTCTTGACAGGAGGGAGGTACCGGGTTGTTGCCTTATGTGGTCTCACTTCAGGGCTATTGACTCTCAGGACCAAAATCCCACAAGCGATGGGCGTCGAGCCGCAGGCGATAGCCGGATTCCAGGGCCTCGAGCTGGCTGACGCGGGCGTTGAGTTGGGCCTCGTTGGCGATGCGTCGGGCCGCGAGGAGATCAATCATGGTGCCCTCGCCGAGTTGATAGGCGCGGGCGGTCATGTCCGCGGCATGAACCAGGCGGGTGGCGGCCTGGCTGGCCGACTGCCAGGAGATGCGCGCCGCCCGGGCCGTCTGAAAGAGACTGGCGGCCTCGGTGGTCACCTTTTGCAAGGCGGCCGCCTCGCGTTGGTTGGCGACCTCCGCCTCTGCCAGGGCGGCATTGGCTTTGGCCTGGCGAGCACCACCGGGCAGATTGATAATGACATAGGCCCCGATGATGTTTTCTTCCCCATCGCGCTCGCTGGCCACATGCAGGCCGAAGGTCGGATCGGGCAGACGGTCGCTCGCGGCGCGCTTGACGCTGACCCGTGACTGGCGGACGTCACCTTGGGCCAGACCTAGTTCATGATTGTGCTGGAGGATGGCGGTGATCCATTCCTCCGCATCGCCATCCAAGGGGGGTGGCTCAGCAATTCGCCTTTGTTCCTCCAAGGGCAGCTCCGGATAGCGGCGGCGTAAGTCCTCCGCGGCGGTATCTCGGCGTCCTCGCGCTTGGGCTAATTGGGCCTCGGCCTGGGCAAGGGCCGCTTCACCTTGAACGGTTTCGAGGCGAGCGGCATCCCCCAATTCCTGACGGCGTGATACGGCCTTGGCCTGCTTCTGCAGCAGGGCGACCTCGGCCTCCCACTGGGCGACGGCGGCCCCCTCCTTCAGCCAGGTAAACCAGGCTTTCAGCAGGTTGCGCGCCGCCTCATGTTCGGCATCTTCGCGCCTCTTTTCGGCCTGGTTGACGCCGAGGCTGCCTAGCTCGCTATCGAGGGCGGCCTTGCCCGGCAGCCGTACCTGGCGTTGCAGGTCGCCATTCCATTCCTGAAAACGATCATCGGGGCCGCTGGTGGGATTGACACGGCGCTGTTGCCCCCCGAGGAGTAGGGTCCATTCGTAATCGCCAGCCTCCAACCTTTCACGGTTGGCCTGCTCGACGGGGATCTGGCTATCCACCACCCGCACCCCGGGGTTGGTGCGCAGGATTTGAGCCACGATCCCGGCGGGGGGCAGGTTAGGGGTCGGCTCCGAGGCCAGGGCGTCCAGACTTAAGGTGGCGCACAGAAGCGCGAGGGGGAGTTTTGTCATAGCCGTCCATTCTCCAGGACCGGAGCCAGCCAATAGAAAACGTTAGCGCGGGGCAGATCGGCCTTGATCAATTTCAGAACGGCACGCATGGCTTCTTCGGGACCCACCAGTCGGATCAGGATACGTTGGGCGTGGCCGGCGACCAGTTCCGAAGGCTCGACCAGGTTGACGACAGAACCGTGGCCTTCGGCCGCGCTTGCGGTGAAGCCGCGGACCAGATCCGGGCGGGAGAGCATCAAATCCTCGACCAGTTGGGCGACGTCAGTGGGCATGGCCAGGGTAAGCAGGACATCAGACATGTGCTTTCTCGGTAAAGGCGACGGTGGGTTCGACGCCGAAGCGGCGGAACAGAATGGGCAGCAGGACGAGCGTCAGCGCCGTCGAGGAGAGCAGGCCACCGATGACGACAATAGCCAGTGGGCGTTGCACCTCCGACCCTGGGCCCGAGGCGAACAGCATGGGTACCAGACCGAAGGCGGCGATATTGGCCGTCATCAAAACCGGTCTTAGCCGGCGGCGGGCACCCTCGACGACCACCTCCGCTACGGGCAGGCCCCGTGCCAGAAGTTGGTTGAAGTAGGTGACCATGACCACGCCATTGAGGACGGCAATACCGAGGAGGGCGATGAAACCCACTGAGGCGGGGACCGAAAGGTATTCCCCGGCGATGTAGAGGCCGAAGATGCCGCCGATCATGGCCAGGGGGATGTTGGACAGGACCAGCAGGGCCTGGCGCACCGAGCGGAAGGTCGAGAAGAGCAGGAAGAAGATCAGCGCCAGGGCCACGGGCACGACGACCATCAGCCGGGCTGCCGCTCGCTGCTGGTTCTCGAACTGGCCGCCCCAGGCTAGCCGGTAGCCCTCCGGCAGGGGGACGTCGCGAGCCACGGCCGCCTTGGCATCTTCGACGAAACCAACCAGATCGCGGTCGCGTACGTTGGACTGTACCACGACGTAGCGCTGGGCATTTTCCCGATCCACCTTGACGGGGCCATCGATCCGCTCGATGCGCGCGACGCTGGTCAGGGGCACGCTGCCGCCATCGGGCAGGCTTAGGCGTAGGGCCTCGAAGTCGGCGGGGGTGGCGCGCAACTGTTCGGGTCCGCGCAGGATCAGGGGAATGCGTCGCCCCTGTTCGATGACGGTGCCGACGTCACGTCCCTCCAGCAGGGCCTTGAGATCGTTCTGGATGGCGTCGACGTTGAGCCCGAATCGGCCGGCCGCCAACCGGTCGATCTCGATTTTCATGTATTGGACGCCATTGTTCTGAAGGGTGAAGGTATCTTCGGCGCCGGGTACCTGTTTGACCCTGGCCACGACCTCGGTGGCCAAGCGGTTCAGGGTGTCTAGATCGGGTCCATAGATTTTGATCGCCAGGTCACCGCGCACGCCGGTCAACATCTCAGAGACCCGCATGTCGATGGGCTGCGTGAAGGAGAAGCCCACGCCGGGGAAGTCAGCCATCACGGCGCGCAACTGGTCTGCTAACCAGGCGGGATCGGGTTTGCGCCAGGTGTCCCGCGGTTGCAGCACCATAAAGGTGTCGGTCTGATTCAGACCCATGGGGTCCAGACCTAATTCGTCGGAACCCGCGCGGGCGACGATAGCCTTGATCTCGGGTACCTGCTCCAGGATGGCGGCTTGCACCCGGGTGTCGATCTCCAGGGTCTGGTCGAGGCCGATGGAGGGCAGCTTTTCCAGTTGCATAATGAGATCACCCTCATCCATGGTGGGCATGAAACTCTTGCCCAGCAGCATGAAGACGCCGCCGCCAGCCAACAGGGCGAGGAGGGCGATGGCGACGAAGATCCGGCTGTGGGCGAGGGCGGTCGTCAGGACGCTATCGTAGATTGCGGCCAGCTTGCGCACCAGCCAGGGCTCGTGATGCACTCCGCGCTGGATGAGATAGGATGCCAGCACCGGCACCACGGTCAGGGACAGGATGAGGGAGGTGGCGAGGGCAAAGACGATGGTCAAAGCCACCGGTCCGAACATTTTGCCCTCCAGCCCCTGGAGCGTGAGCAGGGGCAGAAAGACCAGGATGATGATGACGATGCCGGAGGTGACCGGGGCGGCGACCTCGCGGGCGGCACGGAAAATCAGATGGAGGGTGGGCAGGTTGTCCGGTGCCTCCGCCAGTTCGCTTTCGATATTTTCGACGACGACTACCGCCGCGTCCACCAACATGCCAATGGCGATGGCCAGGCCGCCCAAGCTCATCAGATTGGCGGAGAGTCCGTAGAAGCGCATGAGAATGAAGGTGGCTAGGGCGGATAGGGGCAGCATGACGGCAACCACCAGGGCCGCGCGCAGGTTGCCGAGAAAGGCGAGCAATAGCAACACCACCAGCACGATGGCCTCCAGCAAGGCCTTGGACACGGTACCGACGGCCCGTTTAACCAGGTTACCGCGATCATAGAAGGGCACAATGGTGATGCCTTTGGGCAGGGTCGGCGCGATCTCGGCTAGCCGGGCCTTGACGCCATCGACCACCGACCGTGCATTGGCGCCACGCAAGCCGAGGACCAGGCCCTCGACCGCCTCCCCCTTACCGTCCTTGGTGACCGCGCCATAGCGGGTTAGGGATCCAAAGCGTACCTCGGCCACGTCTCCGACGCGCACTACCAGGCCATCCTTAGACGTCAAAACGATGGCTTTGACGTCGTCAACCGTGCGGATGGCGCCCTCGGCGCGCACCAGGAGGGCCTCCTCGCCATCGGTCAGGCGGCCCGCACCATCGTTGCGGTTGTTGGTCTCAAGTACTTCCCGCAGGTCCTTGAGAGCCAGGCCGCGGGCGACCAGGAGTTGTGGGTTGGGTACGACCTCGAAGGTGCGCACCTGGCCTCCCAAGCTGTTGACATCGGCCACGCCGGGTATGGTGCGCAGTTGCGGGCGGATGACCCAATCGAGGAGGGCGCGCTTCTCGTCCAGGGGCAGGTCGCCTTCAATGGTAAACATGAACATCTCGCCGAGAGGGGTGGTGATGGGGGCCATGCCGCCCGTGACCCCTGGCGGCAGATTACCCATGGCTGCCGCCAGGCGCTCGCCGACCTGTTGGCGGGCCCAGTAGATGTCGGTGCCATCCTCGAAATCAATGGTGATATCGGTCAGGGCATACTTGGAGGTCGAACGGAGCAGGCGTTGATTCGGGATGCCGAGCATCTCCTGCTCGACAGGCACTGCCAGCCGGGTTTCGACCTCCTCCGGTGTCATGCCCGGCGCCTTCAGGATAATCTTGACCTGGGTCGTCGAGACGTCGGGAAAGGCATCGATGGGCAAACCCAGGAAGGCCTGAATGCCCGCCGCGATCAGCAGGACGGTGAGCACCAGCAGCAGCAGGCGCTGGGTCAGGGAGAAGCGGATCAGGCGGTCTAACATCATTCCCCCTCGGCGTCGGACATCATGGCTTTGAGGCCGGAGACGCCCTTCAATACCACCCGATCGCCCACCTTGAGACCCGCAACCCGCAGCCCTTCGCCACTTTGGTTGATGATCCGTACCGGCCGGGCCTCGAAGCTGGAGCCCTTGTCATCGCTGGCGATCTGAACAAAGGCGAAGGTCTGGCCTCCCTGACGTATCACGGCGGCGGCGGGCAGGCGCTGGTCCTGGGCGCTAACCTGAGCGATCTCGACCTCGACCGATTGACCTGGCGTTAGCTGTTCGGCACCCTCGCTGACGAGGGCCCTTAGCAGCCGGGTCTGACTGGCCGTGTCGATGCTGGGTCCGATGGCTATCAGGCGACCCTGAATGTCGCTGCTGGCGATCCGTACGGGGGTTCCCACCTCCAGACCATTGAAGATCGTGGTCGGTGCCTGGATTTCCAGCCAGAGTGGTGCGAGTTGGGCGATACGGTAGATCACCGCCGAGGCCTCGACCCGTTGACCCAGGGCCGCTCCCTGTTCGAGTACCACGCCATCCATGGGCGCGGTCAGGATCAGGGGGCCACCGCCCTTGCTGGCCACGCCGGCCAACTCCAGGTGCTGTTGGCTCTCGGTGGCACGCGCGGCGGCTTGGCTGGCGGCGGCGCGCGTGGCCTGGAGACGGGATTCGGCGATGAGTCCTTCGGCGTACAACTGCTCATCGCGTTTGAGGTTTTGCTGCTGGAGGCTGGATTGAGAGGTGGCCTCCATGGCATCGCGTTGCAGAGTGATTGCCTCCGGGCTGGAGATGCGCGCGACGACCTCGCCACGCTTAACTCTGGCGCCCGTGGCTACCGTCAGCCGTTCGACCAGGCCCGCGACGGGGGCGGAGACGAGGCGGATCTGATCGGTTGGCACCACCACCCGGGCGGGTAGCCGGCTGGGGCGCGCATCCAGGGCCTCGCCGATGACCAGGGTCTCAATGCCCAGGGACTTGATTTGTGAGGGTTGCAGGAGCAGAGGCTCGCCAGCCGACCAGGCTAGCGTTGTCGGAAGCCACAGGAGGAGGAGCCGAACAGGGTGGGGTATGAACATGATTTGAACTCGGAAAGGAGAAGTTCCACGGTTGCAGCAAATATTAATAGGTCCGCCTTAAGACGAACTTAAGGGTGTCATGAGGCCAGTCTAGTCGAGAACAGGGCAGGGTTTGGCAGACCGGGCCCAATCCGCTAGGTCGGATGGCCCATGACAAGGCTAATTAACGATCCAACTCCTGATCTTGTAGAGAAAGCGGATCCTCAATCGGCTCTAGGTGGGTCAGGACGTGGGCATGGGGCAAGGCAGCACGCATTTCGGCCTCGATACGCTCCACTAGGTCATGCCCCTGTTTGACTGTCCAGCGGCCTGGCACCAGGACATGAACAGAGATAAAGACACGCGCGCCGGCCTGACGGGTCCAGAGGGCGTGGAAATCGATGCCCTGGCCCCGATACTTCTCCATAATCTCCGCGAGGGCTGCCTGTTGGTCCGTAGGGAGGGCCGTGTCCATGAGACCAGCGGCGGAGCGGCTCACCAGCCGCACCCCGGTCCAGACGATATTCGCGGCCACCAGGAGGCCCAGCAGGGGATCCAGCCATAGCCAGCCGGTCGCCCAAACGGCGGCTACCCCCAGGATCACCCCGACGGAGGTCCAGACATCCGTGAGCAGGTGATGGGCGTCCGCTTCCAGGGTAATGGAGCGGTGCTCACGCCCGGCACGCAGCAGGACGAGGGCTGTCAGCAGGTTGATGATGGAGGCGACCACCGAAATGGCCAGACCCACTCCGAGTTGTTCCAGCGCCTGGGGATGGAGGAGCCGATCCACGGCGGCCCAGCCGATGGCAATAGCCGCGCCCAGGATCAGTAACCCCTCGAAACCACTTGAAAAATATTCCGCCTTACCATGGCCGTAGAAATGATCGTCGTCAGCGGGCTGGGCCGCGATCGTCAGCATCCAAAGGGCCATGATGGCGCCTGCCAGATTCACCAGGGATTCCATGGCATCGGAAAGCAGCCCCACGGATCCGGTGAGCCACCAGGCACCGGTCTTGAGCAGGATGGTCGTCAGGGCCGCGGCGATCGACAGCCAGGCGTAGCGTTTGAGGTCAGGTTGGGCCATGGGATGAATACCGGGAGTTGGGGGTGGTGGGCGGTGCGCCAGGCTGCGAGTCCTGGCGAGGCTAAAGCTGGAACAGCCAGCCGTTAGCTACAGTTAATCAACCCTTCGTCAAAGCCAGCTTAACCTGTTGTTCCAACTCGGTCTTGAAGCCAGGTTCCAGGTGGAGCTGGCGTGCCAGTTCGTCCAGGTAGGCTCGTTCCAGAAAGTGCTCCTCATCAACCACGAGCACACTGGCGATATAGATCTCCGCCGCCATTTCTGGGGTGGTCGCGGCGCGCGCTACTGCGGCGGGATCCAGGGGCTTGTTCAGCTCGGTGGTCAGCCACTGTTCAAATTCGGCATTGCCGCCGCCCAGCTTGGTCAGGGCCTCGGTCATCAAGCTCCGCTCGCGTTCGTCGATATGGCCATCGGCCTTGGCAGCGGTGACCATGGCTAAGAGTATCGCCCGCTGATGGGGCTCGGCCTGGGCCTGGGGCAGGCGGTCCAGGGTCCGGGGCTCGGCTTGGGAGGTGCCCGGGGCCTGGTTGGCCTGCCAATTGTTGTAGGCCTTGTAGGCAATCGCCCCCACTGCGGCCAGGCCCCCGTAGGTGAGGACATTGCCGACCATCTCTCTCCCGCCTTTATTGCCCAGCAGCAGGCTCAGGGCGCTTCCCGCCAAGGCACCGCCACCGGCGCCGGCAAGAAAACTGCTCAGTGGGGAATTGCTAACCCCCTTATCCGGATTGAACAGGCCGCCGAGGGCATCCATCACGCCGCCACCACCCTGATTCTTGTTGAGCAGGCTGCCCAGGGTGTCCAGAATACCGCCGCCCTGGTCCCCTTTTAATGAGGCGCCGGGGGTGTCCGAAGTTCCCCCACCACCTTGCCCATCGGATTGCCGCTTGTTGAGCAGATCCTGGCCAGATTGAAAAAGTTGATTCAACAGATCGCTAGCCATCATTATCACTCCTGACAGGGTTTTCGTTGCATAGGGTACTGAATTGTGCCTTGCCCTGGTCCAGCCAGGACCGCCTGGAAACTTGCCGTGAACAGACGGAAAAAAGGAGCAGGGCGGTTCTCATCTTGAGAATCTCTTGAGCGTGAACCCATGACGTCAAGTCTGGCAGGCAAACCTTAACGCCAGCTTAGGGAGACGGGGAACGTGGTGAGTTACGCGCAATGTTAGCGGAATGCCCCATGCCATAGACGTTTTACCTTGGCCGTCGGGCCCCTATCCTGAGCAGGATAGGGGCTGTCGATGCGAGGCTTGGCGTTTGAGATCAGTAGCGGAAATGTGATGAATCTGGCTGTTGGGTCATGATCAGAAGCCGAGTGATAGCCAGGCCTCAAGTCCGCCATCTCGGCGCGGCTGAAGTTGGATTCCCCAGCCATGGGTTGTCGTCAGTTGCCGCACGATGGCCAATCCTAGCCCGGCGCCGCCGGTTGCGGGGCTGCGCGAGCCATCAATGCGGTAGAAGGGTTGGAATACGGTCTCGATCTGGTCAGCCGGAATACCTGGGCCCCTGTCAAGCACTCCAATACGCACCCCTGTTCCCGTACCTTCCAGCACCAGGTCAATGGGCTGGCTATCTCCGTAACGCCTGGCATTATCCAGCAGATTTTCCAAAACGCGGCGTAAGGCAAGAGGCGGCAAGTGTAACAACAGGGGTTCAGGATGCGGCGCGTATCGTATCTTGCCGGCAGGATAATCCTTCGCCAATTCGGCGAGCCAGTGACCCAGTTCGATTTCCGCCGCCGCTTCGTTCTCCAGGCCCCGCGCCAGGTCCAACACCTTGCCAATGAGTTGGTCCATGGCCGCGATATCCTGTTCCAGGCGGTCAATCAGCCTTGGCGAGGGCTTTTCAGCCAGCAGGGCCAGGGCCAGGCGCATGCGCGCCAGGGGGGTGCGCAGGTCGTGGGAGACGCCAGCCATGAGGGTGGTGCGCACCGTGAGAAGTTCGCGGACCTGCCGCGCCATCTGGTTGAAGTGGGCTGCTAGCGCGGCCAGTTCGCGTGGACCCGTCTCCGGAAGGGGGTCCGGAATTTCACCGCGTCCGATGGCGGCGGTGGCCTTCTCCAGGCTGGCCAGGGGCCCGGCGCTCAACCTGGCCAGCCAGATTGCGGCAAGAATAGCCAGCATCAGCCCCGTCCCCAGGACAATGAGCAGGGTCCGCAGCGGCTGGGTGCCGACGCGCCGAGCCGGGAATCCCACGGCGATGCTCCCTTCGCCCGAGGGTAGGGTTGCCCACAACCAGGCTTCGTCATCCCGGGTTTCGTGGATCAGGTGTTGTTGGAACCCGGTCTTGTCAGCCAGGGCTGTCTCGAGAAAATACACATAGAATCCATGCCACTCATCCGCGCCCGGGGCGGTCTCCCCCGTGGCGGGATCTGGATCGCGCAGGGACAGCCAATGGGCGCGAGCGAGTTCCTCCTCGAAATCGGCCCGGGTAGCCGGTGGCAATTCGCTCCAGGTCTGGGCCGAAAGCAGCATCAGGCCAGCCAGGTCATCGGCGGAACGCTTAGCCATCGGCACCATCAGCAAGCTGACGACGGCTATGGCCACCGTTATCAGGAAGATGCTGAAGACCAGGGCCAGCAGCCTGGCGTTATGGTGGGCCAGGCTAAGCTTGGACGTGGCGCCCAGGGTCACGTCTGTTCGCCGCGAGGATTGAACAGGTAACCCTGGCCACGGACGGTGCGAATATAGGCCGGTGCGCTGGGATTGGCCTCGATCTTACGCCGCAGGCGGGTGACGCGAATATCGATACTGCGGTCGAACGGGTCGCGGTCGAAGCCCCTGAGCAGGTCGATCAGGCTGTCGCGGGAGAGGACGCGATTGGGACGTTCTACAAAAAGGCGCAACAGGTCGAATTCCGCCCCGGTCAGGTGCTCCTCCTTGCCATTCCGTAAGAGGCGGCGCGCCGCTACATCGAGGACGAAGGGGCCAAACGGGTGTTGGTCCACAGGGCTTGTGGTCGTGTTGCCGTCGGCGGGGTTAGGGGTGGACCTGGCGCGGCGCACCAAGGCGTGGAGACGAGCCAACAACTCGCGTGGACTGAAGGGCTTGGCCAGATAATCGTCGGCACCCACCTCAAGACCGACAACACGGTCGATTTCCTCGCCCCGTGCCGATAGCATTAGGATGGGGACCTGCGAATGGGTCCGCAACTCCCGCACCAGGCTCAAGCCGTCTTCGCCCGGTAGCATCAGGTCGAGAACGATGGCATCGGGCATGTCCTTGGCTAAGGAGCGTCGCATGGCGGCCCCATCACAAACGGTTCCCACGATCAGTCCATTGACGGTAAGGTATTCGGCAAGCAGGTCCCGCAGGGCGGGATCGTCGTCGACAACCAGGATACGGTCCGCATAGAGGCTATTCATTTTTTGAGTATATCGCGCGCCCTACCTCCTTCACAGGGGCTGAAATGTACCGATACAAACGGAAACGATCAGACGCGATCAGGACATGGGCTTGATACGCAGGTTTGTAAGAATGCATTCACCGACAAACGCATAGGCAAAGGTATCGTGTCCTCACGCTGCCGTTATCCAACTCTCCTGTTGCTTGCCACCCTGGCGGTACCCGTTTGGGCTCAACAGGCCGAGGAAGACCCAGGGGTGTCCAACGAATCGATCCGGCCGCTGAACCTCTCGATCCCGCGCTATGCCATGGGATCTTCCTCCGTCGGGTCCCAGCCATCGGGCACCCTAGACCCTCAAAGGCATCTCGCGGATCTGCCTGACTTGGGCACCCGCTCCGGGGGCGATGGATCGGGTCAGTCCGGCAGGCTGCCCTACGGGAGCGGTTATGAAGCGCGTCAACGGCAACTAGCAGGCGGCGAGGGCAGTGGTTTTGGCGGTAGCCAAGGGGGTGGGCGCGGTGCAGGTGGGCACGGCATAGGCGGACGACGGTAGGATTTCCCAATCCTAACCGTCGCGGTAACCCTTATTGCCGGCAAATGTCCCAAAGCCTCTTTGGGTCTAGCCCTCTCTGGAATTTCTCGGGGAATGACTCGTTCTGCTGCAACCAACGGGTAATCCAGGTGGTTTCGATCCTGATCATGGCCAAGGCGCTGGGGTAGGGCAGAACGCATCAGGGGTTTTCCATTGCCGCTAAAGGCAAAATCCGTTCCCCATCACCATCCCTGACTGGGGTATCCGCTCCCATAGCCCCGCCCGCCCCTTCCCATCATTTGCGCGTGCAGAACGCGTTGTTCCGGGGTCAGGATGGCATCAACTTGCGCCCTCGTGGCATACCTCATGGCTTGGCGGCTGTTCTGCTGTCCCTCCAGGATGTCCCTGACCTGGCCCTGCTGCTTGGGACTCAACCCCAGCATTTGGGTCATGCGCTGGACTCTGAAATCGGTTCCGGCAGGTCCTCCTCCACCGCTGGGACCTCGGCCACCTCCGCCCATGCAGGGCGCGCCTGGCATCATGCCGCGGGCTCCAGGCCCCTGTCCGGGACCAAAGCCGCCAACGGGTTGCGCCATAGCCGTAGTCGCGATCGCCATCAGGATGATGGCGCTGGAAAGATTTGATTTTTTCATGATCCTTCTCCGTTGGTTAGATCAAAGGCCTCGTTGCTCCAAGCAGGCGAGTCGGGTTTAGGCTGGGTGCCCTAAACCCCGACCAGGGGAGCTTAGTGCCTTGCCTTCAGGAATAAGGATGCGTCATGACCGAGGGTCATTTGTGCAGTAAGGATGGAAAATCGGTGCATCCCTTGGCGCCTCTTTCGGGGCGGAGTTGGCTGTGATGGGGTTCAGAGCCAAAGTGGAGAAAGCCCGGTTCAGAGATGTCACCTTATCGTCACAGCGAGGGGTAAAAAGGCGCAGGGCCGCCACCTGGCGGGGATGCGCCTCTTATGCGACCCCAACAGGTTACTTGCCTCGTTCCATGGGGCTGTCGATGATGGCGTCTACGATTTCCTGGTCGATGTATTGAGCCTCGTACACTCCTCCCTGGCGTTCGATCTCTCTGGCGAAGGCACGCAGGTGATTGCGAGAGCCGCGCAGCAGGTTGCCATAAACCTGGTCCAGGTCCGCGTGGTTTGTGGCAGCGATGGCATTTTCGAGATCCTCAATATCCACCTCCTCGATCATGCCACCCACCTGGAGCGCTTCCAGGTAGGAGGTTTCACCTCGATCCATCAAAGTATCGTAAAGAGTCTGGAGTTCCGCATTCTTGAAGCTGCCAATCGTGGTATTGGCAGGATCGGGCAGGCCGTATTTGTCTAACTTGGCCTTGATCGCATCCATGTGCTGCTGCTCGGATTGGGCGATATTGGCGAAGGGCGGGAGGGCCCAGCGCGCGGCCATATTCAAGTAAACATCCCGAGCCAATTTTTCCTCTTCACGCATGAAGGACAAGGTTGCTGCCTCATCGGCGCTCAGGGGCTGGATGCGAACCCCCCGTCCCCCCTGGGGACCGGCCGCCGAGGCCTCACCACCCAGGAATCCCATGGGTCCCGCCAATGCCAACATGAGTGTCATAACAAATAGATTAATTCGAGTATTCATGAGGTTGCTCCTCTTGATTAGGAAGTTGAGTATCTCGGGTTCACAAGTCGCCGCTTTCGGGCCTTCTGGAACTTGAGGAGGCCTGCTCCGGCCACGAGCTGGCGGTCTCTGGGCGGCGAATGGCTCATCGGATTTAGTGGTTTATAGCCTGCACAGAAGGTGTTCGGGTCCGCGTTTGCAGCCGGTCCCGGCCACGGATCGATACCTCGCCGGCATTAGCGTTTACATCGCGGGTTTGGGAGCCAAATGGTCCGCCCTGGCCCTGGCCCTGACCTTGGCCGCCACCCTGGCCGCCCATGCCATTACCCTTGGCATCGGGGCCATGCTGCTTCTGGCCCTGGCCACCGCCTTGGCCCTTGCCCATGCCGCCACCATTTCCCGGCCCTCGCGCTTGGGCCGCGCCAGTGGCGATAAGGCTGGTCATTGCTATGGCCAAGGCGAGAAAATTGAGTATTTTCATCATCTTTTTTCCTATTCAATTACAGGGATGGATTCACCGACTTGCCACCTCGTGGTGCCTCTTGTCATTTCGGTGACACTATTCTTACCGCCGAGGGTATCGGGCCGATGTCGCTAGGGCATCCAAGCGTTTCCTTTTGTATCAGTGGGTTTCCAGGCCGAACCAAAACTCGCGCCTGAATGCCTGACTCATGGCGCATAGGCAAAATCGGATGCATCCAGGTCGGCATGACTTGGGTTTGATTCAGCTAGGGTTCAGGTGCCGTGGGCTAGGATGCTTGCCAACGGTGAGGGCATCGGGCTCCACCGAATCCCAGAGGAGCAGACCAATGAACAAAACAACATCGAGCATGGGCTGGATATCCATAACTTTGCTGGCCGGTGCCTTGACCTTGCCCGGCTTGGCCCAGGCAGACTGGGATGACTACGGTCACGAGGAGCACCATCACCACAAACACCACGGTCATTGGCGGCACCATGATCATGGCCGCTGGGATTACGACAGGCGGGTGGTGGTACGCGAACCCGTGTATGTGGAACCCCGCCGCCCGGTGGCTGTTCCCTTTTGGGGGCTTCCTGGGAATGGCGTCACGGTCATCCTGCGCAATGACTGGTAGCTGATGCGGATCGGGCCATCAGGCGTGGCGAGCTGATGTGGCTGTGTTAGATTTGCAGGTAACCGCCCCGCCAAGCGTATGAGATCCGTCCATGTCTAGCCGAATCTTTCCAATCCTGTTAGCCCTTGTTGCCCTGGCGGGGGCAGACGCCAATGGCACTGCCCCGCCGGGGAGGGTGCTTGCTGGCCAGGGCGGTGGTGCTGCCTCCCCAGCCCAAGCGGCGGAACAGGTTCGCCGCCAAACCGGTGGCAAGGTCCTCTCGGTAAGGGAGCAGGACGGGGGTTACGAGGTCAAGGTGTTGACGCCCTCAGGTGAGGTGCGCAGCGTCTTTATCCCGGCGAGCGGGCGCTAGGACGTCAGGGATCTAGCCCTATGCGCATTCTGGTTATTGAGGACGAGGTGGCCCTGCGTGGTCATGTCATGGCGCGCCTGACCGGGGATGGCTATCGGTGCGAGGCCACGGGAGACGGCGCCGAGGGCCTCTATCTGGCCAGCGAGTACCCCTTTGATGTGGCCCTGGTGGACCTGGGACTACCCAGCCTGTCGGGGATCGAGGTCATCCGCAAGTTGCGCGCGGCCGGTAGCCTGCTGCCTATTCTGGTGTTGACAGCCCGCGGTCGTTGGCAGGATAAGGTCGAGGGGTTGGAGGCGGGTGCCGACGACTATCTCGCCAAGCCCTTCGAGATGGATGAGTTGGTGGCGAGGCTGAGGGCCTTGTTGCGGCGCGCCCATGGGGCCGCGACCCAGGAATTGCTGGCGGGCCCGGTGCGACTCGATCGCGCTACCCAGCGGGTTTGGGTCGGAGAGCGCTTGGTGGAACTCACGGCCTTCGAATTCCGCCTGCTGGAGCACCTCATGACCCGGCGGGGTCGGGTCTTATCCAAGCGTGAACTGGCGGACTATCTCTACCCTCAGGATGAGGACCGCGACAGCAATGTGCTGGAGGTTCTGCTTGGACGGCTGAGGCGAAAGCTGGATCCGGACGGACGCCTGGTTCCCATCGAGACCCTGCGAGGTCGGGGTTACCGTTTTACCCTGGGGGAGCCGTGACGATCCCATTCCGGCAGGGTCAAGGGGCCTTTATCACCAAGCCGTTGCGTGCTGATGCTCCTCGTCGGTCCCGGCCCACGCCTGAAAGGGGCAGCGTGGCTGGCGACCCCGGGTGCGGTCCCGCTTGATGTCCCTGCGCGCCCGGGTGACCTGGGCAGCGGCCCTCGTCCTGCTCATCTTTGTCGCCCTCACCAGCCTGGCCCTGGAACAGGCCTTTCACGCCAGTGCTCGCTCGGCGCGCGAGGAGCGCCTGCTGGGACAAATCTATCTCCTGATGGCCGCCGCGGATGCCGACGATGACGGCTTGACCCTGCCGCGCGACTTGGCCGAAGCCCGCTTCAGCCTGCTGGGGTCTGGTCTCTATGCCCAAGTCTCAGACGCAAAGGGTGAACCGGAGTGGCGCTCCCTCTCCGCCCTTGGCGAGGACATCCCCTTCGATGCCAGGCTGGACCCGGGCGTGCGTCGCTTCCATAAGGCGCGGGACCTGAAGGGGCGCGCCTACTTTGTCGAGGGTTTTGGCGTCACCTGGTCTATTGGGACGACGCCACGGGATTACACCTTCAGCGTGGCGGAGGACCTGGGGCCCTATGAAGAGGAACTGGCGCGCTTTCGGGTCAACCTCTTCACCTGGCTGGGGGCCATGTCCCTGGTATTGCTCTTCGCTCTTCTGGTTGCTTTGCGCTGGGGGCTCGGCCCCTTGCGGCGGGTAGCCGGGGAGGTGGCCGCTGTGGAGGCCGGTCGCCAGGCGCGTCTGCACGGTGTCTATCCCGGTGAACTGCAGGCCCTGACGGATAACCTCAATGCCCTCCTGGCCCACGAGGAGGCGCGCCAAGCTCAGTTGGGCAACGCGCTGGCTGACCTGGCCCACAGCCTCAAGACGCCCCTGGCAGTGATGCGCAGTGCCCTCGGCGAGGGTGGAGACTCGACCGTTTTGGCCGAAGAAGGATCGGCCCATGCCCCATCGCCAAGGGCTGCCATGGAGGAGCAGATCCGTCGTATGGACGAGATCGTCACCTACCAACTGGAGCGTGCCCGGGGTCGCCCGGCTGCCACCCTGTCGCGCCCCATTCCCCTGGCCCCGACGGTGGAGCGTCTTCTGGTGACCTTGGCTAAACTCAATGCCGACCGTGAGGTGAAGGTGGAACGTGATTTTGAGCCCGGGCTAAGCTTTCGCGGGGCTGAGGGGGATCTCTTGGAGGTGGTTGGCAATCTGCTGGACAACGCCTTCAAGTGGTGCCAGGCCCAGGTCCGAGTCGGGGCCCGTCACGAGAGCGGGCTCTTGGTCTTGTGGGTGGAGGATGATGGCCCCGGCATTAACACCGAGCAGGCCCGAGGTTTGGGTGCGCGTGGGGCCCGCCTGGACCAGGCCGCCCCTGGCCATGGTATCGGGCTCGCGGTGGCCCGAGAGATCTGCGTAGCCTACGGGGGCGACCTAACGATCGCCAGGAGCCCGCTGGGGGGAGCCCTGATTCGCGCCCGGCTGGGTAATTGAGATCGGGCCGGGCGAGGGGGTCCGCAAGGACCCTTGGCTGGCAGGGTGCCCCTGGATCCCAGGATTGCCTGGGTTTGGTATGCCTCCAGCCTAAGCCTTATGCTGTGAACTATTCTTGCCAACCGCCGTTTAGCCAATGCCCAATTCCGAAATATCCCTGCCGGCCACTTGGTTCGACCTGGGCTGTCGCCGCTGTCCCCGACTGGTGAGTTTCCTGGACGAGGTCAGAGGGCGTCATCCCTCTTATCATGCCGCCCCCGTACCCCCCTTTGGTGCCCTGGAGGCCAGACTATTGATAGTGGGTCTGGCCCCGGGGCTTCATGGGGCCAATGCCACGGGACGGCCATTCACCGGTGATCACGCCGGTATCCTGCTCTATGAGACCCTTTTCCATTTTGGCTTTGGTAGCCTGCCGGTCTCCCGTGCCCGGGACGACGGACTCCAGTTGATTGGCTGCCGCATCACCAACGCCGTCAAGTGTCTGCCACCGGATAACAAGCCGACCGGATCGGAGGCCCGCCAGTGCAACGCCTACCTGAGGGCGGAACTGGCGGACCTCGACAGGGGGGCCGTGGTACTTGCCTTAGGGCGGCTCGCCCATGGGGCTGTGCTGAATGCCCTGGGGTTAAAGCAGAAGGATTATCCTTTCGCCCACGGCGCCGGGCATATCCTGCCCGGAGGCTGCCGGCTGCTGGACTCCTATCATTGCAGCCGCTACAACACCCAGACCCGCCGGCTGACGACCGAAATGTTCCACGCCGTGGTTGGCCAGGCGCGGGACTGGGTGGCTGCTGCCTGATTTCCACCTCTGGCCGAGGCTGATGTCCAACCCCGATCCCGCTGATCTCCGCGATCCCCGTACCCTCCTGAAGCAGATGCCCGAGACCCCTGGCGTCTATCGCATGCTGGACGGCGCGGGGAAGGTGCTGTATGTGGGTAAGGCTAAGGACCTCCGGCGCCGAGTTTCGAGCTATTTCGGCCGGGCCCACAACCGTCGCATCGAGCTCATGGTCTCCCTGATCCGGGACATCGAGGTGACGGTGACCAGCACCGAGGGCGAGGCCCTGCTGTTGGAGAATAACCTCATCAAGTCCCTGCAGCCGCGCTTCAATGTCCTGCTGCGGGATGACAAGAGCTATCCCTACATCCGCCTGACGGTTCGCGACCCCTTTCCGCGCCTGACCTTTCATCGCGGTTCCACCAAGGGCCGCGACCGCTTCTTCGGCCCCTTCATCAGTGGCTGGGCGGTGCGGGAGACCTTGCATCTCCTCCAGAAGATCTTCCCGGTACGACAGTGCGAGGACGCCATTTTTCGTAACCGGGCAAGGCCATGCCTCCAGTATCAGATCAAGCGGTGCAGCGGGCCCTGCGTCGGGCTTGTGACACCCGAGGACTATGCCCAGGACGTGCGGCATACCATCCAATTTCTGGAGGGACGCACTGACGAGGTCATCGGTGAACTGGCGGGGCGCATGGAGGCCGCCGCCGCCGTCCTCGACTTCGAGCGCGCCACTGTCCTGCGTGACCAGATCAAGACCCTGCGTGGCATTCAGCAACGCCAGTATGTGAGCGGCCAGGGCGGTGACCTGGATATTGTGGCCTGTGCCCGTGGTGGTGGCCTCACCTGCATTCAGGTCTTCTACATTCGCGCCGGGCGGAATCTGGGCAATAAGGCCTTCTTCCCACGCGTGCCCGAGGGCATGGAGGAGGCCGGCATCATCGCCGCCTTTCTGACCCAATTCTATGCCGACAAGGCGGTGCCACCGCTGATCTTGGTCAGCTCCGAGCCCGAGGAGCGGGGGTTTCTGGAGACGGCCCTGGGCGAACGGGCCGGGCATGGGGTGGTGATCAAACACCGGGTGCGGGGGGAGCGGGTACACTGGCTCGACCTGGCACGCAACAACGCTAAGGTGGCCCTGGCGTCCCGCCTGGGTAGTCAGGCCGGTTACGCTCAGCGGCGTGAAGCTCTGCGATTGGCCCTGAATCTGGAGGCCCCCCCTTTGCGGCTGGAGTGTTTCGATGTTAGCCATACCAGCGGCGAGCGGACGGTGGCCTCCTGCGTCGTCTTTGGGACTGATGGGCCTCTCAAGTCGGACTATCGCCGCTTCAATATCGAGGGGGTTACGCCTGGCGACGACTATGCCGCCATGTACCAGGCCTTGACCCGGCGTTATGCCCGCGTCAAGCAGGGCGAGTATCCGGTGCCGGATGTACTCTTCATTGACGGCGGGCGCGGTCAGTTAACTCAGGTGGAGGAGGCCTTGCGGGAACTAGCGGTGACGGGATTGACCCTGGTTGGCGTCGCCAAGGGTCCGGATCGGCGTCCCGGTGCCGAACAGCTTTGGTTGTCCGGCCGGGACACGGCCGTTATACTTTCAGCGGATTCTCCCGCCTTGCACCTCATCCAGCAGATTCGGGACGAGGCGCACCGTTTTGCCACCACTGCCCATCGTCAGCGCCGTGCCAAGGCGCGCACGGCCTCCATTTTGGAGGATATCGCCGGCATTGGTCCCAAGCGCCGTCAGCGGCTACTGCGCGAATTCGGCGGTATTCAGGCCCTGGAGGGCGCCGCGGTGGAGGACATAGCCCAAGTCGAGGGCATCAGTCGTCAATTGGCCCAGCACATCTTCGAGGCCATTCACCCCGCGAGACAGAGGTCCTAGGCATGTGGAACGTCCCCAACATCCTGACCTTGCTGCGCATCATCCTGATCCCAGTCTTTGTAGTCTTGTTCTATTTGCCCTTTTCCTGGGCACGCCTTGCCTGTGCCCTGGTATTCGGTCTTGCTGCCCTGACCGATCTGGTGGATGGCTATCTGGCCCGCCGCCTTGGCCAGACCTCGGCCCTAGGGGCCTTTCTCGATCCCGTTGCAGACAAGCTCATGGTCGCCGTTGCCCTGGTCCTATTGGTCGAGGCCGACCCTAGCCCCCTGCTGGCACTGCCAGCGGCGGTTATCATTGGCCGCGAAATCACCGTTTCAGCCCTGCGCGAATGGATGGCGGAGTTGGGGGTCCGCGCCCGAGTTGCCGTTTCCCGTGTCGGTAAGTTCAAGACCTCGGCGCAGATGATCGCCATCCTGGTCCTTATCCTTGGCAAGGCTCCTTGGGACTTGCCGATTTACGAACCGGCGCTGGGTTTGCTTTATGTTGCGGCTGGTCTCACTCTCTGGTCCATGTTCATCTATCTTCGCGCGGCCTGGCCTAGCCTCACCCATTCCGGCGCGAGCCGCTAGGTGGCTTGTGCGGCTAGCGGGATGGCGCGAAAATTATTCCGGGAAGCTTGACACCCCAGCAAGCATCCGTAAAATGCAGGGCTTCAATTGAAGGCTGGATATAGCCTTAATTGAAGTCTCCAAAGCGGGAATAGCTCAGTGGTAGAGCACAACCTTGCCAAGGTTGGGGTCGCGAGTTCGAGCCTCGTTTCCCGCTCCAAAATCAAGAAGTTAGGGCTGTCATCCGACAGCCCTTTTTCTTTGTGTCGCATTTTGTGTCACGTTTTGCGACACAACACGCAGGATTACTGCACCGTCTCTGGTGACCTTTTCTGCTTCCTCCAGCAGCAGTTTTAGTCCAGGAGCAGAGTAGTGTCCTGTAATGTCACGGATCTCGTGGCCCAGCAGTACCTTTCTGTAATCCCAAGGAACACCGGCCGCTGCCGCCCTTTCTCCAAAGGTATGGCGTAGATCATGCCACCGGACGGGCAAATCTACCGCCTTCCTGGCGGTGCGGAAACCAGTGTTGTTCAGCCTATCCATTCGGCTCCCCCTTGGCCCAGGAAATACATACACCGATCCATTTCTTCGTTGGGACTGAAGGACAGCCCGTGCCAAGGCATTGCAGATCAAGTAGCGCCCTTGCTGTTCAGATCTGGCCTTCCTGGCATTGCCTTTTCGCACCTCAGGCGGCACCCACCATACAGATCCATTGGGTAGCCCCGTGACTTGGCATTCCTGGCTCCATTGCAAGGACGCTACCTCTTGTTCCCTGGCACCCGTGGCCAAGCTGAACAGCGCAGGGTCAACCAAATGCTTCGGCAATACTCCGATGAGCCTGTCCTGCTCTTCCCAGGTCAGCCGATAAGGTTGTACCCCATCAGCCCAATCCGGGGGCTCTAGGCGTGGCACAGCCGTCTCCAGCCATGGGCGGTTTCCATCCCTGAGCACCTTGGCAGCGTGGTTGAGAACCGCTATCACGACCCCCAGGGTACGTTTCACTGTGCTGGATTTCCTGACCCCGTATTGCACCGCTATCCACGACCCCACTGTCCCTTGATGGACATGGGAAAGCGGAAGTTGGCCAATATCATCCATGATTCTCCGGAGGATATACTCCGTACCTTCCGTGTCTTTGCCGCGCCGTTCCAGGCTTATTACATACTCTGCCGCCGCCTCCATGAACGTATGTTCCTGGGCTACTGCTCCATGGCGCATCTCCGTCTGCACCTCATAGATTCGCTGCTCTAGGCAGCTTGCTGCTTCTTCGAGGTCTGCCTCTTGGCAGCCAGTAGTTTCCCGAATGCGTCGTTTGATCCGTCCGACATTGACCGTCTTCTGGATATGCCAGACGCTGTTTCGGAGTATGAGCCCTTGGGGGATTCGCATGATTTGCTCTCCTTTGCCCCGCAGGCGTCCGCAACTACCATTTTAGGTTGCGAATCCACCCACCCGTCAAGATCGGAACGGTCATAACGATAACCGCGGGATGAACTGCCGATCTGCACCACAGGCACATGTCCTACTACCATGTCATCGAAAGACCTGGCCGACATGCCCAGGTAAGCAGCAGCTTCCTGTCTTGGGAGCAGGCGCGGCGTCATTTGCCCGATGCCTTGGGCAACTGCCAATGGACCTTGATGCCCCGAGCGTTCTCGCCTTCCACCGTCACCGGTTTGATATGGATGCCAAGGTGGTTGAGCCGTTTGGACAGCCTGGCTTTGGATTCGGGTATGTCACCGACCAACTGCTCGAACAGGACGAACAGGTCGGGGTGGCGCAACAGGTGTGGTCTGCCCTGCGCCGCTCGTCCGTTTGCCGCTTCGATGATCCTGCCGTAGCTGGTTGTCGTGGCAATGGGTGAACTGACCTGCAATTCGCTCGAACAGAGCGCTGAATTAGCTCCATGATCGATGAAGTACTGCAGATCGCCTGTCTTGATCGCCTCGGCCACTTCCTCCGCTGCGGTCTGCGTAATGGACTGCAGCAACCGCTTGGATTCATTGTCGATGGCCTGACGGGCCTTGGCCTTGTCAGCAGGACAGGAAATGAGATAGTTAGCAAAGTCCTGTAACTCGGCCTGAATAGCTGCGATCAGTTCTTCTCCGCTCTCTCCGGGCTGAAGGATCTTATTTTCCTGTCGAGGGCAAACGTTAAATCGTCTGTCGTTTGTCTCGATGCGCATGCTGTTGGGCTGGTTCGAGGCCATGATGATGTTTAGGTGGTTGGGCACCTCGCGCAGGTCGGTACGCATGGCACGGATGGGCAGGCGTTCCTCGGTGGTCAAGGACTTCAGCTTGGCGATGAGCTTCTGCATCTGCTTGACCTGATCGGTATCCACCTCATCGACGAAGAGGACAAGGCACTGGGCCATAAATTGGTTGAAGCCGTCCTCCAGATTGGCAAGGGTGATCAGACGGCAATAGTCCATGCCGATCAGTGGGCGGATAATCTGGTGGAACAGCAAGCCTTTGCCGGTTCCTGTCGTGCCTTGAAGAACCCATGCGGTTTCGGTCCGGATACGGTATCGGAAGATAACCGCTAACCAGTTGATGAAGTGCTCAACCAATCCCGGGTCGCCACCGAGCGCACTGGTGATCACGTGCCTGATCGAGGGTGGAATACTGGGCCTCTTAAGATATTTGGCAGCCCGGTAATACGGAGAGGGTATGTACTGGTTGAGAAATCGGTTCTTCCTGTCAAAGAAGACATCGTTCGCCGGTTCGAAGCGGTAGTTCCATGTCTCGATGAACTGGGGAGATGGCAGGCCATGCTGGACCATGAAGTCCTTGATACGCATTCTGTCTCCGATCTTGCGCAAATTGTGCTTTTTCGTCTGTGGTTCGATAGTACCGATGAAGAAGCAGTCGGTTTCCGCATCCCGGAATGCAGTCCGGAGCGGGGCGTTGCCCTGCTCCGCATTAGCGACCATTTCATCAAGATGAGCACGGTAGTCCTGGATGCGCTGCTCCGCCATTCGCGGCTTCACCTCCTTGGCATGTGCCTTGGCCTCCGCGAAATAGTCGGGAGCCAGCTCCCTGGTGAGATACGGCGGCTCACCCTTGAAGTTATGGATGATGTCGGGATTGTCCTCCGGGTGGTAATAGCCCCACGAATCACCTCCATTCAGGTTTAGGTAGCTGAAGCCGCGTTCATGCTTGACGCCCGTTACTCGCACCGGATCGGGGTTCTTGGCGACCAGCACACCGCCGACCACTCTTTCGCCGGTGAGTTGTTTCGGGTCCAACCCGGCTTTGGCACGCAGTTCGTTCAGTTTGTGCAACTCGGGGGATTTAAGAGTCTGCTCGTCCATGATTTCACACTCAAATGTGGCGTGGCGCTTCTGGCCCTTGACCAGTGCGAAGCGATTGCCCAGATAGGGGTCTGAGATCCCCTCGCCGCAGATCGGCGGGGCGATATAGATCAGTTTGTCGTTCTGGTTGACTGTGATGTCCAAGGGCCACAGTAGGGCGTTGTAGGACTTGGCGAGACCAATCTGGTTACTGAGCTGGGGGATACTCAGGTTCCACTCCCTCATTACCTGCTTGATCGCCTGCGGGGTCATTGGGGAAGCCAGCAAGAAATACAGGTGATAACCGCGATGCCCTGGCTTGATGCCTGAGGATGCCGAGTGCTGGATGACATAGTCCACGTCGCCGAGGCCGAGGAGGTCTGTCAACTGCTGAGGGGCAATGTCGTGGGCATGGTCATTATCGATGACCAACAACTCAGTCGGCTCGGTTGGGTTAGTGTGGCCTGCCCGGGATGCCTTGAGGAGTTGGCGATCCAGACTGCCCTTCAGTAAGCAGTGACCATGATTGGCGTGTTGGAGCAAGGACTTGTGCAACTGTTCGATGCTATGCACCTCTTCGTTGTAAGAGGTTAGGTTCTTGACCATCGGGTAACAGGAGCTTTCGAGCTTACCGCCAGTGACGAGTTGGTAAGCCTTCGTAAGAGGGGTACCGTCAGCAGCGGTTAGGAAGGTGACGTTCATGCGGCACCTCCGTTAGCAATGACGATATTTTCGTCATTCAGTGACGCTGTTGGAGCAAAAGCGTAATTGGCTAACTCATTGTTTTTACTGATATAGCAATGGTACAATGACGAAATTACACTTTTTTTTATGTATTCAGAGCTCAGCTTATATATAAAAGGAATAGGGCTAGTAAAACTCTTAGCCGCTGAGGTGCTCGGAAAGTGTAATCGCGTAATCGCGTCGAATGAAATGCTTTTACCCATGTTGGTTCTCCTGATTAGAAAGTGCAGGAGTGAGTATGGGCAATGCAAAATGCGACACAACTGTGAAGAAAATTTACACAGTTAGCAGCTGTATTATGAAATCAATAGCTTATGAGCGAGGTGATCTGTTTGTATAATGGCGTACAAATTATCTTTAGCACAGCAATGCTATAACTAACTGATTATGAAATTAATTTATCGTGTAGAATGTAAAATGTAGTCGTGTAAAACTTTGTTTTACTCTCCGGGCCTTTGCTTTCTTTTTGCTATGGTTGCGAAGGTTGAGGCCGCTATATCAAGAGATTCGAACTCCTGAAGGCTCTTCAGCTTTTTTCCAATTTCATCCCATGTTGATGCTGTTGCATTTCTCATTTCACGCCCTTGATCCCAAATCCGTTGGTTTCTAGTCAAACTCTTCGTTTTGCCTTGCTCTCGGGGTGTGTGCTTTAGAATTGATTTGACGGGACAGATGGTCCGAATCTCCTGGGGACATGCCTCGATCAGGTCCTCAAAACCATGAAGAGTTGGATGCCAATCTGGTCTAGCGTGGTAAGGAGGCCTCCCAGACTCTGTTGCCGCTTCATATAACAGATCGAGACAGAATTCGATTTGTTTCGGATAGGTAAAGAGGTTGGGAGGTAGTGCAGCAATGAAATCACGCAAAGTTTCAGCTTTGGCAGCGTCAAGCAGGCGGTGCCTCAAGGCCAGTGGTGGTTTCTCAGTCGGCTTACCCTTCTCTACCCATTGGTAGATCACCATGGGGAAGAATTCTGAATATTCATTGTAATCAATGGGCTGTGAAATACACGAAACTAAATATTTCGCGTTGAGTTGTTCATGTAAGAGAGGAACTAACCGGAGGGCAATCGGTTGATCGTCTGGTGGTGGTTCGTATGGTGTAGTCATAACTTTTCAACTTAGATACCAAGTTCACTCAATGCCGTTGGATTGGCAGAGCCACTGGGCAATGGCCCAGAACTCATCACCAGGTTGATACGGCTCATGCCCTTGTGGTCCAGGAACTGGGCAATGCTCAGCTCGGACTCGATATCGCCCAGGGTGGCGGTGCAGTCATGGAACAGGAAGCCGTTGCCAGCGGAGCTGAAGGCAAAGGGGAGGTCGCCGTGCCTCTGGCTGTAGGCGAGGGCCTGCTGCATGCCGTCGGTTAGGGGGACCTCTTCCCGCAGTTGGGACTGGATGTCCCACCCCGCCTTGGCGCTGGCTGGGGTGATGTACTTGGTGCGGATGTCGGTCTCTGAGAGCTTCTTTTTGTCCATTGCTGTTGACCCGTCTATCCCAATCCGCTGGCGTATTTCTGAATACTAGCAGGTCATGCGGGGTTGGCCATCCCTGGCTAAGTAACCATTAGGCCGCTTCTTCGAACTGAGGCTGCCGGCTGAGCAGGTAATCGGCTGCAATCTGCGCCAAACTAGCCGCTGAGCTGAAGGCGCGCTGGTTGTTCTGGAGGACCTGCATCCAGTTGTTAAGGTACTGGGCATGGTCCTTCCTCGGCTCATGACTTACCTGGAGCTGAATGCCGAGAAGGCAGGCACCTAATTCTGCGACCAGTTCTTCCATGGCGTAGGCTTCATCACCGAAGCGACTGGCCATGCCCTCCTTGCGGTCCAGTCGCTCCTTGTGCCCGCTCCAGTGCGTGAGCTCATGGAGCAGAGTGCTGTAGAACGCCTCTTGATCCCTGAAGGCGCTGATGGATGGCATCCAGATCTGATCGGTCTGGGGGCTGTAGAAGGCGCGGTGACCCTGCTCGTGGATCACGGCCCCCGTGTCGGCGACAAAGGTATCCACCTGGGCATTGCGTACCACCGTTGCCAGGGGTGCTGGCGGTGCGAACTCGATGCCCTCGACCTGAGCCGCGTTGAACAGGTAGAAGTGCTTGAGCACCGGAATGCTGGTTTCCTCACCGGTATCCTCCTGCCGGAAGGTCTCCAGTTTGTAGAAGACCCCCAGCGTCCCGTGTTCGCCCCGGCGGACACTGCCGCCCTTCAGGCGCCACTGCTTAAAGGTCCCCCAGACTGAAATGTCGTACCCTTGCTCGTGGGCCGCCAGGCCCAAGAGCAGGGTATTGACGCCCTTATAGTTGGCCCCCGTGAGGAAGTTGCTAGGGGTACCGGCATGGGTCGACCAAGGCCGGGTCCAATCCGTGCCCTCCTGCGCCATCAGGGTCAGGATTTGCTGAGTAATGTGTTGGTAAATCTCGTGCGATTTCATGGCCATCTCCTGTGTGTTAAAGGCACAGGCAGTTGGCCCAAACCTGCCACGCGGCAGCGTGGCAGGAGAGGCGAAGAGGCGGGTGGGCTGGCTTTACATAGTCGCGTTCTTATGCGAGCGCCGGGAGCGCGGTCGGTGCGCGCAGCGCATCGCGCATAAGAGGCGATTATGTAACGCCAGCCCACCACCACCGCGAGGAGCACGAGCGCATCGGCCACGCTGGGCTGCGCAGCGGCCCAGGGTGGCGAACAGGTCCTGGACCCAGGCAGGATGCCGCCGGGCCAGCACCACCTGGGCAAGGCGGGGTAAGAGAGCGAACAGCGTGAGCGAACGTCACGGCCTTGCCCGGCCCCAGTGCCGCGCCGTGCCCGCCGCGTAGCGTGCGGGTGGTAGGCGCGGCGCTGGGGTATGCAAGCAAGCCGTCACGCTGTGCGGAGCACAGGGTGACACCTACTCTCCCGATGGCGGCCAAGAGGAAGGCGGTGGTTGGCCACGCTGCGCAACGCGCAGGGTGGCTTGCATGGCTTGAGTAGGCGGCCCCGGAGCATGGCGAGGCCCAAGGAATGACTTGCAGGCTTGCTGCCGAACCATGCGAAAGGATTCCCAGGGGCGGGAGGATGGGACTCCGGCTTGATTTTCGGATCGCGAATCCGAAGTGGGGTACCCTTCTCAGGAATGGGGGGATAGGGGACCCAGGCTCCCCCGGTCACAAGAAAATTTTCGAGATATCACTGTAATAAAACCAATAATTATATGTGAATTACATTATCCTAATGGTTATAGTCCTAGGATGGCAGATCATGAACTGATGGCTGTGGATTATGATGTTCTTTCCGATACTGAAGCAGCAATAGGATAAGGATAGCGATAACCCATTCTTTCTAAAACGCTTTTCTGCATAAATTCAGAACGATTGGATGATCAAACCATGAGTCTAACACTAGAAGCCTACAAGGAACGCCAATGGGGCTCCTTTCCAGCTCTGAGAAGGGCACTCGAGGATAAAAAAGTGCCTGATCATTATTACGGTTTTACCTCTATCTCCGACAACCTGTTTGATGCCCTAGGCCGATTAATTGAGATCGGAGTCCTCACCTCTGAGTTTACTCACGATATCAAAGAGATGGCGAAAACTACGGGTCGGTAAGAAATTTCTAGGGATCTGCGGAGATTGGCAGAATCTCTTGAGGATGCCTCCCATCTTTTAAAAGAGAGAGGCGAGGAAGTACGAATACTTAGCCATAGTCTTTAATCTGCATCCGAACTGAACCTGGTGTCTGCGCCTTCACCTTGACCAATCCGACAATCCCTGTCTTGCGTCAAAAGCCCATCATCTGCTTCAGCCCGACAGCTCCTCGACCCGCTTGCGTATCTTCAAATTCACCCCGTATCCGGCATGTCGTGCGTCCGTCAATAGCACGGCCCTTGGACTTCTGTGCCACCTGCGGGGTCACCTCTTGTTTGCGCATCCTTGCCACCCAGTCCGCGGCGTCGTAGTTCTGGTCACCGTCCAGCGTGGCCCATGACAGCCATCGCGGCGGGCAGGCCAGCGACCACAAGGCGGAGCCTGCGCAGGGATAGTTCCTGGGGGATGTCTTGCCGCAGCGTCCGATCGCTGAACAGCCTGGCCTGGGTAATATCCGCTCTGCCCCAAGGCGTGGTGCCAGGCCTAATGCGTGACTGATATGAATTAACTACTTAATACAATGCGTTGTAGTTAATTGCCAGCCTGTCGACAAGGAGTTTACTGGGCGCCCGGGCCAGCGTAATTCAACAACGGGTTACTAGGATTTTATCGTTGTTGTAGAAATGTTATCTCAAAGGCCTTACAGGGCCGGAACTGCTGCAGTCGGTTGGCGAAGGCCAAGGCATCATTCATTTCGTAGTGCTGAAAGATGTCCAGGCCTCGATCCAGGGAGATTTTCCACCCGGTATCGGTCACAATGTGGCGCGCATGGATGGTGCCCGTGGGATCGAACTCCCAGGTGAAGTCCACCCCTACCGCATTGGCCGACTCCTTGATCCTCTCGAAGTGGTCCCGCTGCTGATCCCCTTTGAAGTCATCCGCCCCCGTTACCAGATGCACGGCCACCTCCTCATCCGGTGCCTTATGCTTGACCACGGTTTCCAGGAACTCCATCAAGTTCCTGATTTGGTAAAAGAGCCGGATGTAGGGGTCGGTCACCGTTATCTGAGTTGCCCCCCGTAGATAGGGGCTGAAGAGCCGGTCGTAAGACACACCCTTCTGGTTTTCGCTGAAGGTTAGGTGCCCTCCTTGCGGCCTCTCAGATTTGACGGCGTCTGCTGGCGGCGACCGGTCTGTAGCTACTGAATCCTGATGGGGTGAACGGCCCGGATCGTTTTCGCCTTCACCGATGGTGTGGTGATAGTGGTGTGGGTACTCCACCTCTTCCAGCGTGGTGACGGACTTGTCCTTTCCTTGCGTGTCGCGGTAATGGAAAGCGACCTCGACATAGGTGGAGTCGATCCGCATCAACTGGTCCTTGACGCGCTTTCGGCCTTCTATGGCGATGCGCAGCAATTCCTCGATCTCGGCGCGGGTGGCGCCTCCCTGGGGAAACAGGATCTTCATCAGACCTGAGTAGGTCTTGTGGATGCCGTCCCGATCACGAGTGGAGATATCCGAAGAGAGGGTGAAGTGATCCTTGTAGCGGTCCGAGAAGTCGTGGTCCCGCAGGGAGCGGAGAATTTCCGCGAGGTAATCGACGACAAAGCCGTAGCCGTCGGAGAACATCTCACTGCGAATGATGTCCACCTCCCATCCCGGGATATAGTAGTGCAGGCGATCCAGGAAGGCCGAGTCGTAGAACTTATCCGGCAATTCATCAAACAGGTTCGAGTGCTTGAGCATGTAGGGGACTGGATGGCGGGTATTGCCAACAAACACCATGGAGGCTTCCGCCCCCAGGGTCTCGATACCGCGGGAGAACGACTTGTTCGCCATGTAGTTCTTCAGGATATCGACCAGGGCCATATCGGTACGTTTCTTCTTGCCGGCAAACTCATCAAAGGCAACGACATCCCAGTAGCCCACCAGCCCGATCCTGCCCGTCGAGTTGTTGACGAAGAGTTTCGGCACCGTCACCTCGCCGCCGGAAATCAGGATGCCGTGAGGCGAAAACTCAGAAAACAGGTGTGACTTGCCCGTACCCTTGGGGCCAAGTTCGATCAGGTTGTAGTTACGCTCGCAGAAGGGGATCAGCCGAATGAGCTGGGTCAGCTTGCTGCGCCGCCCAAACATCTCCGGATTGAACCCCATGCTCTGGACCAGGAGGTCAATCCACTCATCCAGCGAGAATTGGCGGCGTGCCTCCAGGTAGGCTTCATAGTCGAAGTGGGATAATTGAATCGGCTTGAGCGTGGACAGGACCCATGGAGTGCTGGTCTTGTCTTCCGTGAACTGGTACTCGATGTCACAGATGCACCAGACGCCACTGACGAGCAGCTTGGGGTGGGCCTTGACGGTATTCGAGTCCACCAGGACCTTCTTGATGCCGAGGTTGGAGAATTCCGCCTCGTAGGCATCGGTCTTTTCATTCAGCGCGACACTGACCTTGTCGATAACCTTGTAACGGCCCTTCTCCTTGATGTTGGAACGTACCAGCCCCGCTTCATTGCGGTGCACGTAATGCTTGCGCAGGATCTCCTTGACCGTCTCGATGCCGGTCTGAATGGTCGGCTCATCGTTGGTGGCGCAGTACTGCCCCAGCAGGTACTCCAGCACGTAGGTGGGGACGATGGCGTTGCCCTTGACCGTCTTGACGAGATCCTTGCGGACGACGAGCCCCGGGAAGTGGGTGTTGATCTTCTGGTCAAGCTCCTGCATCGCCCAAGTCTCCCTCAAAAATCAAAATCGCTGGTAAAGGAACGCCGCATCAGGTAACGGAGCGACTTGTATTCCTTGTAATGTGAAGTCCCGGCGTGCCTTTCCTCCAGGCGCAGGATGACCTCCTGGCCGTTGGCCTCATCGGCCTTGCGGGTCAGGACAAAGCGCACCTGCAGCTCCCGCTCGCGGGGATTTTCCGCAGCGAGGTCAAAGGTCAGGTCATGGACATCGGAGATGAGGTCGCCCGCCCCGGTATAGATGCCCGCCCGGAAGGTCCGGGGCTGGATCTTGTCCGTGACCGGTTCCGATTGGTACAGGGTCACGGCCAGCTGTCCGGAGGTGATCACCGAGCTGCTGCCGCGCAGGATATCCACCTCAACGGCCGTCACGTCGCTCTGGCGCTTCTTGTTGATCCGGAGTACCGGGATCACCACCTCCTGCAAGGTGGCACCGCCATGGACAAAACGGCTGCCGGAACCCTTCAGGCGCAGGCGGTTGATCGATTTGGGGATCTGCACCTCCACCCCACCGGCCAGGCCGAGCTGGGCGGAGGTAAACTTGTGGAGGCTGGATGTCTCAACTAGACCCTTGCCAAACACGAAGCGGCGGTCCCGGAACAGGATCCGCTCACCCTCGGCCTCGGTGTTGGCAAAGTCGCTCGCCTCGATAGCGCGGTTTTGGTAGAGGAAGCCATGGTCGGCTGTCACCAGCAGGTTGCTGGCATTGGCCGCCGTCAGCTTTTTGATCAGGCGCACCAGCTCCTGCAGGGTTTCTGCCACGGCCTCGAAAACGCGTTCCTCGGACTCCCGCTTGTCGCCGGTGGCATCGATCTGGTTGTGGTAGACGTAGATCACATCGTGGTCGCGCAGCAGTGCCCGGCAGTCGTCGCCCTTCATGGCCATCAGTTCATCCGCTTTACAGGCCGTCGCCCGTTGCTTGATCGCTTGACCCAGGATCTTGGCGCGGTTGGCTAGGCCCTGCGAGCTTTGCCCGTTCACCAGCACGGTGCCGGTTTCGTTGTCGGCGATCGCCAGTTCCTTGTTGGGCAGCAGTGCGGCCATGCCGAGCTGGGTATAGCTGGGCAGCATCGAAAGTGCCGGTTCCAGGGTGGCGCCGTAACGGTCCTCCTGGCGGATGAGACTCAGGAGTTCGTCGCCGATCTCGTAGCGCATGGCATCCGAGATGATCACGCAGACCTTGTTGCCCTTGCCCAGGAAGGGCTCGACCCAGTGCTCAAAAAAATTCCTTTGCTGGCGCACGGGGAAGGCCTCCCAGCGTGTCGCCCCGGCCACCAAGGCCTGGAAGCGGTCGCCGAGCTTGAGGAGGAAATGATTGGAGTAGAGGTTTTCGACCTGGTCGGCCAGGGTCGCCATCAGGGAGGCCTGCCCCGACCGGCGGACATGGTAGATGCACTTGCGGTAAAGCTGATCGATCTGGTACCAGAAGCGGCTGTAGCGTTGTACCCCCTCGGCCATGCTGCCCATGTCCAGCTTGGCCTCGCCCAGGGTCTGGATAAACTGGGCCGCGTAATCGACCGCCTCGTACAGGTGCTGGTATTCCTGGTACCAATGGCCCTGGCGCCGCTGGCGGACCCAGAGTGACACATCGCCGCTGGAAACGGTGCGGGATGCCACCGCCCGCACCAGGTCACTGATGATCTTCTGGTCGATCAGGCGGAAGTAGTCCAACTCGATCAGGTCGCGGAAATCCCGCTTGGCCAGACCCGGCTCGATGCCAAGGACCTCGGCGCATTCTTCAGAGAGTTTCTCGAATCCACCCTCGAACTGCCGGCTATCCTTCCAGCGCTTGAGAAAGACCAGGGCGTCGTTGTTCAGCTTGACCTCGCCATCGGTGCCCATGGCGTAGCAGGATTTGAACAGTTCCACGGCGAAATCGCGGATGCCCGGCGCCGTTGACTCGTACCCAAAATTGCGGCCCATCTGCTTCCAGAGGAAACCGTCCAGGTGGCAGCGGCCGATGAGGTTGATCTTGTCGTCCCGGCCCTCGGCCAGATCCTGCAGCAGGTTTTCCATCACCGCATCCAGGCGTGGCTCCCCACCCGCGCATACCGCCAGCATCTTCAGCTGCATCAGTCCGGAGGTATCGTCGGATTTCAGCAGCTTCTTGAGGGCCTCCAGGCGCTTGGCGGCCTGGAAGAACTCCCCATGAGGCTGCACCACATCCAGGAACTCCAGGCCCAGTTCCAGTTCGGAGAGCCAGATGGCCGCCTGGTCGGTGCGGAACTCGCCCTGGGCCAACTGTACGTCCAGCAGCCAGTTGTCCAGATCATCGGGCTGGGGGCCTTCCCGATAGAGCAGAAACTTCTGCTCAGGCTGCTCGCGCAGGATCCGGTATTTGATGCCGTACTCGTTGTTGGCGAGCTCCAGCTTGGCGACGCCGGGCAAGGACAGCGCCGCGAAGTCGTCACGCAACTCCTGCCGGGCGTCGTACCAGAAGATGATGCGGTGCCGGTCGAAGAGTTTGATCAGAGCCTGGGCGATGCGGTTTTCCATCAAGGGAGATCCTTAATCCTCTTTCGCTTCCAGGCCGACGATCTTCTTGAGGGCGGGGCCAAACTTCAGATAATTCACCTTGACGCCGTCATCGAGGTCGATCGCTAGCTGCTGGGTAGCCAGGGGGTAGAGCACCTCGCGTTCGTACTCCTCCAGCTCGGCGATTATTTTGGTGATCTTGTCGATCTCCTTCAGGGCCTTGGTCTTCTCACCCTGGGAGGCACTGGCGCTGATGCTGACCGCCTCCAGATGGCGCTTGTGGGCGGTGAGCTTGGTACGGAATTCGCGCAGGTAGTCGTTGAGGACCACGCTGACCGTATCCGGGCGGTAGCGGTGCATATAGATCAGCGCGTTGAAGCTGCCCTTGGGGCTAGAGAAGAGCCAGTAGATGGGGCGCTTCTTGTAGCGCTTCACATGGTCGGTGTAAAACTCGCCGAGGAAGTAGTCGCGGATGCCGTAGTTGCGCCTGCCCTTGCTGTTCAGCCCCTGCTCGACGAAGCGAAGGTTTTCCTCATAGTGTGCCTCGCCAAAGGCCACGCGCAGGAACTGGCGGAAGCGCCCAGCGATGTCGTCGGTGAACCAGTCGCCGTCGAGCAGGGGGATGACGTTGTCGGCATCAGGCCTAAATCGCGGCTCGGGCACCTGGCGGAGATAGTCGGCGAGGGTGTCCCCTTGGTTGGCCAGGATCAGGCCCTGCTTGTCCAGGCTGTAGCGTCCGAACATGCAGCCAACGGCGTAGGAGAGGAAATCGGCCATGTCGCGGCGGGCCTCGGCGCGGGCGAGGGTGATCTGTTCCTCGGGCACTTCGGGCTGCAACTCGCCGTCGAGGCCGTAGGCGGCGATGAAGAGCCGGTTGTTCTCCGTCTCCAGCTCCTGCATCCGGCGGATGGCGGCGGTGCTCCTCGCCTCCCAATTCCGCCAGCTCGCCTCCAGCGTCGCGCCCTTCAGTCCCGGCCGCAGCAATGGCTGGTCTCGGAAGTCCCACGAAGTTTCGAAGTTGTCCCAGTCGGCTCGGGCAATTTCGAATACATGCTCCAAGAAATTTAGCTTATTATTCGGTATAGGAACGAAAGGGATTCTTTTAACATGTTCGATTTCAAAGTTAACCGTCGGGGACAGTATCTTCAAAAAGACTTCAGCAACATTGGAGTTCAAAAATGCAACTACGCTTTTCTGTGACCCAATGCTGGCAGGGAAGAAGCAACAACCTGCTACGTCGAATATGAAACCCGCAGGATAGTATCGAGCGGCGAATGTGCCAAACGATGCGATCTTGGGCCAACTTACTGACTCTTTGAAATAATATTCACGACTCTTTAGTCTCACTGTCCAACCTTGGCTGAGAGTTGACTGAAACTCCTTAAGTTCTTTTCCGTCGTTCTGATAATTTATTAAGAATTCATGGTTTCCATACCACTTCTTGAACGAACCCCCTTTGTTGTATGGGAACCATTTCAAGCCACCTTGCTTTGCATCTTCGATGTCAGCTATTCCGTAGCCGACGGTTGCTTGTGATACCTCGTGCCACAGCTTGAGGAAGCGCCCATTGTCCGAGGTGGCTGCACCCTGACGAACTAACCCGTAGCTTTCTAGCGGTCGCGTGTTTAAGTCATTCACAAATAGTTCTTTAAACTAGAAAGCCAGGTTATAGCGTGAACCGACGTTGTTGAGAATCTCGCTGA
>JBGAUE010000023.1:0-56175 GCA_044228795.1 Chromatiaceae bacterium | reverse complement strand
GCCAAGTACTCCAAAACCTCTCGGGCACGGAACAAAGGGTAGCTTCTTTTCGGCAAATAATCACACGGGACGGGACAAGTAGACTATAAGGGGATGTACGCCGACGCAAAACGGATCCTCGGCAAGGGGAAGGTCCAGAAGGAACTTGGGCTACTGAATCCGCTCCTGGAATCGGGCGTCAATGTGTGCTTCGGCAGCGACATCCCCGGCACAGATGTCGAAGAGGCTGCTTCTATGTTCCAGTTTCAGGCGGCAGTCATGGGACGCGCGCCCTGTTCGACTACCACCCCGGTGCCTCCCGCAATCCGGTTGCCCACCTTGGCACAGAGGGTTGTCGGCACGTCGGGCGAGGCAGCCAGCCGCTCCGGGCCGGTTAGCTCGAACGTTCGGTGGCGCGAATGCATCACCGAGGAGTCGGCAATGTCGGCTGTCGACCCGAAGTGGTCGTCTCGGGTGTAGGCCAGGCAGGCGCGCTAGAAGATTAGGAGCACCGAACCGTGGAGCGTTCGAACCACCACCAAATCACCGCAGCAGGCGAAACCGAGACCTGGGGGCGCCTCGACAAATCGAGGCTCACAAGCCTGTTGTTGGGAATCTTGGTCCTCATCACCACCGTAGACCTGCTCGTCGTCGCTTCGACTTTCATCGGGGAGGGGTTGTCACCGATATTTTGGACTTCTGTTTCTCTGCTTCCGATTCTGGTCGTACTGGCGCTTCTGGCCGCACACGGCCACACGACGACTGTGACATGGGCGCTGATTGTCCTGCTCTACGCATTTATCGCCACGGTAACGATCTTCCGAGGCACGATTCGCAACCCGAGTTGCGCCCTGGTTATTGTGGTCGCGGCCATATCCGGCTTGATATTGGGACGGCGCGGCATGATCCAAGCGCTGATGGCCGGTGTGCTCGTCCTGGGTGGGCTGGCTCTTGCGGAATTCAGTGGCCTGTTGCGAACAATGACCATGGCCTCCGTCTTTACCTTTTGGTTGGCAATCTCGGCTTTCGCGAGTTGCGTCGGCGCAGTCATAGTCGTCGCCCGTCAAATGGCACTGGATGCCCTCAACCACGCATCGAGGGAGTTAGCCGAACGACGCGAAGCGGAACGCTCCTTAAGCAAATCCGAAACACTCTACCGCGGTCTATTTGAATCCGCCGCCGATGCCTTGCTGGTGCTTCAGGATGAAATTCTGATCGACTGCAATCCTGCCGCGGCGCGGATATTTGGCGTCGCCCAACGTGAAGACCTTATTGGCAAGCATCCCAGCGGATTATCCTCACCGATCCAGATGGATGGCGAAGATTCCCGGATAGCGGCGACTCGCCGATTGGAATTGGTACGGTCGCAGGGCAACGATACCTTCGAATGGCTGCATCGCCGCCTTGACTCCGGTGAGGTATTTACTGCCGAGGTGCGTCTGAACCAGGTGCAGATCGACGGACAGTCGTTCATACAGGCGGCCGTCAGGGACATCACCGAGCGCAAGCGCGCAGAACAATGGATTCGCGCAAGCGAGAAGCGCCTTCAAAGCATCTTGGATAACTCTGGTCTCGTTGTTTATCTCAAGGACGTGGAGGGTCGCTACGTCAGCGTCAACCGGCGCTTCGAGGAAGTGTTTCAACTGGATGGAAAGGCCGTTGTTGGCAGGAAAGATCATGATATTTTTCCGCGTGAAGCTGCGGATAGATACCTGCAGCATGATTCACTCGCCGTGAAGAAAGGCGGTCCGGTGGAGCAGGAGGAACTTATCCTTCATGGCGATGGCGTCCACACCTATCTCTCATCCAGATTTCCGCTGTCGGACTCCAGTGGCAAGCTGTACGGATTGGGTGGCATTGCAACCGACATCACGGATCGTCTATCGACCGATGCGAAGTTCCGTGCGGTCGTCGAACAGTCGTTGATGGGCGTCACATTCCTGGACGGAGAGAAAGTGATGTACGCCAATCCGCGCGCGGGCGAGATATTCGGTTACGTCCCCGCTGATTGGGTGGGGCGCTCGTTTCTGCCGCTGGTTGCCGAAGAGGATAGGAAAGGGGTGAGGGAAGCGAGCGAGCGTTTGATGCGGCGTGAGATCAAGGCGGCCCGCAGCCAATACAGGGTTGTGCGCAAGGACGGCGAAGTCGTAAGGCTCGGCACGGAGTCCGTCCTCATCCAAATGGCGGGCGCGCCGGTCTTAGTCACCGTCATGCAGGACATCACGTACAAGTTTCGTGCCGAGGAGAAGGTGCGTGACTACGTGGTACGCCTCGAGAAATCGGTGCTGAGCACGGTCAGCGCGGTGTCGCAGATGATGGACATGCGCGACCCTTACACCCAAGGCCATGAGCGGCGTGTAGGCGAGATCGCGGCTGATTTGGCCGCCGAGATGGGGCTGGATGCGGAGGTGCAGCGCGGGCTGCGCGTGGCGGGTGCGGTGCATGACGTGGGCAAGATCACTGTACCGGCCGAGATTCTCGGCAAACCGGGCAGGCTTTCGGCGGCGGAGTTCGAGATTATCAGAACTCATGCCGAGCAAGGCTACGAGGTGTTAAAGGGCATCGATTTCCCCTGGCCGGTAGCCGAGGTCGCGCGTCAGCACCACGAACGGCTTGATGGCAGCGGTTATCCGCGGAGGTTGAAGGGCGAGGAGATCCTGCTCGAGGCGCGCATTCTTGCGGTAGCGGACGTGGTCGAGGCGATGGCGTCGCATCGGCCATACCGGCCGGGTCTTGGTATCGAGGCGGCTCTAGCAGAAATTGAACGCGGTCGAGGCACGGCATACGATCAGAACGCGGCCGACGCCTGCCTACGGCTGTTCCGCGAGAAGGGATACCAGTTGCCGGCATAAGTTGTCGGGTGGCTGCACCGTTTGCGACCAGGAGATCTCCGTGTCTTGCCGGATTGGGGAAGCCAAGCAGGGTTAAAATGTTTTGCCGCGTCCACCGTCCGGTAATGGCTGCGAAAGCCGACATTTGCAACGCACATTTACATTCCGATACCACCGAACAACGGCTAGCAAAGCGACGCGCCACGAGCGGTGCGCGCCTGAAGCTGTACGTTAGCCAGTCACGGCCAAGCAGACAGCAGTCACTGCTGCTGGGACCCTCGGCATACCTGAGGGGCTGGTGCGCCCAGAATCCGTACACAGGCGGAATGAGCCCCCGGTTTCGGGGCAGAAAACAAGAAAACCGCGCCGAAAGCGCACTTGAACGAGGTTTGCAGCCCGATTTTCCGCTCGGCACCATGGGTTGGGGGCATTGAGCTTCACTTTTTCAACGGCCTGCTAGGTGATTAGAACATGAAATACTCATCAGAAATCGACAAAACTAATGGAATCTGTAGGGTTAAAGTCACCGGTAAGTTCATCCGTCCGGATGACAGTGATGAACTGAAGCATTTTGCCCTTGGCATATTCACCAACAACGGGTGTTGCCGTTTTCTGATCGACCTGACGGAGGCAGAAGTTGTCGGAGGGACGATGCCCACGTACGATGCTGCAAACCCAACGGGCGAAATAGCCAACTCGCTCAGAAGAATAAAGACTGCGTTCGTACGACGTGAATTGAGCGAAGATGATCGGTTCTATGAAAACGTCGCTGTCAACCGTGGATTCTCATTGCGCGCGTTCGACAAGTGCGAGATAGCGGTCGAGTGGTTAACGCAGAGATAATTCAGGAAGCAGCCGGATATACCATGGTCAAAAAGAACTGGTTTAATGGCGTCAGGATGCCGTCCATCGTCATCAAGGGATGCGACGGCTCGTTGCAGCTCGTACGGGAATTTGGGTACCAGGACTACGAATCCAGCCTTTCCTGATACCCGGCTTTCCCGGTCATTTCGCAAAGGAGACCGCTCGTAGTGAAACGCAATGTACTTATCATCGGTGCCGGAGGTGTGGGACAGGTCGCCGCCCATAAGGCGGCGCAAAATAATGACCTGTTGGGAGATCTTCACCTGGCGTCGCGAACCGTCTCGAAATGTGAGAGGGTGATTGCCAGCGTACATTCCAAAGGTGCCATGAAGGTCGAGGGCGTCTTCGAAGCCCATGCCGTTGACGCCATGGACGGTGCCGCCGTGTCGGCACTCATCAGACAAACAGGGGCCGAGATCGTGATCAACGTCGGCTCTGCCTTCGTGAACATGACGGTACTCGATGCCTGTATCAGGACCGGTGCCGCCTACATCGACACCGCCATCCACGAAGACCCGATGAAGATATGCGAGACACCACCCTGGTATGCCAACTACGAATGGAAGCGCCGCGAGGACTGCGCCAAGGCGGGGGTGACAGCCGTTCTGGGCGCAGGTTTTGACCCGGGCGTGGTCAACGTCTATGCCAGGCTCGCCGCCGATGATTATTTTGATTGGATAGAAGCTATTGATATTATTGATATTAATGCCGGTTCACACGGACGGTGGTTCGCAACCAATTTCGACCCGGAGATCAACTTTCGCGAATTCACGGGGCAAGTCTGGTCGTGGCAAAACAGTCAATGGGTGTCGAACCGCATGTTCGAGGTGAGCAAGAACTGGGATCTGCCCGTCGTCGGCAACCAACGAGCCTTTTTGACCGGCCATGACGAAGTGCATTCGATCAGTCAGATCCTGGGCGTTCCGAACGTGCGCTTCTGGATGGGGTTTAGCGATCACTACGTCAATGTTTTCACCGTATTGAAAAACCTTGGTCTCTTGTCTGAAAAGCCGGTGATTACCGCTGAAGGTCAAGTGGTCGTTCCTCTGAAGGTGGTGAAGGCCGTGCTTCCCGACCCGGCCTCACTCGCGCCGGGCTATGAGGGTCAGACGTGCATCGGTACCCTGGTCAGGGGAGCATGGCAAGGCAGTCAGCGCGAGCTGTTCATCTATAACGTCACCAACCACAAAGCGGCCTTCGAAGAGGTGGGTAGCCAGGGCATTAGTTATACGGCAGGCGTGCCGCCCGTTGCCGCTGCCATGTTGGTTGCTCGCGGCGACTGGGATGTGGGCCGTATGTCAAACATCGAGGAACTGCCGCCCCGACCTTTCCTGACACTCTTGGATGGCATGGGCCTGCCTACCCGGATCCGTGACGATAGATGAGCGACGCGGGTGGCGCAATCCTGTGCCCGATTCCTTCCTTCGCAGTAAGGTCCATGCGAGGCCCGCCACGGCGGATTGCGCATGACGGAGACGCGCTAAATGGTACGTTGCAATAAGACCATCGCAGAATTTTCTATGCGCTGAGGATTATCTAGAGTATTGGAGATGCCAGTCGCAGCTAGAGGAGAAGCCAGCATGACTAAAGAACACCTAAACCCCGGACGTCGTGATTTCATTAAAGGCGCGGCCACTGGCGTCGCAGTGGCCATTATGCCAAACGCCCTCGCAGGATCAGCAGACGACACTAACCTCGCAACGGAAAAGAAGTTAAGGGTCGCCCTCGCTGGAATCTTCGAAGAGGTGAATACCTTCGCGGTGGAAACCATGGGCCTGGCGACCATCACCGGCAGTATGGCAACCGGATTCCAGAAGTACGAAGGGAAGGAAATCATCGACGAGTTCAAGGGCACCTCGACCCAGTTGGGGGGGTATATCGACGCGCTCAACGAGGTCTCGGCGGAGATCGTGCCCACGGTATACTACAGCTTCGGCGCCGGGCCGACCATCGAAGGCCAGGCCTACCAGAAAATGAAGAAGGAAGTCTTAGCCGGTCTCAAGGCGGCGATGCCGCTCGATGCCGTGGCGCTGACAGTGCATGGCGCGGGGGTCGCAGAAGGCGTTGATGACGTGGAGGGCGACCTGTGCGCGGGGATCCGCCAGGAGCTTGGCCCAGAGGTGAAGATCGTCATGGCCATCGATCATCACTGTAATCTGACCGACTTCAATCGCGAGCAGGTGGACCTGATTACCATCGTCAAGAATTATCCGCACATTGATTTCTACGACGTCGCCTACCAGGCGGGCAAACTGCTCCCGGACATGGTATCGGGCCGCATTACCCCGCACGGACATTTCGAGCACCTGCCCTTTTTGATGCAGTGTCAGTCAACCATGCCGGGCAACCTATACGCGCCAATCCGCCTAAAAGTTGAGGATTTTGCCAAGCGCAAGGGGATCTATGAGTTTTCCTACCAGTACGGTTTTCCGTTTGCTGACATCCCGTTCAACACGGCACTGGTGAACTGCTGGGCGGAAACGCCCGAGCTCGCCAGCAAGACCGCGAGGGAATTTGCGGACTGGATTTGGAAGAATCGCGCGCTGTTCGTTGCCAGAACCCTCACGGCTGCCGAGGCGCTGGAGACGGCCGCTGACGAACTGGTGTCACAGGACCGCATCAAGGTAGAAGTTGTACGCGATGCCAAGGCCAGAAGCTCAAAGGCCTCGTACGACCAAAGCATTGCACACCTCGCCGATGCAACGGCACAAAACGAACGCGCCTTTGGCTTTATACCGGACAGCCATAACAAGGGTCCGGTGGTCATCGCCGAGAAGTCCGACAACCCCGGTGCTGGTGCTCCCGGTGATAGTACCCATGTGCTGGGGGAATTGATCAAGCACAATGTCAAGCAAGCCTGCGTGTGCGCGATCCGTGACCCGGAGACCGTCGAGCAGGCCATCAAGGCGGGCATCGGTAGCACCATCGACGTCAAGCTCGGTGGCAAACTCAGCAAACAGAGCGGCGACCCGATCAGCGGCAAGGCCTACGTCAAGTCGATATCGGACGGCCGCTACACGATCATCGGGCCGATGCTGACCGGCATGCAGTTTGACATGGGGCCGGCGGTGGGCCTGTTGATCGGCGGCGTTGACGTGTCAGTAATAAGCGGCATGATGCAGGCCTTCGACAATGGCCAGATGCGCGTCGTCGGCTTTGATCCCAGGGACTACCGGATCGTCGTGGTCAAGTCTGCGAATCATTTTCGCGCCTGGTGGACGGACGTAGCGAGTGCAATAGTCGACTGCGATCCACCCGGAATCGCGTCGAATAATTTGAGCTCCTTCAAGTTCACAAAAAAGAACCGAAAGCTGTATCCGCTGGATGCCGACGCAGTATATACCGAAGCCAGGACCTAACAACCCTTTACATTGGAAAGGTAACGTCGGCGATGCGCTTGCTGTTGCCTCCCGGTGAAAGATTGTTTTTTTAGGATAATTTATGAAAAAGATACTGCCGCTTCTCGGCGTATTTGCCCTGATAAGACTCTGTATGATACCGCTTTTCGAGCTTTTCCCGCAGGAGGCCTACTACTTCTTCTATTCTCAGAACCCGTCACTTTCATACTTTGATCATCCTCCCATGGTTGCCCTACTGATCGGGCTTTCAACGACTCTGCTGGGGAAATCGATCTGGGGTATTCGCCTCGGGGCACTGGCCTATACTTTTCTGACGCAGGTATTGTTCTACAAGACCGCTCGTCTTCTTTTGGATGAAAAGAGTTCACAGCGAATTACGATTGTCATGGCTGCCACCGTCATGGTTTCAACGCTTTCGTTAATTTCAACCCCTGATGTTGCCCTAGTCCTAACCTGGTGCGGAACGCTTTATGCGCTTATTCAGGCAATATTCAAAGAAAAAAAATCTTTCTGGATAGTTGCTGGAATTCTCATGGGACTTGCATTTGACAGCAAGTATACCGGTGCCGCATTGCAGATCGGTCTTGTTCTCTTTCTGATCTCTTCAAAAACATACCGGAAACTGCTTCTTACACCCTATCCCTATATTGCTCTGGTGCTGGCTCAGGTCATAATGGCTCCGGTCTATATCTGGAATATTCAGCATGATTGGGCAAGTTTTGCGTTTCAGTCAACGACCCACACTAAATCGAGTCTTGCTTTCCGTCCCCGCTACCTGCTTGAACTGATTGCAACTCAGTCAGCTTTAATCGGGCTTCCTCTGCTGATACTTTTCTTCAAATGGATAGGTACTACGACGAAACAGATTATAAAAACTTTCAATTTATACATCGTTTTCACTGAAGAGCAACTTTTTCTGGTTATGTTTTTTGTCCCCTTATTTCTCGGATTCTTTGCCCTCTCTTTCACCATGCTGGTGAAACCGAACTGGATTCTTCCCGCCTACCTGACAGGCATGATTTTGGTTGCACCGATACTGTCACATGGATTCATAAAAGCGCAGATCGCATTTGTTGCCGTTCTTCATGTCCTGGCGATAGTCTATCTGGCAACCCTGTTCTATCCGATTAAGTCCGATGATACCTGCATCGGATGGAAAGCACTGGGAGAGCGGGTTGATCGGGAACTCACTGTTGCGCCTGATCAATTTGTATTTTCCGCGGATGATTATAAAACTGCAGCGGAACTTCGGTTTTATACAAAGCGCGAGATATTTTCCGAAAATATTCTTGGAAACCCGGCGCTCCATTTCGACTTTATTGGTACTGATACCGATTCACTGATAGGAAAGGATGCGCTCTTTATCGATTCTGATCCTCATCTACGAACGAAAGGGAAAAAGGGTTCCGTAGATCCTCTGGTTGAGCAGAAATTCAGGTCTGTAGAAGAGCTGGAACCCTTGATCGTTACAAATCGATTCGGGATTCAGCGGGTATTCCATCTCTATCGATGCCACGGGTACCGTGGGGCAAAGGCGTAATCAATCTATGTATCATTTGAACAAGAAAATCAACGGGACAATTGCCGTATTGGCAGGGATTACCTTCATGGTCCTGCCGCCGCAAATGGGCGCCCAGGTGACCCAGCAAAATCAATACGTATTGGACGCGGTCGAAAAAATTCAACCTACCATAGATGCGGCTGCCCAGAAATTGTGGGATCTGTCCGAAATGTCGCTGCTCGAATTAAAATCAGCGGATTACCTGAAGGGTCTGCTGAAAGACAACGGGTTCACGATCGCCAGCGAGGGAACGGCAGGCGTGCCCACGGCGTTTATCGCCGAGTACGGCTCCGGCACACCCATACTGGGAATTATGCTGGAGTACGATGCCCTTCCTGGCCTGGGCAACGAGGCGGTTCCTGAAAAGCAGGCGCGCAAGGATGGCATCACCGCCGGGCATGGCTGCGGGCACAATTTGATCGGCGCCGGGGCTCTAGGTGCCGCCCTTGCGTTGAAGGACTATATGAGTTCCAAGGGCATTGCCGGCACGCTGCGTGTCTACGGCGGGGCTGCCGAGGAGACTGAGGGGGCCAAGATATACATGGCTCGCGAGGGGCTCTTTGACGATCTGGATGCCATGCTGCATACCCATCCGCTGGACGTTGCTTCGGTCATGAGTATTCGCACCAGCGCCCAGAGCCAGATGTATATCGAGTTCACCGGCAAGACCGCCCATGCCGGCCAGACACCCTGGCTGGGACGCAGCGCCCTGGACGCCGTGGAACTGTTTCTCCACGGGGTCAACAGCATGCGCGAACATGTTCAGCCTACAGCCCGCATTCACTACATCATCTCAGACGGTGGGTTGGCACCCAATATCGTTCCCGAAAAGGCCTCGGTGAAACTGACCTTTCGTGAAGCGGACCGGGCTGCGGTAGAAGCAGGGGTGGCGTGGATTAAAGAGATCGCCCAGGGCGCTGCCCTTATGACCCAGACCCAGGCCCTGGCAGTGGACTATTACGGGATGTACGACTTGCTGCCAAACACACCGCTGGCTGAGCGCATGCAGCAGCATTACGAAGCGGTTGGTGTGCCCCTGTACACTTCGGAAGAGCAAGCCTTCGCCACGGCCCTCCAAATGGCTGCCGGTGTGGCCCAGACCGGGATGACTGATAAGGTCGATCCGATGCCCAATGAGCCCACCACCGGCGGCAGCACCGACGTGGGTGACATCAGTTGGCTAACGCCCACCATGGGAATTCTCGTCCCCGGCGAGCCCCTAGGGATCAGCGTTCACACCTGGATGGCTACGGCCAGCCATGGTACCGGTATCGGGAAGAAGGCCGCCGTGACCGCCTCCAAAATCCTGGCATTGACCGGTGCGGATCTGCTGACCGATCCGGCATTTCTCAAGCAGGTTAAAGCGGATTTTGACAAGCGTACCCAAGGCTTCACCTACAAGTCACCTATTCCAGACATGATCAAAGAACCGGTGGGCCTGCCTGACGATATGCGCAAACATGGCACTATCGGGGATCTGAAAACGGCAGTCATCAAGCAGATTGAGGGAGATGACTTCGCTCCCCGGGATCATTAATTATTGGTAAATAAAACCGGGAAATTCCAGGAAGCGCTAAAGTCTCCATTTTAAGGAAATAACCCACTGAAGTTAGAGCAAAACGGAGGAAGTAAACGCCGGTGCGACACTGATCCAGGACGTCAATATCTTCGTCGGGAAGAACGTCAAACGCACCGGAGGTATGAGTGTGCTGATTGAGGGCAACAAGATCGCGAGGGTCGCGAAATCCATTGAGGCCTCGGGGGGTGCCACGGTGATCGGTGCGAAGGGCCGCATGCTAACCCCTGACACTGCTTTGGCGCGGTGGGCCACGCGAGGTGCGCTGTGAGTGTAACCCTTCGACGAGAGCGATCTCTGCTGGTTCCGGTCACTTTGTGGTGACGAGTTACCACGGCAGCAGGTGTGATGATTGCGGCCTTCCCGCATCCCGGCTACCATCGTCCTGCCCTCCAGCCTTGTGCCCGATTCGGGTGGGTGGGTTTCATATCTCCAACTTGGGAACACCAAATGGCAGAGCCTTTCTTGTTTCGATTCATGGCTACGCTTGGCGCCGGGGTCATTCTCCTCGGACTTGGCGCCTGCGCTACCTACGATCCCCTGACCGGCCAGTCTTATTACGACCCCGGAGCGACGATGGCCGCGGTCGGCACCGCCGCATTCGTTGGCTCGGTGGCGGCATCCTCCTATCGCGAGCCCCCTCGCTCTTACCATCGGCCGTATTATCACCATCACTATAATCGGCCCCGCCCACCGAGCCACCGGCCACCGAGCCACCGGCCACCGAGCCACCGGCCGCCGAGCCACCGGCCACCGAGCCATCGCCCGCCGAGCCACCGGCCCTCTGGTAACCGACCCTCTGGTAACCGCCCGCCACGTGTCCGCCGCTGAGAATGCAGGATCTGTCTATGTATATGGTAAGACTTCCTCTCGTACTGTTGTTTGCCTTCGCGGCTAATGCCTCCGCAGCATCGAGCAACAAACTGATTCTGGATAAGATCAATCCGGCCTGGCAGCGGCTTGATAGCCTTTCTCAAGGCTACCTTACCGATGAACAGCAAAAAACGATCCAGGAGCTCGCATTCGCGACGGCTGCCAGCGAGGTCTGTGACGGGTTTGCGGTAGACAAAACGAAATTTGTCGACGGCTTCAAGATCTTCGCAGATGAAAAATTTAACGCTCTGTCTGCCGAGGACCAACGCCAGCAAGAGCGCAAGATCCTAGTGCTCTATGGCATCGCCACCGGACTCCTTTCTGCCGAAGGCTTAATCACGAAAAAGGATTTCTGCACAGCGGCGGAGTCGATCAGGCAGGAGTCTGGAGGACGTTTTTGGGAGAAGAAGGGCTAATCCGACTGCGAGCCAAAGGCATGTGGCTGGCACGGTCAGCGAATGTTCGATTAGTGTTAAGGCCCCATGTAATCATATACCGAGAGGTATGTTATCCCTGATGTTTACCCTGGATCTTTCGGTCGAGTTGCACCCATGTACCTCCAACTGCGTTGGACGATCACAAACAACAACGCCGTGGACCACCCGGCCAAGAGGATGCCATCCAATGCCTCAATGCCGGTTAGCATCCGCCACTCGTGCGCGGTGAGCGTGACATCTCCGTAACCCAGGGTCGTGTAGGTGACGAAGGATAAATAGACGGCCTTCTCGTAAGTATCCAACTGATCGCCGGGCACCACGAACAGATAGGCGGCCGCCCAGAGATGGATCTCGATCACATGCAGCATCAACAGTACGATGGCGGTCCAAATGAAGGCGGGTAGTGCTTCGTGGGGCCTGAACATCTCGTTGGCATCAGTGAAGTGACGACTGAGATAGCGAATCAAAGAGTGGGTCCCAACCGCATGAACGACCACAGTGGCAGCAATCAGCGCCATGGCGGTCAGGGTTATTGCTAGCGCCAGCATCGTCCTAACTTCCCCTTTTACCCAGGATGTCCGGTGCTCGGCACCTTTCCCGAATCCGGTACCAGGCTGTCAATGATGGCCCTCCCGAACGAGCCCTGCAGGGCCGTTCGGAGGGTCGCGTATCGATTACCCCAGCTTGATTCCTGTTTGTTGCTGGTAAGCCTTCATCATATCGTCCAGCGTCTCGAAAAAGGCATCCTGTCCGAACAACTGGTGGAAATGGTAACGGGTGTTTTGTTCGACGTCCTCCATGACCTGCGCAATGATCAAGTGTATCCCCTTGTCCTTTAAGATGCCGAACAGAGAGCGCAGAGTCTCGGCCGCCGAAAAATCCACGTCATCGACCGCCGACGCGTCGATGCAGAGCCAGCGCAGCGGTGGTTCGGCGCTGTTAGCCAGTTGTGTGATCTCCTCAGAAAGCTGCTCGGTGTTGGCGTAGTACATGCTGTGGGTGAACCGGTAGATAACCAAACCGGGCAGGGCTTGGACACCAGACGCCACCGGATATGGCTTCATTGCCCCGGTTTTAGTCGGTATCAGCAAGGCGTTTTTCGGCCGGTAACCGCCTCGGGTGTGATCGATCAGCGACAGGACGATGGCGAGGATGATGCCTTCCTCGACGCCGACGAACACGACCATCAGCGTCGTGATCAAGGCTACCCAGAACTCCGAGCGGCGCTCGCAGTAGATCTTCTGCATACCCGCAATATCAACGAGGTCGATACCGATCAGGAACACCACGGCCGAGAGCACCGCCTCGGGCATGTAGCTCAAGGGGGCGGTGAGGAACAGCAACACCACGAGCACAATGGCGGTCGTGACCAGCAGCGACAGTTGAGTACGCCCGCCGGCACTGTCGACCATCTGCGTCTTGGTGGGGCTGCCATTGACCACGAAGGTGCCTGAGAGACCCGCGCCGATATTGGCGACCGCCAGACCCACCAGATCGGTGTCCTCGCTGAAGCGTTCGTTGTAGCGGGCGGCATAGGCGCGGGAGGTGGCGGCGCTCTGCGCCAGGATGACTACGAACATGGCGAAGGCGGTCGGCAGCAAGGCGCCGATGAGATCCCAACTCCAGGGTACCTGCGGCAGCCCGATGTGTGGCAGCCCGCTCGGGACGGTACCCAGTACATGCACCTTTTGGCCGAGGTCGAGGTACCAGCTCAGCGCGATAGCGCCGATTACGGCGATCAGGGCGCCGGGGATCTTCTTTGATACCCGCTTGGAGCCGACGATGACCGCCAGCACCGCCAGCGCCACGGCCAAGGCATAGGGGTTCACCGTGCCGAGCTGCTGCAGATCGGACCAGACCTTCCCCAGGGTGTCATGGCCGCCCCCCTTGAGCCCCAGCATGCCGGAGACCTGGCCAAGCGCCACCTGGATACCAACCCCGGTCAGGAAACCGACCAGCACGGTGCGCGACAGAAAGTTCGCCAGGAAGCCCAGGCCGATAACGCGCGCCAGGATCAGGAAACCCGCTGCCATGAAGGCGAGCACCGCGGCCAGCGCCACATACTGGTCGGTGCCTACCGAGGCGATACCCACCAGACCCGCGGCGAGGATGGCCGCTGTCGCGGAATCGGCCCCCACCACCAGGTGTCGCGAGGAGCCAAAGAGGGCGAACAAGGCCATGGGAATCAGGATGGTATAAAGCCCCGTGATCACCGGCGTGCCGGCTATCTTGGTGTAGCCCATCACCTCGGGGATCGCAAGCGCCGCCAGCGTGAGTCCGGCAATAATCTCCGCGGGTATCTGCCCGGCTTTGATGGGCAGTACGCCCTGCAGGATCGGCAGGCCCCAGCCCCTGGTCTTGGTATTTTCTGTGGTCATGGCGTGCTCCTAAATGATTCCCATCCGAAAACCCGGGAGTCCGCGCGCCTCAGGACCCGATGCCAGGAAGAGGGCCTCCTCGAGAACCTCCTTGCCGTCATCGGTCACCGAGAGCAGGCCGTGCTCGTCAACCGAGAAGGCAAAATCGTCAAAGGTACTCTTGCCCGCGAGTATGTCCTGGTCCAGCAGAATGCGAGTGCGGAAAAAATTCGCCCACTTGAACTCCGAGAAGGGCGCATCGTTTTTCACATAGCCATGATTCTCACGGACAATCCACGCCAGGCTCCGGTAGGGATCGAACTCGAGGTCCTTGATGTGGGCTGGAAGGCTCTGCGGCGGCTGGGGGCCCCCACCGGTGTGGTCGAAGAGGTACATCCAGTTCTGCTGGTGCATCGTCTTCCAGAAGTAGACGTCCTCAAGCGTGCTGGCATTCCCAAGCACCTTGACGAAGACGCAGATATCGTCGCCACGTGACGCCAGGAGCGCCTCGTAGAGCGCCCGTACCAGGTGATGGTGATCGATCAGGTAAAATTTGTCCCGTCGCACGACGATGGGTACGGGCCTTACGCGCAGGTAGTCGTGCAGCCTCCCGGGGTCGTCGTTGAACTTTTTGACCATGCGGCCCTTGCGGACCTGAATCTCGGCCTTGCCTACCGCGAACTGGGTCGGCGATAGGTCCTTGACCCGGAGCTTATAGAAGTCCCCGGTCTTGGCGTCTGCCGGACAATAAGGAAATTCCGCGTCGCACATGTGCTTCGTCATGTTCAACTACCTCTTTTTGTGAACTTTCCTTGTTCCCATGCTTGGTGAAGGAAGGAGGGTGTCGATGTTCTATATGCACCTGGGGAAGGTAATATAACCCATCGCCGTCGTAGGGATCACCCTTTCATCCTCGGGGTACAGATACTTAACCAAAGCTGCGGGCCTGAGCATTTGGGTTGGGTGGAGGAAGGAAACTGCAATAAGATGGGTTTAGCGCCGACATTTTAATCTATATTAGCAATTGCTGATGCTCACGTTATATTCGCGATCTCTATATATACTAACGCGTCGGTGACGCGTATATAAATCACTAAAATTCAGTATATTACAAGCATTGGTGAGGGTTCACACGGCCTCGACATGTAAGCCGGCTTGCGTGGCTGCTTCAATCTGACGGTTACCCCCGGAGATGAAGACATCGACTTTGAGTGCCAGGGCGCTACCGATGTGGATGGCGTCCATGCCACGTAGCCTGTTGGTTTCCAGACTCGATATCGCGTGGGCAAGGACCGTGGGGGTCAGGTTACAGATTTCGGCATCCTGCATATCGGTGATCAGTAATGACTTCAATTGCTGATATTGGGTTTCATCGATCTTTCCCTCGCGGCGCAAGCGACAAAAGGTCGAGATGATTTCCGGCAGCGCGATGCCAGAAAGCCCAATTTCCGTTGCCTGCTCACACCATTCCAGCACGGTTTGGGTGCCGTTTTCGCTGACATAACGTTTGACGAAAGCCGAACTGTCGAAAAAGACCCGCATCCGCCGCTCCTTACAGCCCCGTCTCACGTTCTTCGAGAATCATGCGGCTAACTGAAACACCATCGAGGATCAAGGGTTGGGCCTGTCGGCGCTTCCAGGAGGGCAGATCCGCCATCACGGGAACGATGTCGGCAATGGGCTTGCCATTGCGCAGTACGCGCACCGTCTCACCCGCTTCAACAATGTCGAAATAAGCCTTGGCGTGATTGCGGAGTTCGGTGAAGGTCGCTTGTCTCATGGTAGTCTCAAAAGTGTGCCGAATGACGTCATTATGGATGCCGCTTCCTTTATCGACCACCTTCAAATTCCAGGCGGGCGCTATGTTTGCTGTCACTGGCCCCAGCGCCAGCTAGGAGTCAAGGCTGCCGCCCAGTCCATGCGCCATTCCCGTGGGGGTGCCGGGCAATCTCGGTCTCGATTCGTTTCTTCAGGTCCTTGGGGAGTATTTTGGGCATGGCTTCTGTTCTTAATTGGCGCGAACAGTCAATATTCGCGCCATTCCTATTGCCGCGATAGGGGCGAGGCCTGCCTTGGTCGTAACCCTTTTTCAGCCCAGCAAGGGTTGCCACCGGCGTAATCTTTCTCGCCGCGATTGGGGCCGGTTCCGATAATGGCGGCTAATCTTTCGGTGGGTTCGCCGAGAAGGGGGCGTGTTGCGGGTCCCTGCGGGATTTACGGGCGTATTGGGCGGCGTGGAAGGGTTTGAGCATCAGCATCATGATGCCCGTGGTCCAGGCAAAGGAGAACATACCGGACAAGGCGATGATCATGGTCATCATTTTCCAGCCCTCTGGCATGAGGTCGCCGTTGTAGCCGACGGTGGTATAGGTGCTCCCGCAGAAGGTGAAGGCTTGGCGGAGGGTATCGATGAGGCCCAGTTGCTGGACGATGAGGGCCCAGAGGGCGATTTCACCCAGATGGGTCATCATGAGTAAAAACATGCTGAATAGGAACAGCATTTCGACCCGCCAGTAGGCTTGCCGATGCATCAGATCATCGCACCGTCGTGAATACCAGGGGTAGATCAGGGCAATGCAAAGCCCATGATAAAAAAGGATGGCCATGAGGCCCGCGCCGCCGAAGATAAAGTCCGGAAGGTTATAGTTCACCGCGGCCGCATCGATGTTGGCGACGATTTGGGGTGATAGGTTGGGGGCCAGCGCCTGGGTGATCGCATCGGTGACAGGACTGGATGAAATGGGATTCGGCATCTCAATGGCTCCTGACTAACGGTCATGAAAGGGGGGCTGATCAGCATTGCTCTAAGGATCCACCCCTTTAGGGAGTCAACTGACCAGGCAGATCCAGGTCGCCCCCAGGGGGTCAGGAACCCGTTCTCGTTAAACCTGTCGATGACCTGGGCCTGGTTGTCGAGATTGCGCCGGATATCCGGGTGTTGATGATCGGTTGGTCACGGCTTGCTAGGGCGCCATCATGGAGAGGGCAAAGGCGCAGAGAAATCCGGCCGCGGTGATGAGCCCCGTCAGATTGTGCTCCCCTGCGAACGCTTCGGGCAGCATCGTGTCCGCGATCATCGCGAGGATGGCCCCCGCCGCCGTGGCGGTGGTAGCCGCCCGTGCCTCGTGGGAGAGGCTATCGAAGACACTGTAGCCGGCCAGTGCCGCCAGCCCCGAGATGAGTGCGATCGCCCCCCAGATACCGAAGATGAACAGGGCGGATCGCCCGCTGCGCTTCATTCCCGCCGAGCTGGAGAGGCCTTCCGGGATGTTGGAGATGAAGATGGCCGCCACCGTTACCAGGCTGACGCCAGTGCCGACCAACATGCTCAGGCCGATGGCAATGGATTCCGGAATGCCATCGAGCAGGGCACCCACGGCAATGGCAGCGCCGCTGCCTTCGGCTTCCTCTTGGGAGGCATGCTGGACTGTTGAGCGTTTCCGATGCTTGGCGCCATAGAAACTCAGCCCCCAATTTGCGGCGCTGTAAACCAGGGCGCCGGCGGCAAACCCGATAAGGGTCGCGTGGAGTCCGCCCTCCTTGAAGGCCTCCTCCATGAGTTCAAAGCACAGGGCGGAGATCAGGACGCCGGCGCCGAACGCCATGATACCCGCGATACTGCGATTCGACAGCTCGACCCGATAGCCGATCGCGGCCCCGATCAACAGTGCCCCGCCAGAGAACAGGCCCCAAAGTCCTGCCTGTAACCAAAGGGGCATCAGGAATTCTCCTCAGGATGAGTTGTAAATTTCATGTGCACAATTAATAGGTTGCAGGGGTTGTGACCCGATCCCCCATCATTTTCACCGCCTTTGGGCCGAGAGATGGAGGCAACAGGGATGGCAACCTAAACCCCCTTTCATCTCACCCGGCGTTGACGCAAGCCGGGACTTTAGGTGCGACTCGGCTCATAGGCCAGATTGGGCGCCAACCAGCGTTCCATCTCGGCCAGGTCCATGCCCTTGCGCTCGGCGTAGTCGGCCACCTGGTCCCGGCCGATCTTGCCGACGGCGAAGTAGCGGGCATCGGGGTGAGAGAAATAGAGGCCGCTCACCGCTGCCGTGGGCACCATGGCCTTGGATTCCGTCAGCCAGATACCCGTATGGTGCTCCGCGTCCAGAAGCCGCCAGAGGCTATCCTTTTCGGTGTGGTCCGGACAGGCCGGATAGCCGAGGGCCGGGCGGATGCCCTGGTAACCCTCTTCGATCAAGTCCTGATTGCTGAGATCCTCATCCACGGCGTAACCCCAGTGGCGCTGGCGTACCCGCAGGTGGAGGGTTTCGGCCAGGGCCTCGGCCAGGCGGTCCGCCAGGGCCTTGAGCATGAGGGCCGAATAGTCGTCGTTATCGGCCTCGAAGGCGGCAACCCGGGCGTCGATGCCGATGCCGGCAGTGCAGGCGAAGCCACCGAGATAGTCGTTGAGCCCGGTGTCCAAGGGGGCGATGAAGTCCGTCAGGCACTCGTTGGCCTTGCCCGGGGGCTGGCGGCCCTGCTTGCGCAGACCGTGGAAGGTGGCGATGGGCTCGAAGCGGTCTTCGCTGGCGAAGACCTGAATGTCATCTCCGACGCTGTTGGCCGGGAAGAGGCCAATGACGGCGGCGGCTCGCAGCCAGCGCTCCGCAATGATGCGCTGGAGCATGGTGTGGGCCTCATCGAAGAGCTTACGCGCCTCCTCACCCTTTAACGGGTCATCCAGGATTTGCGGAAAGCGGCCCTTGAGCTCCCAGGCATGGAAGAAAAAGGTCCAGTCGATATAGGGGGCGATCTCGGCCAGGGGGATATCCGCAAAGACCTGGATGCCAGGCTCCCGGGGCGCCGGTGGCTGGTAGTGCTCCCAGTCGATGGAGGTGGCGTTGGCGCGGGCCTCGGCGATGGGGACCAGATCCTTGGCCTCGTTGGCGGCGGCCCGGCGTTCCCGCACCTGGGCGTATTCCGCAGCGATGCCCTGCGCATAGGGCTCCTTCAAGGCGGCGGAGAGCAGTTGGCCGACCACGCCCACGGCGCGGGAGGCGTCGGGAACATAGACTACGGGATGGTCGTACTGGGGGGCTATCTTCACCGCCGTGTGGGCCTTGGAGGTCGTAGCCCCACCGATGAGGAGGGGGAGGCTGAAGCCCTGGCGGCGCATCTCCGCCGCCACCAGGACCATCTCCTCCAGGGAGGGCGTGATGAGGCCGGACAGGCCTATGATGTCCACCTCCTGGTCGCGGGCCTGCTGCAGGATGGTCGCGGTGGGGACCATGACGCCCAGGTCGATGACCTGATAGTTGTTGCACTGGAGGACGACGCCGACGATGTTCTTGCCGATGTCGTGGACGTCGCCCTTGACGGTGGCCATGAGCACCTTGCCGGCGGCTTTATGCACGCCCCCGGCCTTCTCGGCCTCCAGGAAGGGCTGCAGATAGGCGACCGCCTTCTTCATGACCCGGGCGGACTTGACCACCTGGGGCAGGAACATCTTGCCGGCGCCGAAGAGGTCACCGACCTGATTCATGCCATCCATGAGGGGCCCCTCAATGACCTGGAGGGGCGTTCCCAGAACCTGGCGGGCCTCCTCCGTGTCTGCCTCCACATATTCGGCGTTACCTTTGATCAGGGCCTGGGCCAGGCGTCTCGCCACCGGCCAGTCACGCCAGGCCAGGTCCTGCTTGACCGCGCCGCCGACGGCCCCGCCCTTGAAACGGCCTGCCAGCTCGATCAGGTGCTCGGTGGCATCGCCGCCATCCTTGGGGGTGCGATTGAGGACCACGTCCTCCACCGCCTCCTTGAGCTCGGGATCGATCTCGTCATAGATCGCCAATTGCCCCGCGTTGACGATGCCCATGTCCATGCCGGCGCGCACGGCGTGGTAGAGGAAGACGGCATGGATCGCCTCCCTTACTGGATCATTGCCCCGGAAAGAGAAGGAGACATTGGAGACGCCGCCGGAGACCAGGGCCTGGGGCAGGCTGGCCTTGATGGCGCGGGTGGCCGCGATGAAATCGACGCCATAGTTGGCGTGCTCCTCGATGCCGGTGCCGACGGCGAAGATGTTAGGGTCAAAGATGATGTCCTCGGCCGGGAAGCCGATGCCCTCCGTCAGCAGCCGGTAGGCGCGGGTGCAGATCGCCAGCTTGCGGGCCTGGGTGTCGGCCTGGCCCTGCTCGTCGAAAGCCATGACAATGACGGCGGCCCCATGGCGACGGCAGAGCTTGGCCTGGTGCAGAAATTTCTCCTCGCCCTCCTTGAGGGAGATAGAGTTGACGATGGGTTTGCCCTGGACACACTCCAGCCCGGCGGCGATGATCTCCCACTTCGAGGAGTCGATCATGAAGGGCACCCGGGCGATGTCCGGTTCGGTGGCGCAGAGGTTGAGGAAGCGGCGCATGGCGGCGACGCCATCGAGCATGGCCTCGTCCATGTTGAAATCGATGACCTGGGCGCCGTTCTCGACCTGGACCCGGCAGATATCCAGGGCCTCCTCGTAATTGCCCTCCAGGATCAGGCGCTTGAACTTGGCGGAGCCCGTGACGTTGGCCCGCTCGCCTACATTGACGAAATTCAGGGCCTTGTCGATGTTCAGCGGCTCCAGTCCCGAGAGGCGGCAGGCGGGCGGGAGCGCCGGCAGGCGCCGCGGCTGCTTGCCGGCCACGGCCTGAGCGATGGCGCGGATGTGGTCCGGGCTGGTGCCGCAGCAACCGCCGACGATGTTGAGCAGGCCGGCCTCCGCCCACTCGGCAATCTCCTTGGCCATCGCGGTGGGTCCCAGGTCGTAGCCGCCCATCTCGTTGGGCAGGCCGGCGTTGGGGTGGGCGGAGACATGGGTCTCGGCGATGCGGGCCATCTCGGCGACATACTGGCGTAGCTCATAGGGCCCCAGGGCGCAGTTGAGGCCGATGGAGACAGGCTGGACGTGGCGCAGGCTATTGTAAAAGGCCTCCGTCGTCTGGCCGGTGAGGGTGCGGCCCGACTGGTCCGTGATGGTGCCGGAGATCATGACCGGCAGGCGCTGGCCTTGTTTCTCGAAGACCTCTTCGCAAGCGACGATAGCCGCCTTGGCATTCAGGGTGTCGAAGATGGTCTCAATCAGCAGCAGATCCGCTCCGCCCTCGATCAGGCCCTCGGCGGCCTCGACATAGGCGGCCACCAGGGTCGGGAAGTCCAGGTTACGGAAGCCCGGATCATTGACGTCGGGTGAGATGGAGAGGGTACGGTTGGTGGGTCCCAGGACGCCCGCGACGAAGCGGGGCTGGTCCGGGGTCGAGGCGGTGTCTGCCAAACCCCGCGCCAGGCGAGTGGCCGCGACATTGAGTTCGCGGCTCAGGGCCTCCATGCCATAGTCGGCCATGGAGATGCGGTTGGCGTTGAAGGTATTGGTCTCCAGGATGTCGGCGCCGGCCTCCAGATAGGCCTGGTGGATGCCGCGGATGACCTCGGGTTGGGTCAGGGTCAGCAGGTCGTTGTTGCCCTTGAGGTCCCGGGGCCAGTCCGCGAAGCGCTCACCCCGGTAGTCCGCCTCGCTCAGGTCGTGACGCTGGATCATGGTACCCATGGCACCATCCAGGATGAGGATGCGCTCCTGCAGCAGGGCCTGAAATCTGGACGACAAATCTTGCATGGGAGAACCTGTCAGGTGGTGGCGCCGGGGCTGGGGCATCGGGGACTTTGACTTGGATTATATACCGAAGCCCCCGCCGCTAAATCTGGCCAAGCCAAATGATGACCAAAGGGGGGAAAAGGCGACGTGATACCTATATCATGTCCTCAAGTGGGCCAAGGGGCCCCGATTCCCAATGAGGTATCTGAACATGATCGATCGACTCATGATCCTGCCGAGTAAGGACCTAGGGCGAATCCGGCTCGTGACCGTTCCCACGGACATGTCCCCCCAAGAGGCCTATCGCTATGTCACCGGGCTGGTTAGCGAGGTGCCGCGCGAGGATGAGCAAGGCTGGGTGGACGCGGTCATGGATACCCTGGAGGATGAGGGCTTCGGGCGGGTGGATTTCCTGCTCGGTCCCGCCCTGGACTGACGAGGGCGGTGCGTATCCATCTCCTGAGTGTTGGCCGGCGCATGCCGGTCTGGGTGGATACGGGTTACCGGGAGTACGCCAAGCGGTTGCCACCCGAATGTTCCCTGCGCCTGGTCGAGATCGAGCCGGGGCACCGGGGCAAGGGTGCCAGCCCTGAGGTGGCCCGGCGGGAAGAGGGGGGGCGGCTGCTGGCGGCCCTGCCTAAGGGGGCGCAACGGGTGGCCCTGGATGAGCGAGGCACCGCCTGGACCACGGTGCAACTGGCACGGGAGCTGGAAGTTTGGCTGGCGGAGGGTCGGGACCTGGCCCTGCTGGTGGGAGGTCCCGAGGGGCTGGACGAGGCCTGCCGGGCCCGCGCCGACCGTCTCTGGTCCCTCTCGCCCCTGACCTTCCCGCACCCCCTGGTCCGGGTTATTCTTGCTGAGCAGCTTTACCGGGCCTGGAGCCTCCTCGGGGGCCATCCCTACCACCGGGCCTAGGTTTGGCGCTGGGGCTGGGTCTGGCCGCTGGTTGAGCCTGCCCGTGGGCTTTGTTGGGGTGCTGGTGGGTGGAACCGGGGTCCGTTCAGCCCCGCTCGGGTTGACCCTGCGCCGGCCAGGCTAGAGGTTGAGACGCATCCATGGCGAAGATCCAGGTCTATCTGGCCTCCCAATCCCCCCGGCGCCGCGAGCTGCTGGGTCAAATTGGTGTGTCCCATGCCGTGATCGCGGTAGATCTGGATGAGGCTCCCCGCCCCGGGGAGGTGCCGGAGGACTATGCGCGCCGGGTCGCCCTGGACAAGGCCCGGGCCGGGAGGGCCGCTACGCCAGATTCCCGGGTCCCGGTCTTGGCCGCGGACACCCTGGTGACCCTTGATGGCCGCATCCTGGGCAAGCCCCGGGATGCCGAGGAGGCCGCCGCCATGCTGGGCTTGCTATCGGGACGGACCCATCGGGTGCTGAGCGCGGTGGCCCTGATCGGCGCCGAGGAGCGCCTCGCCTTGAGTGAAAGCCAGGTCAGCTTTCGCGCCATCCCGGATTGGGAGGCCCGCGCCTACTGGGCGACCGGGGAGCCCGCCGACAAGGCGGGTGGCTATGCCATCCAGGGCCTGGGGGCCCTGTTTGTACGCGAGTTGCGTGGCAGCTATTCTGGCGTTATGGGCCTGCCGCTCCACGAGACGGCACTCTTGCTTGCCGAGGAGGGAATTCCTTTGCTGGGCGATGGCCTAACCGGTTCTTCGCCCCCATTTTCCACTGCATAAACCGAAACTGAATCCCATAGGTTCGCCATGAGTGAGGAAATCCTGGTCAATGTCACGCCGCCGGAGACACGCGTCGCCGTGGTTGAAAATGGCGTGGTGCAGGAGATCATCATCGAACGGCTAGAGCGCTGTGGTCTGGTGGGTAACATCTACAAAGGCCGTATCTGCCGGGTGCTGCCGGGGATGCAGGCGGCCTTCGTCGAGATCGGCCTGGAGCGGGCCGCCTTCCTGCATACCTCCGATATCGTGGGCGTCGAGGGCGAGCCCCGTGGCGATCAAATCCACGATCTGGTAAGTGAGGGCGACACCCTGGTGGTGCAGGTGGTTAAGGACCCCCTGGGCACCAAGGGCGCCCGCCTCACCACCAATATTTCCATCCCCTCCCGTTACCTGGTCTTCATGCCCACCCTGCAAAACACGGGGGTGTCCCAGAAGATCGAGGACGAAGAGGAGCGTCGCCGTCTGCGCGATAACCTCCAGCGTTTCGTCAATGAGCACGAGGGCGAGGGGGGCTTCATAGCCCGCACCGCAGCGGATGGCATCACCGGCGAGGCCCTGGTCAATGACATGACCTTCCTCGCCAAGCTCTGGCATGACATCAAGGAACGCTGTCGTACCCAGAGAGACATAGGCTTGATTCACGAGGATCTGCCCCTGGCGTTACGCGCCCTGCGCGACCTGGTGGGCCCCGAGGTGGAGCGGGTTCGGTTCGACTCCCGCATCACCATGGACAAGGCCATCGCCTTTGCCGAGCAATATATCCCCGATATCCGCGACCGGCTGGAGTATTACCAGGGCGAGCGGCCTCTCTTCGATCTCTACGGTGTCGAGGAGGAGATCCAGAAGGCCCTGCAGCGCAAGGTCCAACTCAAGTCCGGCGGCCACCTGGTCATCGACCAGACCGAGGCCATGACCACCATCGACGTCAACACCGGGGCCTTCGTCGGTCATCGCAATCTCGAGGAGACCATCTTCAAGACCAACCTGGAGGCGGCCCAGGCCATCTGCCGTCAACTGCGCCTGAGAAATCTGGGCGGCATCATCATCATCGACTTCATCGACATGATGGACGAGGATCACAAGCGCCAGGTGCTGCGCGCCCTGGAAAAATGCCTGTCCCGGGATCATGCCAAGACCCACATCAGCGAGGTCTCCTCCCTGGGGCTGGTGGAGATGACCCGCAAGCGCACCCGCGAATCTCTGGAACATGTCCTCTGCGAGCCCTGTCCCTGTTGTGGGGGCCGCGGCACCGTCAAGACGGCCGAGACTACCTGCAACGAGATCTTCCGCGAGATCATGCGCGAGGCGCGGCAGTTCGAGGTCGAGACCCTGCTGGTGCTGGCCTCTCAGGATGTCATCGACCGCTTGTTGGACGAGGAATCCGGGCATCTGGCGGAACTGGAGGAATTCATCGGCAAGCCGATCCGGCTACAGGCTGAGGCACTCTACCCCCAGGAACAGTACGATGTTGTGCTGATCTAACTTTTTCTCGGTAGCGATTCCTCTCTTCATGCCCCGCTCTCCGAGGCCCCTGGCCTCGCGCCTCTGGCGTTTCTTCCTGACGGTTAGCCTGGTCCTGGGTCTGCTCCTGGCTGGGGTAAGCCTGGCCACCCATTTTGCGGATCGGCTGCGGGAACCCCTGGCGGCGGCCTTGACCACGAGGCTGGGGTTGGTGGTGCACCTTAGTGGTTTGCACCTGGGTCTGGTCGGTCTGATGCCCCGGATCACCCTGGAGGATGTGGACCTGATCAGCCCCGGGGACCCCATTCCCCAACTCCATCTGCGTCGCCTGCACCTGGACCTTGATCCCCTGGCCAGTCTGGGCACCTGGAGCCCCCAGGTGACGGATATCACCCTCGTAGGGCCCCGACTGCGTTTGGAGCTGCGGGAGGATGGCCAGCTAGTTATTGCCGGGCTGGGGGAGGGTGGCGGTGACGGGGAGACTGACGATCGCCGGGCCTTGGCTTTCTTTCTTGCACAGGGCCGTTTGCGGCTGACGGAGGGCGAACTAGAGTGGCTGGATCGCCGTACCCAGGCCCCGCCTCTGATTTTGTCGGAGATCCGGCTCGACCTCGACAATCGCGGCGCCGCGCATCGTCTCGAACTCGAGGCACGCCTGGCCAGCCACCCCGAGGCCTGGCTGCGGGTGACTGCGGATCTCCAGGGGGATGCGGGTACACCCTATAACTGGTCCGGGGTGCTGGATTTCAGCCTTCGGGCCGGGGGCCCCGGGCCGCCCACGGCGGGGCTGTTGCCCCATGGCCTCCAGTTTGCCGAGGATCTGCTCACCCTAGAGGGCCATTATCGGATTCAGAGCTCGCGGTTGGCCGAGGGTCAGGCGCGGCTGAACCTTGAGGGTTTGTCGATTCAGGGCCAGATCCCCGGTCAGGGTCCCTTGCGGCTCGAGGCGGCGCGGCTGGATCTGGATCTGACGACGGACCAGACCGTGGGCGGGCGGCTCCAGATCGCAGGCGAGGGCTTGGACCTGAGCCTGCCGGGGGTCTTTGGCGACCGGCCACCGATCCAGCTGGATCGCTTAGCCGGCCCTTTGACCTGGGTGCCCGATCCTGACGGCGGGCTGCAACTGGCCAGCGAGGGCTTAGATGCCCTCAACCCGGACTTGGGCCTTAATCTGCGATTTACCCTCCGGAATCTTGGGGCAGTCGCGCCCGCGGGTCCGGTGCTGGAGATTCAGGCCGATATTCGCAACGCCAATGCCGGTGTCATCCGCGACTATCTGCCCGATGCCAAGCTCAAGCCCAGGGCTCGCGCCTGGCTGGAGCGGGCCTTTCCCGCCGGCCGGGTACCCAGGGGGCAGGTTCTCTTTCAGGGCCGGCTCGCCGATTTCCCTTTCCGCGAGAATCAGGGCTATTTCCATGTCCTGCTGTGGGTCGAGGCGATGGCGTTGGATTTTCACCCCGATTGGCCACCCCTGGAGGGGCTGGAGGGCCTGGTCCATTTTCATAATCAAGCCATGAGCATAGCCACCATCGGTGGCGATATCCTGGGCTTTCCGCTCCTCGAGGCCCAGGCGGAAATTCTGGATTTGGCCGATGCCCACGTGGTTACGGTGCGAGGTGCCGCTCGCGGTGATTTCGATCAGTCCTTGGATTTCCCTGGGGCGACGCCCCTGCGGGCATCCCTGGGGGGCATTCCGGATCTCTTCAGGGCCACGGGTCTGGTACAGGTCGATCTGGATATGGATATTCCTCTCGGGCATGATCACCCCGAGGATCAGTTGCGCCTGGCGGGGGCCCTGTCCTGGCCTGGCCCGGCCAGCCTGACCCTCACCGGTGCGGACCTGGTCTTTGCTGATTTAAGCGGTGTCCTGAGTTTCAGCCAGGATGGGGTGACAACCTCCCGCATTGAGGCCCAGTCCCTGGGCGCGCCGCTGAGCGTGGCCCTGGACCGCATCCGTCCTGACAAGGGCCTGACCAAGTTGACCGAGCTGAAGCTGACGGGCACGACGGCCGTCAAGGCCCTGGCGAAACGGCTCCCTCATCCTCTCTGGCGCCATCTGGAGGGTCAGATACCTTGGGAGCTGAATATCAGGGTACCCGACCCGCGAGCCCCCAAGGGTATCAGTGCCCTCCAGGCCGATTTCAGCCTCGTTTCCAACCTCCAGGGGCTTGCGGTCAAACTGCCCCAGCCGGTGGGTATGACGCGGGCGGAGACCCGGCCCTTGAGCCTGAACTGGCAATCCCAGGCTGGCAAGGATACTCAAGTGCGCGGTCGTTATGGCGATCTGGCCCTGAATCTACTTTTCGCCCGCGACGGCAAGGGCAAGCAGGGTCTCAAGCGCGGCGCCATGGCCCTGGGTGAGGAGCAGGTGGACCTGCCCGGTGCCGATGGCTGGCGGCTGACCGGCCATTTGCCAGAACTGGATCTTAACGCCTGGCGGGACTGGTCGGCGGGCCTGACGGGCGCGGGTCTGATGGGCGGCCTCCGCTGGACGGTCGCCGATTTCGGCATCGACCGTTTGCAGGTCGGTCCGGCGCAACTCCAGGCGGTGCGTCTGGATTTGGAGCAGGGCGCTCAGGCCTGGGAACTCCGCGTTCAGGCCCAGGAACTGGCCGGGCGCCTGTCCATCCCCTTCAGGATCCGCTCCCAGCCCCTGCGCGCCGAACTTGAGCGACTGGACCTCAAGCCCCTGCTGGGCTACAGCAAGCCCAATACCGCAGGGGGGCCAACAACCCCAAAGGACCCGCCCATGCGAGACGATCCCCGTCAGGCCCAGCCCCTGGAGTTGGTGGTCGATCAGCTCCGCTGGTCGGATAATGAACTGGGCCGCCTGACGCTGAGGGCCGCCGCCACTGATCAGGGGCTGACCATCGAGGAACTGCGCCTGGCTGGCTCCCCCCGCATCCAACTGACGGGGACTGGCGCCTGGGCCCTGGAGAACTCCGAACCCTGGACGCGCCTGGATTTGGATGCCAGCACCAGCGATCTCGGGGAACTGTTGCGGCACCTGGATTATGCCAGCTACCTGGAACAGGCCCCCGCGGGCGTCCTGGCCCGGCTTTCCTGGCCCGGCGGTCCCGCCGATCTCAACCTGGCCACCCTGGAGGGCGAGGTCGAGGTGAAGATCGGCAAGGGCAGCCTGCTGGAGGTGGATCCCGGTGTCGGTCGGGTGCTGGGTGTACTCAATCTGGGGGCCTTGGGGCGACGTCTCAGCCTGGATTTTACCGACCTGTTCGACCGCGGCTTTGTCTTTGAGGGTATCACCGGCAAGTTGGGCATCCACGCTGGCAGGGTGGAGATGCGCGATCCCCTGGTCATCGAAGGCTCCGCGGCGGAGATCAGGATCTCAGGGCGCGCCAATCTCATCGACGAGACCCTGGATCAGGTGGCCACCGTCACCCCAAGCCTGGGTGGAGGTGTGGCCCTGGCCAGCGCGATCGTCGCCGGTCCTTTGGTCGGCGCCGCCGTATTGCTCGCCGACAAGGCCAGTGGTGGCGCCCTCGATGTGATCGGTCGGCATAGCTATGACATCCGGGGTCCCTGGGCCAACCCCGACATAGTACCCAGGGCCAGGCTCACATTCCCCTCGAGTGGGGAGGCCCCCGCAGGGGCGGTCGTGCAGGAAACCCCCGTGCAGCAGACGGCCAGCGATGACGCTGCTCCCGGATCCACCCGCCCTGAACCCGAGGGTAACGCCTTTCTGGACCAACCCTGAGGGACGGGCTCAGGTCTCTGCGCGGCGGATGCCAGGCCTGACCAGGCCCCGCGAGCCTTGGGTGTCTGGCCACCGAAATGTTATCTTTCCCCGACCGGAACGCGTTGCGACCGCTTGAGTTGGAGACCGAGCCTGCCATGTCGAGAAAACCCCGAGTCGCGGCCATCCAGATGGCCAGCAGTCCGCATGTAAGCGCCAACCTTCTGGAGGCGCGGCGCCTGATTCAGGAGGCCGTGGATGAGTCTGGCGCCAACCTGGTGGTCCTGCCGGAGAACTTCGCCTTCATGGGGGAAAAGGATCGCGACCTGCTGGATTTGTGCGAGGCCGAGGGCCATGGACCCCTGCAGGATTTCCTCGCCGAGATGGCGGTAAGGTATCGGATCTGGCTCGTGGGTGGGACCCTGCCGCTGACGGCCAAGAACCCGGACCGGGTGCGGGCCTCCTGCCTGGTGTTCAACGATTGTGGCGAGCGGGTGGCCCGTTACGACAAGATCCACCTCTTCGACGTCAAACTGCCGGAAACGAGCGAGCGCTACGAGGAATCCGCCACCATCGAGCCTGGCGACACCCCGGTGGTCTTGGACACCCCCTTCGGCCGTCTCGGACTGTCGGTCTGCTACGACCTGCGTTTCCCCGAGCTGTACCGGGAGATGCTCGACGCTGGCATGGAGATCATGGCCATGCCGGCCTGTTTCACCGCCATCACCGGCAAGGCCCATTGGGAGGTGCTGGTGCGGGCGCGGGCCATCGAGAATCTCTGCCATGTGGTCGCGGCGGCCCAGGGTGGTTATCACCGCAATGGGCGCGAGACCCATGGCCACAGCATGGTGGTGGACCCCTGGGGGAATGTCCTGGCCCAGGTGCCGCGGGGTTCCGGCCATGTCTGTTGCCCCCTGGACGTGGAATTTCTGGGCTCGGTGCGGCGCAACTTCCCCGCCATCCAGCACCGCCGCCTGACCTGCCACGTCTAGACTTGAATTTCGTCGCCCCGCTCTCAAAGTCGGGGCACAGTACACTCGGCTCCATTCAACATCGGTCGCCTCCGGGGCGGCCTTGCCCAGGTCCTTCAATCAAGACCATGACAGATGCCATCGCCATTGCCCGCGACCAGATCCTGAGCCCGGTGGGCCTCGATACGGGCCACATCGAGCAGCTCCTCGGCCAGCTCAAGACCACCGCTATCGACGCCGCCGACATTTATTTCCAATACAGCCGGCTACAATCCTGGATGCTGGAGGATGGCATCATCAAAGATGGCAACTTCAATATCGAGCGAGGGGCGGGCCTGCGCGCCCAGAGCGGCGAGAAGACCGGCTTTGCCTACGCCGATGAGGTCCAGTTCGAAACCCTGCTGCAAGCCGCCAAGGCGGCGAGCACCATCGCCCGTAGCGGCGGTGAGGGGCGGGTCAAGTTGGAGACTATCGGAACCGGCCGGCGCCTCTACGAGCCTATCGATCCCCTCGGCAGCCTTTCAGATGAGGACAAGGTCGCCTTGCTCCACCGGGTCGATGTCGAGGCACGGCGCCTGGACCCGCGGGTGCGCCAAGTCATCGCCAGCCTGGTGGCCGTGCGTGACCTGGTCCTGATCGCCAGCGATGATGGCCGCTTGTGCGCCGACGTCCGGCCCCTGGTGCGCCTCAGCGTCAGCGTCATCGTCGAGGACGGCGATCGCCGCGAGCAGGGAGCCAGCGGCGGCGGCGCCCGTGCGGATTTGGGCTACTTCCTGGCCGAAGACCGCGCTCTGGGCTATGCTCGGGAGGCGGTCCATCAGGCCCTGATCAACCTGGAGGCCGATGCCGCCCCCGCCGGTAACATGACCGTGGTCCTGGGTCCGGGCTGGCCAGGTATCCTGCTCCACGAGGCCATTGGCCATGGCCTGGAGGGTGACTTCAATCGCAAGGGCACCTCGGCCTTCGCCGGCCGCCTTGGCGAGCGGGTTGCCGCCCCGGGCGTCACGGTGGTCGATGATGGCACCCTGGCCGGCCGGCGCGGCTCCCTCAACCTCGACGACGAGGGCACCCCGACCCAGAACACGGTCCTCATAGAGGATGGTATGTTACGCGGCTATCTCCAGGATCGCCTCAACGCCCGTCTCATGGGGGTCGCCAGCACGGGTAACGGCCGGCGGGAGTCCTATGCCCACCTGCCCATGCCGCGCATGACCAACACCTATATGCTCGCGGGTGACCGCGACCCGGGGGAGATCATCGCCTCGGTAGACAAGGGCCTCTATGCCGTCAACTTCGGCGGTGGCCAGGTCGATATCACCTCCGGCAAGTTCGTCTTCTCCGCCAGCGAGGCCTATCTGATCGAAAAGGGCCGCATCGGCCGCCCCGTCAAGGGCGCCACCCTGATCGGCAATGGCCCGGACGTGCTGACCCGGGTGAGCATGATCGGCAATGACCTGGCCCTGGATCAGGGCGTCGGCACCTGCGGCAAGGAGGGCCAGTCCGTCCCCGTCGGCGTTGGCCAGCCTACCCTGCGCGTCGATGGCCTGACCGTGGGCGGAACTAACGGTTGATATGATGGGAATCCCTGATATGACCCAGACCTACTCCAATGACACCGCCGATCGCCGCGACCGTCTGGAGCGCATCGTGCGCGACCTGCTGGCGGAGGCCAAACGCCAGGGTGCCAGCGCCGCCGAGGCCGCCGCCAGTTCCGAGGCCGGCCTGGAGATCAGTGTGCGCCTGGGGGAGGTCGAGACGGTGGAGCACACCCGCGACAACGGCCTCGGCATTACGGTCTATTTTGGCCAACGCAAGGGCTCTTCCAGTACCTCCGACCTCAGCCCCGAGGCCGTGCGCGATGCGGTCAGCGCCGCCTGTGCCATCGCCAGCCGTACCCAGGAAGACCCCTGTGCCGGTCTGGCGGACGCCGATCTCATGGCGGTTGATCTTCCGGAACTGGACCTGCATCACCCCTGGGACCTGGAACCGGATGCCGCCATCCAGCTCGCCATCGAGTGCGAGGATGCCGCCCGCGCCATGGACCCCCGGATCGTCAACTCCGAGGGCGCCAGCGTCTCCACCCAGGCCGGCCTGCATGTCTATGGCAATAGTCATGGCTTTGTGGCCGGCTATCCCAGCACCCGCCACGGCCTGAGCTGTGCCGTAGTGGCCCAGGAGGGGGAGAGCATGCAGCGTGATTACTGGTGGACCACGGCCCGCGCCGCCGCGGACCTGGAGTCACCCCAGGAGGTCGGTCGCCGCGCTGGCGAGCGCACCCTGGCCCGCCTCGGGGCGCGCCAGATTTCGACCCGGAAGGTGCCGGTACTCTTCAGTCCCATGACTGCCGCCGGTCTATTGCGCTCCCTCACCAGCGCCATCAGCGGCTCCAGTCTCTACCGCCGGTCCAGCTTCCTCCTCGACCGCATCGATACCCCGATCTTCCCCGACTTCGTGCGTATCCACGAGCTTCCCCACCTGCCCAGGGGCCTGGGCAGTGCCCCCTTCGATGGCGATGGAGTCGCCACCCGCGCCAAGGATCTGGTCAGCGGTGGCATCCTGCGCACCTACCTGCTCGACGCCTACTCAGCCCGGCGCCTCGGCCTCGCCACCACCGGCAACGCCGGAGGCGTCCACAATCTCCACATCGAGCCCGGCACCCTGGACCGCCCGGCCATGTTGCGGGAGCTGGGCACCGGCCTGTTCGTCACGGAACTCCTGGGCCATGGCACAAATCCGGTTACCGGTGACTACTCCCGGGGCGCCGCCGGCTTCTGGGTCGAGGGCGGCGAGATCCAATTCCCGGTAGAAGAGATCACCATTGCCGGCAACCTCAAGGAGATGTTTCTGGGCCTGGTGGCGGTGGGTAACGACTGCGATTTCCCCGGCAGCACCCGCACCGGGTCCTGGCTTATCCCGGGGATGACCATAGCGGGAGATTAGCGGCATGGAGTATCTGCTGGCCATTGCCGACCGTTTCCGCCGCGCCGCCCCGTCCGCGGACTACTGGTCCCTGCACCTGGTGAGCGAGGAGACGGACGAGTTGGCGGTGCGCCAAGGCGTGACCGAGCCCAGTGTCCTGGGCACCAGCCTTGGCGCCTTTCTGACCCTGGTGCGGGGGGCTGGCATCGGCTATGGGGCTACTTCCGATCTCAGCGCCGCCGGTCTGGCCGCCGCCTGGGAACGGGCAGCAAGCTGGGCGGACAGCCACGCCCGCCTTGGGCTCTTCGATGCCGGTCTCTTTCCCCGCTCCAGCCTGCGGGCCGAGTACGCCAGCCCCGTCGCCGAGCCTTGGGAGTCCGTGAGCCTGGGGGACAAGCTCGATCTGCTCCGGGAGGCCTGCGCGGACCTGGAGATCGACGCGCGCATCGTTGATAACACCGCCTGGCTGGGCCGGCGGCGGGTCCAGCGGTTGCTGGTCACCAGCGCCGGCGGCGAGATTCGCCAGGTCTTTGACCAGGTCTCCTCCGGCCTGGTCGCGGTAGCTAATGCGGGCAGCCAGACTCAGACCCGCCATGGCGGCGGCGCCGACTGGGGCGGTCAGGGTGGCCTTGAACGCCTGGCCCGGGTGGGTTTCCCCACGGATGCCCAGCGTGTTGCCGAGGAGGCCATCGCCCTGCTGGCCGCCCCGGAATGTCCCGCGGGCGTCCGCGATCTGATCCTGATGCCGAACCAGATGGTGTTGCAGATCCATGAGAGCATCGGCCACCCCCTGGAGCTGGATCGTATCCTGGGCGACGAGCGTAATTACGCCGGCACCAGTTTCGTCACCCTGGATATGTTTGGCGCCTACCGCTACGGCTCGGAGTTGCTTAACATCACCTTTGACCCCGGCGTCCCCGGCGAACTCGCCAGCGCCGTCGCCGATGACGAGGGCACTTTGGCGGAGCGACAGGTCCTGATCCGCGCCGGAATCCTGGAGCGGCCTCTGGGTAGCCGCCTGTCCCAGGCCCGCTGCGGCCTGCCCGGGGTCGCCAACGCCCGCGCCAGCACCTGGGACCGGCCGCCCATTGATCGCATGGCTAATCTCAATCTGGAACCCGGCCAGGACAGTCTCGCCGGCCTCATTGGTCAGGTCGCAAAGGGCGTCCTCATGGACACCAACCGCTCCTGGTCTATCGACGATAGCCGCAACAAGTTTCAGTTCGGCTGCGAGTTAGGGCGACTGATCGAGGAGGGGGAACTCGGGGGCTTGGTGCGAAATCCCGGATATCGCGGCATTTCCGCAAGCTTCTGGCGCTCCCTGGCCGGGGTCGGCGCTGCTGACAGCCAGGAGGTCCGGGGGGTCTATAGCTGCGGCAAGGGTGAGCCCAATCAGGCTATCCAGGTGGGTCATGCCTCGCCCCCCGCCCTCTTCCGGGATGTCGAGGTCTTCGGAGGAGGGGAATGAAGGACGCGGCCTTTTTCGAATTCACCGACCGCCTGACCCAATCCTTGGTGGGGGACGAGGTCTTGCTGTGCAACCTGGACGGCGAGGATTCAGACTTCGTGCGCCTCAACGGTAACCGGGTGCGTCAGGCCGGTGGCCTTTGCGCCTGGAATTTGCGCCTGGATCTCATCCAGGGTCGGCGCCAAGCCCAGGCTCACTGCGATCTGAGCGGCGATCTGGATGAGGATCTGGCCCGGGCTCGGGGCCTGATCGAGCGTTTACGGGAACGCCTGCCCACGATTCCCGACGATCCCTTCCTTAATTACTCCATCGAGCCCAGTGCGAGCCACCGGGTTTTGGATGGGGGTGGCGCTGGAGCGGAAGGCCATGGCGCGGTAGATGCCTGGGACAGTACCGCGGTTATCGCCGACCTTAGCCGCGCTGCCGAAGGCCTGGATCTGGTGGGCATCTGGGCCAGCGGCGAACTCAGTGCCGGTTTTGCCAGTTCCCTGGGTCACCGCCACTGGCACGCCAGCCGGAGCTTCAATCTCGATTTTAGTTGCTACCTGAAGGGAGACAAGGCGGTCAAGGCCAATCTGAGCGGTCTGGCCTGGGATCCCCAGGCCCTGGCCGCCAAGTTGGCGGGGGTGCGACGCGACCTGGAGATTCTGGCCCGCCCGGCCCGCGCTATTCTTCCTGGTCGCTATCGTGCTTATCTGGCGCCAGCGGCCGTGATGGAAATTCTCGATCTCCTGGCCTGGGGGGGCTTCGGCCTCAAGGATCACCAGACCGCCCAGACGCCGCTGCTCCGCCTGGTGCGGGGCGAACGCCATCTGGACCCCCGCATCACCCTGCGGGAGGAACACGCCCGGGGACTGGCCCCTCGCTTCACCGCCGAGGGCTTCGTCACGCCCGAGGCCGTTACCCTCATCGCCAACCGCGGCTTTCAGGATTGCCTGGTGGACAGTCGCAGTGCCAAGGAGTATGGCCAGGCCGTCAATGCCGCTGGGGAGAGTCCCGCTGCCCTGGCCCTGGATCCGGGGGATATTGCCAGTGCTGCGATTCCGAGTCGTCTGGATACCGGATTGGCGATCAGTAACCTCTGGTATCTCAACTATGCTGACCGAAACGACTGTCGCATCACGGGTATGACCCGGTTCGCGACCTTCTGGGTGGAAAATGGTGAACCCGTCGCCCCGGTCACCCCCATGCGCTTCGATGACTCCCTGTATCACCTTCTGGGCGATCGCCTCGAAGGGCTGACGAGCGAGCGCGAGTTCCTGGTCTCTGCAGAGACCTACGAGGGCCGCTCCTCTGCTAGTGCCCTGTTACCGGGCATTTTAGTCAGTGGCATTGAATTGGCCTTGTAAGGAGGGTGACCGTCAGGGGTGGGGGCGGTCTCAGGGGACGATGCGTATCCGGGTGCCATCCTTGACGGCTTGCCAGATTTCGTCCATGTCATTGTTATTGACCGCGATGCAGCCATTGGTCCAGTCGAGGCGGTCATATTCGGCCAGCACCGTCGAGGAGTGAATGTAGTTGGGCTTGCCGTGAATCATGATCATGCCCCCCGGCTTGAAACCGGCCACCTCGGCGCGCAGGCGATCATCGGAGTTCGGGTAGGAGACGTGGAGGGCCTTGTAGTAATTGCTCCTTTGGTTGCGCCAGTCCAGGACATAGTCCCCTTCGGGGGTGCGCTGATCACCCTCGCGGAATTTGGGGCCCACCGGGTCCTTGCCTAGGGCGACACGGTATTCCCGCATCACCTGCCCGCCCTTCATGAGCCTCAAGCGGCGATCGGATTTATCCACGACCACCTCGTCGGCGGTTGCCATCTTGGGCGACGAGGTATCCTTAGTGGTAGAGCAGCCCGCCAGCCAGGTGGTGAAGCAGAGGGTGGCGCAGAGCATGCCCCCGGCCCTGGTGAAACCTCTCGGGGAGGAGTACAGGCTAAACAAAGGATTAGGAGTCATGCCGTTTCTCAATCCAGTCAATTTGCAACCATGCGTAAAAGTAAACGACGAGAGTGCTCCGGCGTCAAGTGGTCGCTACCCACTTGCAACCTCCCATTGGTCATGAGGGCCATATCAATATTCAGTGCCAGGGCGGTGAGTCAAGCCGGAACCGGACGCCGATAGGCCAGGATGAGCAGGAGGATGCCCGCCAGTATCATGGGCAGGCTCAGGATCTGACCCATGGTGACCCAGTCGAAGGCCAGATAGCCAATCTGACTGTCCGGCACCCTGACCAACTCCACCAAGCTGCGGAAGATGCCGTAGCACAGGAGAAAGAGGCCGGACACGGCCATGGTCGGGCGGGGGCGATGGGAGTAAATCCACAGGATCAGGAATAGCACCAGACCTTCCAGGGCCGCCTCGTAGAGTTGCGAGGGGTGTACGGCCAGGCTCCATTCGGCCCCGAAGGGCAGGTCCCGGCAATGCTCCGGAAAGCGGGGGCAAGGTAGGTGCAGACCCCAGCCGACATCCGTGGTCCGACCCCAGAGTTCACCATTGATGAAGTTACCGATGCGCCCGGCCAGCAGACCCAGGGGCACCAGGGGGGCGATGAAGTCCGTGACCTGAAAGAAGCTGCGTCCCTGCCGGTTGCCGAAAAGCGTCATGGCGATCATGACGCCGATGAGTCCGCCATGAAAGGACATGCCGCCCTGCCAGACCTTCAAAAGATTGAGGGGATTGGCAAGAATCTGGTCGAAACCATAGAAGAGCATATAGCCCAGACGGCCACCCACGATGACGCCGATCACGCCATAAAAGAGCAGGTCGTCCACCATCTGGGCGGTCCAGCCCGAATCCGGTCGCCGGGCGCGGTAACGGCCCAGGGCCCAAAAGGCACCAAAGCCAACCAGGTACATGAGGCCGTACCAGTGGATCTTCAGGGGGCCCAGGGCCAGGGCAATGGGGTCGATATCGGGATAGGTCAACATGGCGCGCATTCTAGCGCATCCTGGCGGACGGGAGCGGAGATGAGTGGCACCAAGGTCGATCAGTGACGCGCCGCGATGACCGCGGCGACCAGCATTTTCATTTGCTCAGCTACCAGCGCGATGAGTTTTTCGTCGACCAGGTTGCCATTGGCATCAAACCCGCCAGCAAAGGCGTTGGCGAATACCTCCGGCTTGTTCAAAGGACGTAGGTCAAGAAAGACGCAGACCTGACGCAGGTGGTATTGAGCCCGCGAGGTGCCCATGCCGCCACCGGCGCCCATGATGGCGACTGGCTTGCCGGCCAGGAGGGCGTTGTTTGCTTCACGGGAGGCCCAGTCTAGGATGTTCTTCAAGGCAGGGGCCAGGGAGTAGTTGTATTCGGTGCTAGCCAGCACCAAAGCATCGGCTGCGCCGATCTGGGCGAGCACCCGGCTGACGGCCGCGGGTTTTTCGGCGATGTCCAGGTTATAAAAGGGAACATCGATCAGGTCGGCAATTTCCAAATGGGCATCAGCCGGCAGATTCGCCTGTGCCGCACGCAGCAGACCCCGGTTGGTGGATGCCTGACGCAGGCTGCCGGCAATGCCGAGTAGTTTGATTGAGGCCATGAAATCTCCTCGCAGTCGCGGTTGATGGGCTTGGTGAAACTCAAGGGCATAGTCATAGATGAGGCCTTGCCATGCAATCCGGGCTTTCCAAACTTATCGTTGGAAGATAGTCAGTTTTGTTCCGTCGTCAACAGGCGGTTGCCTCGCGGCAGTCACGCTACTATGGCGGGGCTGCTGGTTCTAGACAAGCATAGGCGGGTTCGAAACCTATGTTCGGCCAACAAGATCCTGCCTCTAGAATTTCCCCGGATAGGAAAGAACTCGTCCCTGGCCAGCCTCAACGCACCTGACCCTTAATGCCACCTAGCCACCCGCAGGGTACCCATGTCATCGACCGCTTCCCAACCCACCAAAGAGGACGGGAACCTGCCCCAGCGCCGCGTCCTTGTTCTGTTTGCCCACCCCTCACCGGATCGTTCCGAGGCCAATCGGCCCCTGGCCGAGGCGGCGGCCCAAATGGAGGGCGTGACCCTAGTCGACCTCTATGCCGAGTACCCGACCTTTGATATCGATGTGGACCGGGAACAGGGACGTCTCATCAGCCATGAGGTGATCTGCTTCCTGCATCCCCTCTACTGGTATTCCACCCCGGCGATCCTCAAGGAGTGGCAGGACCTGGTACTGGAATATGGCTTTGCCTATGGAGTCGGGGCGACGGCCCTGCACGATAAGCTCTTCTTCAATGCCCTGACCGCCGGTGGCCCTGAGTCCGCATACTGTGCCGCTGGCAGCAACCACTTCGCGATTCGCGAACTCCTCTGCCCCCTGGAACAGATGGCGCGGCTCTGTGGCATGGTTTTTTTGCCCCCACTGGCCCTCTTTGGCGCCCGCACCGCGGGAGCGGATGGGCGCCTGGCACACCATCTGGACGACTGGGTCAGGGTGCTCGAGGCCTTGCGTGACGACCGGCTGGATGTGGGAGTAGCTGTCACTCAGGCCAAACTCAACATCGACCTTAACGCGATCATCCGGGGGAGATGAGCCATGGCAGGAATACTCTTTTACGCCTTTGTTTTTCTTACCGCCGCGGTGCTGGCCGTTCCCCTGGCCGAGCGCCTGGGACTGGGCTCTGTCCTCGGTTATCTGATCGCGGGCATCCTGATCGGCCCGACCCTGGGTCTGGTGGGCGCGGAGACCCAGGACATCCAGCATGTCGCCGAATTCGGCGTCGTGATGATGCTGTTTATCGTCGGCCTGGAACTCGAGCCCAAACACCTCTGGGAGATGCGCGCGCGTTTGTTTGGCCTCGGTGGCCTCCAGGTGGGACTCACCGCCCTGGCAATCATGGCGATCGCCCTGGTGATTGGCTATTACTGGGGCCTGGGGTTGGCGATCGGTTTGACCTTTGCCACCTCTTCCACCGCCATCGTGCTGCAGACCCTGAACGAAAAGGGCATGACTAAGACGGCCGGGGGGCAAGCCAGCTTTGCCGTGCTCCTGTTCCAGGATGTCGCGGTCATCGGCATCCTGGCCTTGATCCCCCTCCTGGCCCAACCCGAGGTGGCGCCAGGGCTGACAACCAGTGCGGACGGGGCACATGGCACGCTACCGTCCAATGTCATCGCCCTCCTGGTGGCCGGCTTGCCCCCCTGGGGTTATGCCCTGGTGGTGCTGGGGGCCATTGCCACGGTGGTGTTGGGCGGCCACTACCTTTCCCGCCCCCTGTTCCGCTTTATCGCCGAGACGCGGCTGAGGGAGATCTTTACCGCTACCGCCCTGCTGCTGGTCATCGGCACGGCTATGTTGATGATCCTGGTGGGCCTGTCTCCCGCCCTTGGGGCCTTTTTGGCCGGTGTGGTATTGGCCAACAGTGAGTTTCGCCATGAACTCCAGGCCGACCTTGAACCCTTCAAGGGGCTGCTAATGGGGATCTTCTTCATCACCGTGGGCGCCGGGATCGACTTCGCCATCCTCTTGGGTGACTTTGGCACCCTTCTCGCCTTGACCTTGGGGGTGATGGGGATCAAGGCAGTGGTGTTATTCGGGCTGGCGTGGCTGTTCCAACTGCAAGCAGGCGATCGCTGGCTGTTTGCCTTGGGGCTGGCGCAGGTGGGCGAGTTCGGCTTTGTGCTCCTGAGCTACGGTGTGCAGACCGGGGTGATTCAGGGCGAGATCGCCCGCACCCTCTCACTGGTCGTGGCGCTGTCCATGCTCCTGACGCCACCCCTCTTCATTCTCTACGACCGGCTGATTGCCCCCTGGCTGCGCAGGATCGACCAACCCGCACCAGACACCATCGAAGAACAAGGTACGGTGGTTATTGCCGGCATGGGTCGCTTTGGTCAGATCGTCAACCGCTTGCTGATCGCCGCCGGGGTGCGCACCGTGGTCCTGGACCTCCACCCTGCCCAGATTGATATTCTGCGCAAATTGGGTATCCAGAGCTATTACGGGGATGCCTCCCGCCCGGAACTGCTGGAAGCGGCGGGGATCGCCCATGCTCGGCTCCTGATCGTCGCCATCGATGATCGTGAACGGGCGGTCGATATGGTGGCTTATTGCCGGCGGACCTATCCCCAGTTGCTGATTCTGGCGCGGGCATTCGACGTCGGTCACCGCTATCTGCTCCAGAAGGCGGGCGCGGACTTGGCGCTACGGGAGGTCTATGACAGTTCACTCAGCTTGGGTGGTGCGGCCCTGCGGCGCTTGGGGGTACATCCCTACAAGGTCGAGCGCATGACCCGTGCCTTTCGCGGCCACGAACTCGAGGGCCTGGACGGCATGTTCGAACTGTGGGATCAGGATCCTGATATCGCCCGTAACCTGGCGCTGCAGGCCCACATCCGGCAGAACCATGAATCGCTTCAGGACACGCTGGAATCCGACCGTCTGCAATTGCACGACCGCACGGAACGGGGTTGGACACCCCCCCCAAACTTCAGCTTAGCAACACCCGCTAATCATCAAACAACACCGGTGGATGGACCACCAGAGCGAACCGGTTAGCGATGCCACAGGGATCCGTTTCACTAGCCTGGCCTAGCCAGGGCAATTCATTCGCCGTGAAAGAAAATCGATCAAGGCCCGCACCCGGTGGGGCATGTAGCGGTTGCTGGGCAGCAGGGCATAGATGCCCAGATCGGGCGGTGAGAAGTCTTCGAGCAGGGTCACCAGGCCGGCATCGCGCAGATAGTCCTCCGCGACAAAGTCCGGGACCATCGTGATCCCCAGGTCCCGCACTGCTGCCTCGGCCAGGGCCTCGCCGTTGTTGGCTAGGAGCTTAAAGGGCAGGTAGAAGGTTTCCATCTCCCCGTCGACCTGGAAAGTCCAGGGCTGCACCACTCCGCGGTGGGTGTAGCCGATCAGGGCATGGCCAGCGAGTTCGGCGGGATGCCGGGGATGGCCATGGCGGGCCAGATAGGTCGGGGTGGCGATGACCTGGAGCCGGGAAGTCCCCAGCTTGCGGGCGATGTCGCCCGGCTCCAGACGGGGGGCAATGCGCACCAGCAGGTCCTTGCCTTCCTCCACCAGGTTCTGGTGGCTGTCGGTGAAATCCGTCGCCAGGGTGATCGTCGGATAAGTCTGGGAAAACTCCAGCAGTAACGGCACCAGCTTCTTCAGCCCGAAACTCAAGGGTACGCCGATCCGTAAGTGGCCGCCTGGCGTCAGGCTGTCCGCCATCACGTCCGCCTCGGCCGACTCCACCAGGTCGAGGATCTCCCGGCACTTCTCCAGGTAGGCGGCCCCTCCCGTCGTTAGGGTCAGCCGCCGCGTCGTGCGCATCATCAACTTGATGCCCAGGTGCTCCTCCAGGGCGGCGATCTGGCGGGTGATCACGGAAGGCGCCACCCCCAGCCGGCTGGCGGCGGCCGCGAAACTGCCCAGTTCCGCGACCCGCACAAAGGTGTTCATGGCGTCGAGACGGTTCATTGCTGTTGTTCCTGCGACAGGGTGTTGCTGATGATCAGCTTTGTCGGCAGCAGTCAAAAAGTTAAGTCAGGTTGATTTGGGGTTGTCAGGCCCGACCCTGCCAGCAGATTATTGCTGATTCAGCAATTCAGAATTGCTTTTTTCCTGCTATTTCGTACCTCTTGGGGCCGGTACATTACACCCAAAGCCCATAGCCGCGGCAGGGGCCGCCTAGAGGAACAAGCCCATGGATCTTCCCTACACCCGAACCGCCAAAGGCCTGCACTGGCTGATGGCCCTCCTGATGCTGGGTCTGCTGGGACTGGGCTTTTATATGCAGGGCCTGTCCCTGTCGCCGGAGAAACTGCAGCTTTATGCCTGGCATAAGTGGGCCGGCGTCACCGTCTTCCTGCTGGGGATCGTTCGCCTAGCCTGGCGTGCTACCCACCGACCGCCGGCCCTGCCCGCAGGGATGCCCAGGTTGCAGCAGTGGACCGCCCAGGCCACCCACCTTTTGCTCTACCTGCTGATGCTGGCCATCCCGCTCTCGGGCTGGCTCATGAGTTCGGCGAAGGGCTTTCAGACGGTGTGGTTCGGGGTCTTGCCGCTGCCCGATTTGCTGGCCAAGGACAAGGCGCTGGGGGACCTGTTGGTGACCCTGCACCTAAGCCTGAACCTGCTGCTGATTGGCCTGTTGGTGGGCCATGTCGGCGCCACCCTGAAGCACCATATCATCGACAAGGACGATGTCTTCCTGCGCATGTTGCCGAAGTTCGACAAAGTCTGAACCCACACCTGAAGGCTCGGAGAAATGAACATGACCCGCCTCGCCCTTGCCATTGCCCTGACGGCCCTGGTAGCTCCCGCCACCCAGGCCGTCGAATTCACCCAGGTCCAGGCCGCTCAGAGCCGCATCACCTTTGGCTACTCCCAGATGGGGGTCGGTATGGAAGGCAGTTTCAAGACCTTTACTGGTCAGTTGCACTTTGATCCGGCCCAGCCTGCCAGTGCCAAGGCCGTGATCGAGGTCGACCTGGCCAGCGTCGATACCGGCACCTCGGAGGCGGATGAAGAGTTGGCAACCAAGTCCTGGTTCCACACCCTGGCCTTCCCGACCGCCCGTTTCGCATCGGGCAGTCTCAAGTCGGTCGGCGGGGATCGCTATGAGGTCGCCGGCCAGTTGACCATCAAGGGCAAGACCCAGGAGATCCTGGTGCCCGCGACCTTCACGGCCCAGGGAGACACCGGGGTTTTCACAGGCAACTTCATCATCCGCCGGGGCGACTTCACGATTGGCGAAGGGCCCTGGTCTGATTTCGACATCGTCGCCAATGATGTCGAGGTCAAGTTTCATCTCACGGCCACGGCGGGCAACTAAGCCCATCCGCTCGCGCAACCACCACTTCACACCTCAACCTGAACCTCAATCGGAGATTACCCATGAACAAGCTTAGCCAACTTTCCGCCGCTATCGTCCTCGCCACCGCCTCGGCCGCCGCTCTGGCCGCCCCGGAGACCTATCAGGTGGACGGTACCCATACCTTCCCGAGCTTCTCCTACAGCCACTTAGGACTGTCCACCCAGGTCAGCCAGTTCAACAAGACCACGGGTACGGTGACTCTGGACAAGGAGGCCAAGACGGGTGCAGTGGACATCGTCATTGACACCCGTTCGGTCGACACTGGCTACGCCACCTTCAATGAGCACATCCAGGGCGAAGATTTCTTGGATACCGCCAAGTATCCGACTGCCACCTTCAAGTCCACGAAAGTGGTCTTCGAGGGTGACCAGCCCAAGACCATCGAGGGCGACCTGACCATCAAGGGTGTCACCAAGCCGGTGACTCTCAAGGTCAATCACTTTGCCACCAAGACGCATCCCATGCTGAAGAAGGACGCCATTGGCGCCAACGCTAGCACCCTCATCAAGCGTAGTGAATTCAATGCCGGCAAGCATGCCCCTAACGTCGGCGATGAGGTGACGATCACGGTCGCCATCGAGGCGATCAAGGGTTAAGGCCTAACCGACCCCGGTGACGGGCACTCCCTGGCGAGTGCCCTGTCGCCCCGGCTTAATGCGAGGTAGTTGATATGCTCGAACTCAGACCTGCCGCTGCCCGTGGCCTCGCAAAGCTCGGCTGGCTGCATTCCCATCACAGCTTCTCCTTCGGCAGTTACTACGACCCGGAACAGGTCGGTTTCTCGGATCTGCTGGTGATCAACGACGACCGCGTTCAGCCGGGCCGGGGCTTCGACACCCACGGCCACCGCGACATGGAGATCTTCACCTATGTCCTGGAGGGGGTCCTGGAGCATAAGGACTCGATGGGCACGGGCTCTGTCATTCGCCCCGGCGATGTGCAGATGATGAGTGCCGGCTCGGGCATCCGCCATAGCGAGTTCAATGCCTCGCGCCAGGAGGGGGTGCATTTTCTGCAAATCTGGATCATCCCTAACCGCAAGGGCGTCAGCCCGCGCTATCAGCAGCAGCACTTCGAGGAGGCGGAAAAGCGTGGCAAGCTCCGTCTCATCATCTCCCAGGATGGCAGCGAGGGCTCCCTCTCGGTCTATCAGGACGCCCGGGTCTATGCCGGCCTTTTTGACGGTCAAGAACAGCAGGTCTTGACCTTGCCGCAAAAACGCTATGCCTATATCCAGGTGGCACGCGGCTCGCTGGAGGTCAACGGCCAGCGCCTCCTGGCAGGGGACGGCGCCCGCCTGCGCAACGTCGAAGAGATCAGCTTTGGCAAGGGCGAAGACGCGGAGGTGCTGGTCTTCGATCTACGCCCGGTCGAATTGCCCAGCTATTGAGGGGTCCGGCCCGGCTGTTGCGACAACCGGCAGTCACGGCCTGACGCGCCATCACCCAACCAGGGCTCCACCGCCAACCCTGAACCCCTCGGTTTCGGATCAATCCATATGAAAAAGCTTGCTTGTATCAAACGCAGCAGCGGCAGTCACTGGGTCGGCGATGGCTTTCCAGTGCGGACCCTCTTTTCTTACCAGGACATCGCCGCTGAAATGTCGCCCTTTCTGCTGATGGACTATGCGGGCCCAACCGATTTCGCACCGACTAGCGAGCGCCGAGGCGTCGGCCCGCATCCACACCGGGGATTTGAGACGGTGACCCTGGTCTATGCCGGCGGCGTCTCCCATCGGGATTCTTCGGGTGCGGGCGGTTCCATTGGCCCTGGGGACGTCCAGTGGATGACGGCGGCCTCTGGGGTGATCCACGAGGAGTATCACAGTGCCGACTTCGCACGCCAGGGCGGACCCTTCGAGATGGTCCAACTTTGGGTTAATCTGCCGGCCCAGGACAAGATGGCGGCACCTGGCTATCAGGGCATCACCGCCGCCCAGATCCCAACCGTAGAACTCCCCGGTGATGCGGGCAGGACACGGGTCATCGCCGGTCGCTACGGGGATACCCAAGGAGCGGCTCGCACCTTTACCCCCATGAATGTCTGGGACCTGCGCCTCAAGGCAGGCCGTTCGCTCGAGGTCGATCTGCCTGCCGGACACACTACCGCCTTGTTTGTCCTGAAGGGGTCGATCCGAATTGGCGCGGACACCGTCGGCCCGGCCGAACTGGCGGTCATGGAGCGCCAAGGTACACAACTCGCATTTGATATTCCTGAAGAAGCCACCCTGCTGCTGCTGAATGGTCAGCCGCTCAACGAACCCATTGTCGGCTACGGCCCCTTCGTCATGAACACCCAGCAGGAGATCAGCCAGGCGATTCACGACTACAACAGCGGCCAATTCGGGCAGATCGTCCACTAATCTGGCAGAGACGGCAGGACTTGACAGAGAGGGACTTACTGCCGTGTCATGAACTACCTCTGTATGACTTGACATTCTCGGCGTTGCACGAGAGGAGGGTGGTTTATGACTGAGCGGACCCTGCCGGCGATGCCCCAGGCTAAGTCCACCGTGACGGATTTGGACGAGATCACCTGCGACATCATCGAGGCCACGGTTGGGGCGGTGGCGCCGGAGCGGATCGTCTTGTTCGGCTCCCGTGCCCGCGGGGACAGCGGCCCGGATTCCGATGTGGATCTACTCGTGGTAACACGGGATTCCTTCACGCCAGAACACACTCGACAAGGCGACTTAAGGCGGATTCGCCAGGCAATAAGACAATTCCGACTCCCCGTCGACGTGCTTCTCTATAGCCGCGACGAGATCGACACCTGGCGCCTATCGCCGAACCATGTGATTGGGCGCTCCTTGCGCGAAGGGCTTACGGTATATGAAAGATCCTAAGCATGGTCGGATGATGCTTGATATGGCAACGGCTGACCTGCAAGCCATCCGCCACATGCTCAATCCGCACCAGTTCACCGATTCGATCTTCGGCTTTCATTGTCAACAAGCTGTTGAGAAACTCCTGAAGGCATGGCTCAGCTTTTCTGGGGTTACGTTCCCGCGCACCCATGACTTGCGGATTCTGTTTGATTTGTCCGAGGATATCGACCCGCGGGCAGTGGCGACTTTCCGGGAACTGGAAGACCTGACGGATTACGGCGTCCAGTTCCGTTACGAAGCCCCCCTCGATCTGGAACCCTTGAATCGTTTGGCCTTGGCGGATCAGATTGGTGTGCTTGAGAGACGGGTTAGCGGACTAATGACTTCGGCGACATAACCAGGGTGAAGACCCATTAGGCCGCCAGCCCCTTCAGTTGCAGCTCCTTGAGGCGGTCGCGGACCGCCGCCGCCTTCTCGAACTCCAGGTCCTTGGCGTAGCCGTACATCTCCTTCTCCAGAGCTTTGATCTTGCGCGCCATCTGGGCCGGGGTGAGGCTGGCGTATTCGGCCATTTCCTCCGCCACCCTGGCATATTCCCTGGCCTTCAGGGGTCCACCGGGTGTCGCCCCTTCCAGGATGTCGGCGATGGCCTTATGGATCGTCTGGGGCGTGATGCCGTGGAGGGCATTGAATGCGGTCTGCTTGGCACGGCGGCGCTCGGTCTCACCGATGGCGCGCTCCATGGAGCCGGTGATCTTGTCGGCATAAAGGATGGCCTTGCCATTGACGTGGCGGGCGGCCCGGCCGATGGTTTGGATCAGCGAGCCCTCGGAGCGCAGAAAGCCCTCCTTGTCCGCGTCCAGGATAGCTACCAGCGACACCTCGGGCATGTCCAAGCCCTCGCGCAGCAGGTTGATGCCCACCAGGACATCGAATTCGCCCAGGCGCAGGTCGCGGATGATCTCCACCCGTTCCACGGTGTCGATATCCGAGTGCAGGTAGCGCACCCGCACCCCATGGTCGTTCAGATAGTCGGTGAGATCCTCCGCCATGCGCTTGGTGAGGGTGGTGACCAGGACCCGTTCGTCGTGGCTGACCCGGGACCGGATCTCCGACAGGAGATTATCGACCTGGCTCAGGGCCGGACGAACCTCCAGATCCGGGTCCACCAGCCCCGTGGGCCGCACCACCTGCTCGACGATGGCCCCGGAGTGCTGGATTTCGTAGTCACGCGGGGTGGCGGAGACATAGATAGTCTGCGGCTGGCGCTCCTGAAACTCCTCGAAACGCAGGGGGCGGTTATCCATTGCCGAGGGCAGGCGGAAGCCGTACTCGACCAGGTTCTCCTTGCGCGAGCGGTCGCCCTTGTACATGCCGCCGAGCTGGGGCACGGTGACGTGGCTTTCGTCGATGATGAGGAGGGCGTTGTCCGGCAGATAATCGTAGAGGGTCGGCGGTGGCTCGCCAGGCCCGCGCCCGGACAGGTAGCGGGAATAGTTCTCGACCCCGGAGCAGTAGCCGACCTCCACCATCATCTCCAGGTCGAAGAGGGTGCGCTGCTCCAGGCGCTGGGCCTCCACAAGCTTGTCGTGTTCCCGCAGCCAGATCAGGCGCTCCCGGAGCTCCACCTTAATCTGGTCCACCGCCGCCAGGACCGTCTCCCGCGGCGTGGCATAGTGGGTCTTGGGGAAGACGGTATAGCGGGCGACCTTACGCAGCACCTCGCCGGTAAGGGGGTCGAAGACCGCCAGGGACTCGATCTCTTCATCGAAGAGGGTGACGCGCAGGGCCTCCTCGTCCGATTCCGCCGGGTGGATGTCGATGACATCGCCCCGCACCCGGAAGGTGCCCCGGTGCAGTTCTACCTCGTTGCGCTTGTATTGCAGGTCCGCCAGCCGTCGCAGCAGGGCACGCTGATCCACCCGATCGCCGCGGCTCAGGTGCAGGACCATCCGCAGGTAGGCATCCGGGTCCCCCAGACCGTAGATAGAGGAGACCGTGGCGACGATGATGACGTCCGGCCGCTCCAGGAGGGCCTTGGTGGCGGAGAGGCGCATCTGCTCGATGTGCTCGTTGATGGAGGCGTCCTTCTCGATGTAGGTGTCGGAGGAGGGGACATAGGCCTCCGGCTGGTAATAATCGTAGTAGGAGACGAAATACTCCACGGCATTACGCGGGAAGAAATCACGCATCTCGCCATAGAGTTGGGCCGCCAGGGTCTTGTTGGGTGCCAGCACCAAGGCCGGGCGCTGGAGTTCCTGAATGACATTGGCGACGGTGAAGGTCTTGCCCGATCCCGTCACTCCCAGCAGGGTAATGCCCGCCTCCCCATCCATTAGCCCCGCCACCAGGCGTCGGATGGCCTCGGGCTGATCACCGGCGGGATTGAATTTCGAGACCAGTTCGAAAGGTTTGTCGAGGGGCTTGCTCATGAGTGGCAATAGTGTTTCCGAGTCACGGTGGCTAAGTTTTGCCGGAAAAGTGGCGAATCCCCGTGCCGGAAATGGCGCGTTTCGCTATTATTGGGAGCCCCGCCCGCGATTGCCAGGGCGATCAACCTTCCCCACCGGCAAAGAGTCGAGAACAGGACCGATGAGCAGCAAACTTTCCGCCCGCGTACAATCCGTCAAGCCTTCGGCGACCCTCGCCATCACTGCCCGTGCCAAGGCCCTGCGCGCCGCGGGTAAGGACGTTGTCGGCCTGGGTGCCGGCGAACCAGACTTCGATACCCCGGATCACATCAAAGAGGCCGCCATCAAGGCCATCCGTGACGGCTTCACCAAGTACACCCCGGTGGAAGGCACCGTCGAACTGCGGCGGGCCATTGTCGATAAATTCAAGCGTGAGAACGGCTTCGACTACCAGCTCGAGGAAATCCTGGTCTCCTGCGGCGGCAAGCAGAGCTTCTACAACCTGGCCCAGGCCATCCTTGATCCGGGCGACGAGGTCATCATCCCCGCCCCCTATTGGGTCTCCTACCCCGACATGTCCCTCCTCGCCAGTGGCGTACCCGTCATCGTGGATGCCGGGGCGGACCAGAGCTTCAAGATCACCCCGGCCCAGCTAGAGGCGGCTATTACCGAGCGCACCGCCCTCGTCGTCATCAACAGCCCCTCCAACCCTACTGGCATGTCCTACAGCCACGCCGAACTGGCAGGTCTGGGCGAGGTCTTACGTCGTCACCCCAAGGCCGTGATCGCCACCGACGACATGTACGAGCATATCCGCTGGGGCAGTGAACCCTTCGTCAACATCCTCAACGCCTGCCCCGATCTGGCCCCGCGCACCCTGGTCCTCAATGGCGTGTCCAAGGCTTACTCCATGACCGGCTGGCGTATCGGCTATGCCGGCGGTCCCGCCGATATCATCAAGGCCATGAAGAAGATTCAGGGCCAGAGCACCTCCAACCCGACCTCCATCTCCCAGGTCGCCGCCCAGGCCGCCCTGGAAGGTCCCCAGGACTGCATCGCCACCATGGGCGCCGCCTTCAAGGAGCGCCATGATTACGTCGTAGCGCGCCTCAACGGCATGGCCGGCATCGAATGCTTGCCCACTGACGGCACCTTCTACGTCTTCCCCAAGGTCCAGGGCATGATCGACGCCATCGACGGCGTCAAGGATGACCTGGAACTGGCCGAGTACCTCATCGAGAAGGCGGGCGTGGCCCTTGTCCCTGGCTCCGCCTTCGGCCTCAGCGGTCACGTCCGTATCTCCATCGCCACCAGCCGCGCCAACCTGGAAAAGGCCCTCGACCGCATCGCCAGCGTCATCGGCTGACCGGGTAACGAAAGGCGGAATTGCCGGTCTTGACCGCGTGTTGCCCGTCCATGGTCATGCGCGGTCCGCGCACGGTCCTTGACTCAGGTAAAAATGACTAATAGAATGCCGCGCTTAAACTAATCCCCGGTAGCTCAGTTGGTAGAGCGGATGACTGTTAATCATTAGGTCCGTGGTTCGAGTCCACGCCGGGGAGCCAAATAAAACAAGGGCTTAGGTCAAAAAAACCTAGGCCCTTTGTGTTTTAGGCTGAAACGTGTCAACACCCGGCAATAAATAGTTCTAGCCAGGACCGGTTCACCATAGCCTGCGTTAGGGTCTCCCGGACCTGGCTGGCTGATTAACGCTGGGAGCCCCGGCCAGGGTTAGACTTCCGCCTTGTGCCGTTTCCAGATCTTTTCCGAAGGTTACTCTTGATGGAGCCTAAGAACTTCTAGTCAGGTTTTACTGGCATCCTTCAGAACCTTCTGGATGGCGCTATCGAGGCCGCTCGCCGTTACCTATGAACCCTCAAAGCATCTCAGGCCAGTTCACCCCTTGAACGAACTCCCCAACCGGCTCAGGATCGGATCATAGCGGTGGCGCTGATTCTGGGGATACTCGATATAGAAGGTCTTGAACATGTCATTGGAGAGGAAGGTCTTCTGGTAGAAGATTTTAGGGCCGATGTAACCGGAGACGACGAACCAGTTATCCTTCTGTCGTTTATAGGTGACCTTCTTGGTTATTTTAGGTGAAGAGGCATCCTGGGATTCCTGCAGGAAGAGGTCCTTGATGGTTTGTTCCAGGACATTATGGGTGCCATAAATGATCATGCGGGCCTCCTGGTCGGACGAGGCGAAGATTTGACCATCGCCATTGGGGGCTTCGCCTTGCGGGAACAGCAGATTAGCAGGATAGTCGATGGAGTAGTTGAATCTGGAGTTGGAATAGGTCTTAAAGGTTTCAACGGCGGAAAGGGTTTGGGAGAGTAACAGGAGGGATAACAGCAGATAACGGATCATGTGTCCTGCACCTGGTAGGTTGATTGGGGGAGAAGGCCGATCTGGGCTGCCATCCGCGCACAGGCATCGCCGCGCCTGGCTAGGCCTGAATCGGCGCCCTTATCCCTTAAGCTTTCACCTTCTCAATCATGTGATTGATGACAAGGCTGTGCTCGTGCTGCGGGCTAAACATCACGATCTCAGCGTCGGTGTCGACCTTCACATTGTGACCGGGCGGCCAGTAAAACAGATCATGCGCCTTGACCGTCTCCTGCGCGCCCTGCTCGTCCGTGGTCGTCAGCTGGCCGCGCAAGACGAAACCCCAGTGTGGGCACTGGCACGCATTGCCTTGCAGTCCCTGGAACAAGGGCGTGGTATCGACCCCCGCCGACAGACTGAAGAACTCACAGCTTATCTTGCCGAGTCCCGTGGCATCTCCGAAATTCATGTGCTGACGAATCACGGCGCCCGGGATCTGCATCCTGACGTCAAGGTCCTCTTTGGCGATCCGCATTGTTGTTTCTCCTCTGTGGCTTAGGGTTCCGGGAGATAGGGTCATTACCCCTAACGCCCCTCGGTGCGCCATGTCGCTCAGGGTGTCATCCGGACCACTCATGCGACGATGGCGAGGATCTCGCTCTCATCATAGGGTATGTACAGAGGGGCCATCTCGGAATTAGCCGGTTAGGCGACCCCCCTCACCCGGTATCGACCGGGGCCGTGGTGCCCCGGCTCCTTTCAGCCGCACTACCGACTAGCGAGTAACAAGCTCCCGGGCGGGGCAAAATGATGATTGACAGAATTAGAATATACTAATATTCTATCTACCCATGGACGGCGCACCGCACAACTTAAGACGCCGCTCATGCTGCCAACATAAACTAACGAGAGAGAAAATCACATGAAAAAGCTTGCTACTGCTGCCGCTGTTGTCGCCCTGCTGGGTGTCTCCGCTACCGCTTTCGCCTGGGGTGGTCCTTGGGGCAACAACGGTTGGGGCAACAATAACAACGACTGGATGAACGACATGTTCGGCGATGGGGGTGGTGACTTCAGCATGAGCATGTCCGGTGGTGGTCGCGGCTATGGACGCGGCTACAATCGCTACTATGACAACTACTACAATGGCTATGGCCCCTATGGCTACGGCGCCCCCTATGGCTATGCCCCTTATGGCGCCCCTTACGGTGCGCCCTATGCTCCGCCCGCACCTCCGGCCGCTCCCGCCGCCCCTGCTGCCCCCTCCAAGTAACAGACATGACCGAACTGGCGCCGATGGCGGGTAGTGTCGTAAGCAGCAAGGACGTATCGCGGTAGCCAGCTCCTTCCTCCGGCGTCACCTTTCCGCGTAACAAAACCCCGAGCAATACCGCTCGGGGTTTTGGCGTTTGGGCTGAGGCACTAGGCCAGAACTTGTGTACCGCAACGGCAACAAGAGGCCGATAGTAACCAGCGATATTCGGCGTTCTGATTACCAATAAGACTCAGCTCGCCCGAGGCACCTGGACCTGCGTTAATCGAGGGAATTGATTTCTCTGCTGAGTCATGTTGGTAATCCACTCCGGACGCGGCCCTGTCAAATGCAGAGCTCATTCGGGTCCCATCCCACCCCCAGACCACCCGACTCAGCCGCAAACTCCCTTGCCCGGTGTCGTTAGCGTGGCTATGATCTGGGCCACATCCGGTCTGGGGTGGTTGAATTTCCTATCCGTCGGTCCCGAAGGTGGTGATGGTGGAGGACGCAGAGTTGCACAGGGATCAGCCAGGGACATCGCGGTAAATCCGGACAGCGTGACGGGTCCGAATCTGAAGCAGGTACTGATGGAATGATAAAGCGACTCCTGCTCATCTGCTGTCTCGTCCCTGCCCTATCGGCGCAGGCGTTAGAGGTGGATGGGAACGAAATGGTTGCCGCGCACAATCGCTGGCGCGAAACAGTTGGCGCTCCATCCCTCGCTTATTCGCCTAGGCTTGCCGCTTCTGCCCAGAAATGGGCGAACCATCTGAAGCAATCCAACCAGTGCCGCATGCAGCACAGCAAGCCTGATGGGCGATACGGTGAGAATCTGTATTGGACGGGTGCAATCAAATGGTCGGATGGCAAGCGCGAACTGCAGAAGGTCAGCCCAAAGAAGGTTGTAGACGACTGGGCCAGTGAGCGTGCCGACTATGACTACAAGAACAACAGCTGTGCCTCTGGCAAAATGTGTGGCCATTACACGCAAGTCGTTTGGAAGAGCACCACCGAGGTGGGCTGTGCCGTTGCGATCTGCGATGACTCACGTGAGCAGGTGTGGGTCTGTCAGTACCAGCCCCCAGGCAATTGGGTTGGGAGAAAACCCTATTGATTCAATACAGGTCGTGATCTGGGGATATCCGGTTCGGGTGGTTGAATTTCCTATCCGTCACTACCCGATGAATGCATTCACGGCACTCTGCATTAGCACCCTGGTCCTCGCCATGATAGTTCTGGATACCGGATGCGGGCCCGGTCTCGATTCTCCCTAATCCCAATTAGGCTCGCCTCTACAGGTGGATGGCAGAAAATGATGTATCCACAAGGGGGTTATGATCTGTATGTTGTGGTCAGGCCTTTCCCCGTACCGCGCACCCGGCGTTGGCGTACTATTAGATAGCCCCTTTCTCGGGCGGACCCACCATTCGGAGGACAACATGACCAAGAAATACGGCGCGACAGCCGCCAGTTTGATGGCTCTATGCTTCGCCAGCACCGCCGTCGCGAGCGGTTTCGGCAGTTCTTCATCCCAAGCCCCCATGCCGGGCTTTGGCGGCCCCGGCATGAGCTTTCCCGGTTCCGGCGGAGCCTGGGGTGCGCCTTCCAACGCATCCCAGGCCGGAGCGGCGCCCCCTTCCCAGGGCTATTCGCAGCCTTCCTACCCTAGATATGCCCCGTCCCCGCCGCCTCAGGCCCGCGAACCGGTCCCGGTTCCGCCGGCAACCTATGTCGAACAGCCCGGGTATGCCCCGCCTGCTGACGCCTATCCGCCCGCCCAAGGTGCTTACCCTCCGCCGCGCCAGGCCCGCGAAGCCGTCTCGGTCCCGCCTGCCGCCTATGGTGAACAGCCTAGGTATGCCCCGCCTGCTGGCGCCTATCCGCCCGCCCAAGGGGCTTATCCCCCGCCGCGTCAGGCCCGCGAACCCGCTCCGGTCCCGCCGGCCACCTATGGCGAACAACCCAGATATGCCCCGCCTGCTGGCGCCTATCCGCCCGCCCAATGGACCTACCCCCCGCCACGTGAGCCCGCACGCTTTCCGCCCTCCGCGGCACCTTTTCCCGTGGCACCGGGGATCGTTCCCCCCGATGCCGGGGCCGCGGCACCCCCGTCCGGCGCCTATCCACCGCCTCCGGGGGCCTACGGCACCTCTCCCGGCTATCCGTCACGAGGCCAGCCGTCCGCGGATGTCCGGAATGAGGATGGCAAGGACAAGGGCGGATTCAACCCGGGTAACATGATGAACAAGATGCCAAATCCCATGAACATGTTTGGCGGTAGTAAGAATTAAATAACCAGAGCAAGTGCCTGGAATCGCAAGATCCAGGCACTTGCCTCGGTGTGCGCCGATAAGGCGTACTGATGGCGCATTCCGGCGGATGGGCCGCATCCCTGGCAATGGACGGGTGGCAAGATGAACCCTTTCTTCTGGCGGTGGTGGTTGTCAATTGGCTTGACCTCGATCCTGGTGGTCGCCTGCGGAGGCCCCGGATCCGATACCTCGCCCCCACCAGAGCCCGGGGCCGCCTCCCTGACGATCCTGCATTTCAACGACTTTCACGGCCGCTTAGCGACGGCCAATCCCGACACCCTCAGCTTCTTTGGCACCCTGGAAGAGGAGCGCCAAAGCGCTGGCGAAGAAAACACCCTGGTGCTCGCCTCGGGTGATCTCATCGGGGCCTCACGCTTTCCGTCCTTCATCCAGGGGGATATCCCCACCCTGAAGATTCTGAACATCATGGACCTGGACGCCTCGACCGTGGGCAACCATGAGTTTGATAAAGGTTATGCCGACCTGGCCGAGCGGGTGATGCCGCACGCGGCCTTTCCCTACCTCGCTGCCAATGTTTACCATCCGGGCACGACGCAGCCCGTGCTACCGGCCTACGCCTTGTTCCATCGCGCTGGCGTCAGGGTCGGCGTCATAGGTGCCATCACCCTGGGGGTGCCGTCCCTGGTGGCACCCGAAGGGGTGGCCATGCTCGATTTCGGCGATCCCGTGGCGGCGGTGAACGGGATCACCGCCCAGCTCAGCGACGGTCGGGATGCCAACGGCGAGGCGGATATCATCATCGCCGCCTATCATGAGGGTGCCAGCCGTGAGGGCAGCCTGGCCGAGCAGGAGGCCGCCAGCACCATCTTTCGGGCGCTGGTGGAGGCTACCTCGCCGCGGGTCGATGTGATCTTTAACGGCCACACGCACCTGGCCTATGTGCATCAGGCGCGGCTCCCTGGGCGCGCCAGTGCCGGGATCGGCGCGCCGAGTGCGGAGACCTCGGCCGCACTTGCGGCGGGGGAGGGCGGCACCCTCTTAAGGGGGGGCAGGCTGGCGGGGACCCGGCCGGTGATGCAATCGGGGGCCTATGCCGCCTTGATCGGCAAGGTCAGCCTGGAGATTGACCCGGCCACGCACCGGGCGTTTTCGTCCAGGTTGGAGAATCTGGAGCCTCGCCCGGGCGCCGGCAGCACCCTGGCCCGGGTGAAAAAGGTGGCGGCCCTGCTCGACTGGGCTCTGGCCGAGGCGGAGGAGATCGGCCAGGAAGTGATCGGCACCACGACGGCCGCCATCAGCCGCGCCGTCGATCTGACTCCAGACGGGCAGGTGGTCGACGACAACCGCAGTCTGGAATCGCCACTGACCAATTTGGTAGCGAATATGTTTCGCGATCGGCTGGCCGATCCCGGCCGGGGCGGCGCCCGGATCGGCGTGCAAAACCCCGGCGGGACGAGGGCGGACCTGCTGGCCGGTGCCCTGACCTATAGCGAGGCCGCCGATGTGCTGCCCTTCGCCAACACCCTGATGACAGCCCGCCTGACCGGGGCCCAGTTCAAGACCCTGCTGGAGCAGCAGTGGCAGCCGCCGGGGGCGAGCCGCCCCTACCTGCAGTTGGGTTTGTCAGACAATGTCGCCTACACTTACGACGCCTCCCGGGCCGAGGGTGATCGGATCACCTCGATCACCATCGATGGCGCTCCCCTGGACCGGGAGGCCGAGTATGTAGTGGGTAGCAGTGCCTATCTCATCGGCGGCGGGGATAACTTCACCGTCTTTACAGCGGCGGGGGAGCGGCGGGATTCCGGGCTGAGCGACCTCGAAGAATGGGTCGAATACATCAAGGGATCTGCAGCGCTGGCGCCGTCTTTCGCCAAGCAGGCGGTGCAGGTGTCCCCAACCCCGATGACCTTGATGATTGGGAGGCCCCAGCCAATCAGGATTAGCTGCCTGGACTTCGCCAAGATCAGTGACGCGGTGCCGAATACACGCCTGACCGCCCGCATCGATGACACCTTGGTGGGTTCCGCGAAGATTGCCGACGGCGCGGCGGACCTCAACCTCAGCCTGCCGCCGGGCCTGGGCAAGGGATTCAAGACCCTGGCCATCACCGCCAGCCCTACCGGAACGACCCTGAGAATCCCGGTTGAGGTGCTGGCCACTGGCGGCTAATCGCGACGCAGGCGCGAGTTGACCTGGGCGCAATGGTTCTTTGGGGGATGAAGACATTGGGGCGTTAAAGACTCGGGAATGAGCCTCAAGGGGAATGTTGAAGCTGCAAAAATAACCATCCATGGGAGATATGCCGATGAGAATCCTGCACACCATGCTCCGCGTCGGGGACCTGGACCGGTCCATCGACTTCTATACCAAGGTCCTGGAAATGCGGCTGCTGCGCCGCAAGGATTACCCGGACGGTCAGTTCACCCTGGCATTTCTGGGATACGGGGCAGAGTCGGAACAGGCCGTCATCGAACTGACCTATAACTGGGGCGTGAGCGCCTATGAGCTAGGTACCGGCTTCGGCCACCTGGCCCTCGAAGTCGATGATGTCTATCGCGCCTGCGAGCAGATCCGGGAGCGGGGCGGCAACATCATGCGCGAGGCCGGGCCCATGAACGCGGGCACCACCATCATTGCCTTCGTGGCGGACCCGGATGGCTATCCCATCGAGTTGAT
>JBGAUE010000022.1:0-56802 GCA_044228795.1 Chromatiaceae bacterium | reverse complement strand
CGCCGTGCTGATTCGCGAGGAAGGCAACACCCAGATTCGTGCCCAGCGCGTGGTCGACGAGGTCACCGGGGAGGTGCGCCGGTATGGCCACTCCAGCGGGCGCGAGGCCAAGGAACGGGGCATCGAGCGACGCTTCTCCACCCGCCTGGAAGCCGATCTTCAGTACCTGGCCGAGGGCCTGCACCTGCCCCGCCGGGTGAAGAACTACGACAAAGTCCTCACCCGCATCGGGCGGCTGCGCCAGCGCTACTCCCGGGTGGCTCGCTACTACGACATCCGCCTCGACAAGGACGAGGCCAGCGGCAACGCCACGGCCCTGGTGTGGACGCGCGTCATACCGACGGAGGACACCCTGCCCGGGGTCTATGGCCTGCGCACCCACCAGGCCGACTGGGATGAGCGCACGTTCTGGCATACTTACACCCTGTTGACGGACTTGGAGGCGGTGTTCCGCTCGTTGAAGTCCGAGCTTGGCCTGCGTCCCATCTATCACCACCAGAGCGCCCGGGTCGACGGCCACCTGTTCATCTCGGTGCTGGCCTACCACCTGGTCCACAGCCTGCGCATCCAGCTCAAGGCCCAGGGCATCCACCTGAGCTGGGAGCGCCTGCGCCATCAATGCTCCGGTCAGGAGCGCGTGACGGTCGTCCTACATCGCGATGACGGGAAGATCTACCACCTCCGTAAGGCCACCCGCCCCGAGCCACACCAGCAGGATCTCTATAACGCTCTGGGCCTACCCCATCTGCCGGGCAGAACCGAGAAGACCGTGATCGATCCGGGCGCTAACGTGACCTAAAGGTAGTGACCAACGCCACCGTCACTCAGTCGTAACTGACTGATTAAATGGCAAACCGTCGGGTAAAGTGACGAAGATGGGCTATTGACGAATTGCGTTATCGTCAGTGGCACCGACGGTTGGAAGGCTATTGATGGCACTGCCGGTCGGGCCGAGATAGTGATTCGCGAGTTGAACTGCTGGCCCAGAAGCGCTGGAGTCCTTCTGCTTCATCACCAATGAGCCCTTTAGCCCCTTCGCAACCTAACATCCTACGGGCGACCAGCATCCCGTCGGCGGACGGCTATGACGCCACCCGGGAGATGCAAAGCCAGCGGGGATGCCTCACGCCTGGCGGCGCTGACCGGGGCCTGCCCGGCAATCTTGGCGGAGGCATGAATCAGTCCCTGTGTATGTCTACCATGAATCTCACATGGTTTGAGACCCCCAGAAGCCAGATCGAGGGTGATCAGCACCGACAGTGAGGCATACCCCGGAGTGAAGTCTCCCTCTGGGTTGAAGCCAATGGCCGATCAGGGAACTTCCCCCAATCCCAACAGTTTTTCCAATATCCGCCGATAAATAGCGGAGAGCTGGTCTAGTTCCTCGACGCCGATACACTCGTTGACCTGATGGATGCTGGCGTTGATCGCGCCGAGTTCCAGCACCTGGGCACCGGTGGGGGCGATGAAGCGACCGTCGGAGGTGCCACCGACGGTGGAGGGTTCGGGCCGGTAACCCATGATCTCCTCCACCGCCGCGGAGACGGCCTCGACCAGGTCGCCGGCGGGGGTCAGGAAGGGTTTGCCGGACAGACGCCAAGTGAGTTCGTAATCGAGTCCGCCCCGGTCCAGGATGGCGGCGACCCGACGTTGGATGGTCTCGGCGTCCAGTTCCGTGGAAAAGCGCAGGTTGAACTGGGCGGTGAGGACGCCAGGGATGACGTTCTCGGCCCCGGTACCCGTGTTGAGGTTGGCGATTTGGAAACTGGTGGGGGGGAAGAAGGCATTGCCCTGGTCCCACTCCTCATCCACCAACTCCACCAGATAAGGGGCTAGGGCATGCAAGGGGTTGAGGGCGCGATGGGGGTAGGCGACATGGCCCTGTTTGCCAATAACCTTGAGAAAGCCGCTGAGGCTGCCCCGGCGGCCGACCTTGAGGGTGTCGCCCACGCGCTCGTGACTGGAGGGCTCGCCGACCAGACACCAGTCGATCTTTTCCCCGCGTCCCTCCAGGGTCTCGACCACCCGCGCGGTGCCATCGACGGACGGGCCCTCCTCGTCGCTGGTGATGAGAAAGGCGATGGAGCCGGGATGGTCCGGGTGGTCGCGGACAAAGTCCTCGGTGGCAGTCACCATGGCCGCGATCTCACCCTTCATGTCACAGGCGCCGCGACCATAGAGGAGGCCGTTACGGATCTCGGGTGTGAAGGGGTCCGAGTCCCAGTCTTCCCGGGGGCCGGGCGGAACCACGTCGGTGTGACCCGCGAAGCAAAAGAGGGGGGCCTGGTCGCCCCGGCGTGCCCACAGGTTAGAAACCTCGTTAAAAGGCATGGGCTCGATGCGAAAACCCAAAGGGGCCAGGCGCCGGGCGATCAGGTTCTGACAGCCCCCGTCCTCGGGGGTGATGGAGGGGCGACTCAGGAGTTCCTGGGCCAGGGCAACCGTGGGTGTCATGATGGGAAGATCTCGGCATAAGCGGCCTCGGAGAAACCCAGATGGCGGGCCTCGCCCGTGTCGAGCAGGGGCCGGCGGATGATGGCGGGTGTGGAGACCATGACGCGGATGGCGCCTGCCTCGTCCAGGCCCTCGCGGACCTCGATGGGCAACTTGCGCCACATCATGCCTTGACGGTTGATCAGCTTCTCCCAACCCAGCTCGGCGACCCAAGCGCGGATCTGGCTTTCGTCCAGGCCCTGCTTCTTGTAGTCGTGGAAGTCATATGCAATGCCCCGCTCGTCGAGCCAACGCCGCGCCTTCTTCATGGTGTCGCAATTAGGAATGCCGAAGAGTCTGATCATGGGCGTCCCTAGATATCCCTCAGCAATTCGTTGATGCCCACCTTGCCCCGGGTGCGCGCATCCACCTGCTTGATGATGACGGCGCAGTAGAGGCTGTGACTCCCATCCTTGGCGGGCAGGTTGCCGGGGACGACGACGGCACCGGCAGGGACGCGGCCGTAGAGGATCTCGCCGGTCTCGCGATGGTAGATCTTGGTGCTGGCACCGATGTAAACGCCCATGGAGATCACGGCCCCCTCCTCGACGATGACCCCCTCGACGACCTCAGAGCGGGCGCCGATGAAGCAGTTATCCTCGATGATGGTGGGCGCGGCCTGGACCGGCTCCAGGACACCGCCGATGCCGACGCCGCCGGAAAGGTGGACGTTCTTGCCGATCTGGGCACAGGAGCCCACGGTGGCCCAGGTATCGACCATGGTCCCCGAGTCCACATAGGCGCCAATATTGACGTAAGAGGGCATGAGGACGCAGCCCGAGGCTATGTAGGAGCCGCGCCGGGCCGTGGCCGGTGGTACCACGCGCACCCCGGCGTCGCGGAAGTCACGGCTGTTGAAGTCCTGAAACTTGGAGGGGACCTTGTCGTAATAATTGGTGAAACCGCCCTTCATGAAGGCGTTGTCCTCGATGCGGAAGGATAGCAGCACCGCCTTCTTGATCCAGTCGTTCACTACCCAGGCGCCGTCGCGTTTCTCCGCCACCCGGATCTCGCCCCGGTCGAGACGGTCGATGGTGTCCTGGACCGCGTCCCTGACCAGGGTCTCAACGCTCCGGGGGGTGATATCGGCACGGTGCTCAAAGGCCTCTTCAATGGCTTGACGGTTATCGCTCATGGGTATGCTCCAAAAGGGTGGTGTTGGCAGGTGCCAGGGGGTTGTTTTAAAGGGATTCGACAAAGCGGCGGATGCGCCAGGCAGCCTCGACGCATTCGTCCAGTGGGGCGACTAAGGCCAGGCGGGCGCGATGGGTGCCGGGATCCTGGCCAGCGATCACGCGCGACAGATAGGACCCCGGCAGGACGGTGACGTTGGCAGCAGCGAAGAGCCGGCGGGCGAAATCTGGGTCCGGGATGGGGGTGACGGGCCAGAGATAGAACCCCGCGTCTGGTCGCGGGACCTCCAAAACGTCACCCAGTATCGCCAGGACCGCATCGAACTTGGCGCGGTACAGGGTCCGGTTGGCAATCACATGGGTCTCGTCGCGCCAGGCGGCGATGCTGGCGTACTGATGCTGCCCCGGCATGGCGCAACCGTGATAGGTGCGGTATTGGAAGAAGCGCTCGATCACCTCGGCATCGCCGGCGATAAAGCCGGACCTCAGGCCCGGGACATTCGAGCGTTTGGATAGGCTATGAAAAACCAGGCAGTGCCGGTAATCCCGCCGGCCCAGGGCGGCGGCCGCCTGGAGCAGGCCCACCGGTGGCCGCTCCTCGTCGCAATAGAGTTCCGAGTAACACTCATCGGCGGCGATCAGGAAATCGAATTCCTCGGCCAACTGAATGAGTTGTTGCAGGGTCGCCAGTGGGATGACGGCGCCGGTGGGGTTACCGGGGGAGCAGAGATAGAGGATCTGGCACCGCCGCCAGGTATCCGCCGCCACGGCCGCGAAGTTCGGAATAAAGCCGTTCTCGGCAACGCATGGCAGGAAGTGGGGTTCGGCCCCCGCTAGCAAGGCGGCGCCCTCGTAGATCTGATAAAAGGGATTGGGCATTAGCACCAAGGGGTTGCGCGACCGGTCCACCAGGGCCTGAGCGAAGGCGAACAGGCCCTCGCGGGTACCGTTCAGGGGCAGGATCTGGCGCTCGGGGTCCAGGCCGCCCGCGGGCAAGTGGAAACGCCGGGCCAACCAGTCGGCGATGGTTTGGCGCAGGACCGGCAAACCCCGGGTGGTGGGATAGGCCGACAGCAAGTGCAGATGGACGATCAGGGTCTCGACGATGAATTGCGGCGTTGGATGCTTGGGTTCGCCGATGGATAAGGCGATGTGGCCTAACCCCGCCGGCGGCTCGATGCCTCCCTTGAGGGCGGCGAGCTTTTCAAAGGGGTAGGGTTGGAGCCGGGCCAGATCGGGATTCATTCGGGTTGCCGGGATTGCCTGGGGTCGGGATTAAATTAGTATATCAGCCAATCATGGGCGGATTGCGGATCAAACCGAGCCGGAGACTCAGGCCAATGTCAGACATTATAGGAATTCACCATGCTAGCCTCCTCGTCGCCGACACGGCGCGGGCCCTGGCCTTCTACCGGGATCTGCTCGGGCTGGCGGTTATCGCCGAGCGCCCGGACCTGGGTTTTCCCGGCGCCTGGCTCCGGGTTGGCGAACAACAGATTCATCTGCTGGAACTCCCCAACCCGGACCCGGTGACGGGCCGACCAGACCATGGCGGCCGGGACCGGCACCTTGCCCTGCTCGTCGGAGATCTCGAGGTTCTGGCTGGGCGTCTGGATCAGGCGGCGATTCCCTACACGCGCAGCCGTTCTGGCCGGGCGGCCCTCTTCTGCCGGGACCCGGATGCCAATGCCTTGGAGTTTTTTCCTGCCCCCAGCCCCGAGGGGCCAACGGCGTTGTCCTGATCCTGGGACAGGATCTTGAGCGGCTATCGGGTGTTAAACCGGAAATAACCAGCTAAGGTCAGGAGACTAGCCTTGGGGTTGCGGAGACCAGTCCCGAAATATCCACATCAAGTGCGGCAATAGCTGCCGCTCCTGGTTTTCGCAGCCTATACATTGGGGGAGGCCGCTGGTCTCAGATACCTGCCATACCTGCCATACCGACCATGAGGGCAACTCAGCCATTGCCGACGGGCAAGCCAAGATGCCAACTCAGCCATTGCCGACGGGCAAGCCAAGATGCCAACTTGGTGTAAAGGTCAGCCATCGGGAACAGATTCGTCGGGCATCAGCTGGAGCGTGCTTGGTGGTCGTGTTGACCTCCTGCTGCCAGCCTCAGCCTGGGCCATGACCTTCCGCGCCGCCCTTAGCGTTTCCAGCGCCGTGGGGAGATCAAAGCCTTCAATCTCACGCCCTAGCTGATCGGCCGCTGCGCCTAGGGCATAGCGCAACAGACCCCGGGAGTCTTCCAGAAGCTTGAGGGCAGCGGCATCGTTCCTGGCCAGCAGCGCGTCGAGCCGATCCAGCAGCGTCTTGACCTCGGCCAGGTCGGCGTCGGTGACGGCCAGCTCAGCCACCTGGCCCAGTGTAGCGAGGGCCTCATGCAGGGCCACCAGTTCCAGATGGCAGGCCCTCTGAAGGGGCGCCAGCCGGTCCTGATCCTGGCTCTCGCGCAGGGCCTTCTCCAGCGCCACGGCGGATTCGCTCAAGCGGGTCAGGCCCAAGGTGGCGGCGGTGCCCTTAAGGGTGTGTGCCAGGCGCCGGGCATCCTCGGGATCAGCATCGACAATCCTCGTCATATCTTGCCAGTGTGCCTCGCCGAACTGGTGCAGCAGGCGCGCCAGGGCGGATACGTCACCGCGCAGGGTGCGCAGGCCCTGGCTCAGATCCAGGTTCGGGATGCTCGCCAGACGGCTACGCAGGGCCTCGACCTCGGCCGGGTTGGCCGCGGCGGGTCCGGGCGGGGCGGTGGCTTCGCTGGGCGCGCGTTCCGGCAGCCATTTGAGCAGCACGGCGAACAGGGCCTCCGGGTCGACCGGCTTGGCGACGAAGTCGTTCATTCCGGCGTCCTGACAGCGGGCGCGATCTTCGGCGAAGGCGTTGGCGGTCATGGCCAGGATCGGGGTATGCCGATGTCGGGCCAGGGTGCGGATCTGCCGGGTGGCCTCGAGTCCGTCCAGGCGGGGCATCTGGATGTCCATCAGCACCAGCTCATAACCGTCCTGCTGCATCCTGGCCACGGCCTCGAGCCCGTCCTGGGCGAGTTCCGGCGCCAGGCCGACACTGCGCAGCAGGCCGAGCCCGATCTCCTGATTGGTCGGCTCGTCCTCGACCAGCAGCAGGCGCACGCCGCGATAGTCCCGGGCCAGGATCGCCTCGGCGTTCCGGGTCGGCGCCGGTAGCGTTGTTTCCGCCTCAGCCGACGCCGCTGGGTCGAGCCGGACGGTGAACCAGAAGGTGCTGCCAACGCCGGGTGTGCTGTCTACGCCGATCTCGCCGCCCATCCGTTCGACCAGTCGCTTGCTGATGGCCAGGCCCAACCCGGTACCGCCGTATTTGCGTGTGGTGGAGCTGTCGGCCTGCTCGAAGGCGCTGAACAGTCGGGCCTGGGCCGCGGAGGCGATGCCGATGCCGGTGTCGGCGACCTCGAAGCGCAGCCGCACCTGACGGTCATCCTGCTCCAGGACTCGGGCGCGCAGGGTGACCGAGCCCCGTTCGGTGAACTTGATGGCATTGCCGGCCAGGTTGATCAGGATCTGGGTCAGCCGGGTGGCGTCGCCCCGCACCCGAGGCAGCGGGTCGCTCTCGATCATGAACGACAGGCCCTTGACGCGGGCCTGTTCGGCGAGCATGGAGGCGATATGGCCGGGCAGGGCGGTGAGGGCGAAGTCGGCCTGTTCCAGTGTCAGCTTGCCGGCCTCGATCTTGGACAGGTCGAGGATGTCGTTGATCAGGCTGAGCAGGTGGTGGCTGGCGCCATGGATCTTGTGCAGTTGCTCCTCCTGCGCGGGGCTGACGCCGCCCCGCTGCAGCAAGTGGGTTATGCCAATGATGGCGTTCATCGGGGTGCGGATCTCGTGGCTCATGTTGGCCAGGAAGGCCGCCTTGGCCTGGGTCGCCGCCTGAGCTAGTGTGAGAGCGTCGTGGAGAGCGGCGGTGCGATGATCCACCAGTTCCTCCAGATGAAGTCGGTACTTGTCCAACTCTTCACCCTGGCGCTTTTGCTCGGTGACGTCTTCTTTCACCGCAACGTAATGCGTGATGTGCCCGTCTGGCTGGCGGATGGGCGCGATATGGGCGAGTTCCACATATTCGCTGCCGTCCTTGCGTTTGTTGATGAACTCGCCGGTCCAGACCTGGCCCTGGGTCAAGGCCTGCCACAGGGCCTTGTAGGTTTTCTTCGGTGTTTTGCCAGAACGCAAAATACGGGGATTCTGGCCGATCGCCTCCTCGCGGCTGTAACCGGTATTGGCGAGAAAGGCCGCGTTGACATATTCGATCCTGGCGTCGAGATCGGTAATGACGATGTTCTCCGGGCTCTGCTCAACCGCCAGGGAAAGCTTGCGCAATTGCGACTCGGTCTGCTTGCGCTGGGTGATGTCGCGCGCCGAGGCGTAGAGATGACCCTGCCCGCCAAACTCGAAACCACGGAGATTGAGTTCCACGTCGATGATTCGCCCATCACGGCAACGATGCCTGCTCTCAAGAAGCAGGGCGCTGCGTTGCGCGATGAGGCGCTTTGATTCATTGCGAATAAATTCCCGGTCAAATTTTACGTCCCAGTCAACAACATTCAAGAGTCCGATCGCTGACCGGTCATAGCCAAGCATGTCCAGAAACATGTCATTGGCTTCGAGTAGCAAGCCATCGGCGTCGAGAATGTGTATGCCGTCGCTGGCGATTTGCAGGATTGCTGCCAGACGGTTGCGTTCCATTTCGACCGAGTCCTCGGCCAGCCGACGCGCCCTCTCCTGGGCAAAGCCATCCAAGGCATAACTGATGTCGGCAGCCATTTCCTGCAGCAGTTGGCGTATATCTTCGTCGAAGGCATTGACCTCATCGGCGTACAGGGTGATCGCGCCCACGACCTCGCCGCCACGATGCAGCGGCAATGCCGCCGAGGCCCCCCATCCGGCATGTACGCCACGCTCGCGCCAGGTTGCGGTGTGCGGGTCATGGAGAAAGTCCTGGCACCAGAAGGGCTGGTTTTCACGTATCGCGGTGCCGGTTGGGCCTTGGCCATGTTTGCTTTCGGCATCCGTGGAGATCTGAATGTCGGTCAGATAGCCAAGCTCATCGCCGGAGGAGGCGACGGGTCGGACTTGTCGGCTGCCCTTGTCAACAAGTCCGATCCAGGCCATTTTCAGGCCACCGTATTGAACCGCAACGCGGCATATTTCCGGGAATAACGCCGCCTCGCTGTTACTGCGCACGACAGCCTCGCTGCACTGGTTCAAGGCGGCGTAGAGTTGAGTGATGCGCTGCAGCTTGCGCTCGTTGTGTTTGCGCTCGGTGATGTCCTCGCCCGAACTGAGGGTACCGATAATCTTGCCAGTTGCGTCCGGCAGATAGGCGTTGTGCCAGGCAATCAAACGCGGCTGGCCGTCATGACGTTGGATCGTATTTTCGAAGTATTCCGCCGCCTTGATTTCACCGGCCATGATGCGCTGGAAGATTGGATAGACCACTTCCAGGCCCTCGGGTTGCGGCAGGCAGGTGGCAAACCAGTTGCGGCCAAGCAGGTCCCGCTCCTCCCAGCCGAGCAGCTCACAACCCCGGCGGTTGAGCATGGTGACACGACCCTCACTATCCAGGGCCACCATGAGGGTCTGCACGGTATCAAGATAGCGCTGGTTGAGATCCCGTTCCTGTCGCAACGCCTGTTCGGCCTGTCTGCGCTCGGTAATGTCGTGGCTCACCATGGCCCAGCCAATCGCCTTGCCGGTGTCATCCTTGACGCTGAACAGGTAGTAGTAAAACCAAAGTGGCTCGCCGGTTTGGAAGTGACGCAGGCGTATTTCCACATCGCCGTGGCCTTCGCGCAACACGCGCGGAAAGAACTCCGTCTCAATGAACGACTGGTCCTCCGGGAAGAAATAGTCCTGCACCTTGACGCGGCAGGCGGAGGCCATGTCGGGTAGACCGACCCTACGGATCCCTGCGGGGTTCACGTAGAGCGGCTGCATGTCCAGATCGCACATGCCGATGAATTCACTGCTACTCTCAGCCAGCAGGAAGAACTTCTGCCGTTCCAATTCGATCCGCTTCCTGTCGGTGATATCAACCATGACCGTGATATGGCAGGGTTCCCCGTCTAGTTCCATCGGCTGGGAGGAAAACATCAGGTTGACCGGTTTGCCGGTCTTGGAGCGCGCCAACAGTTCCGCATTCCTCAGCCCGCCTGTAGCGAGTTGCACCCCGATGAGTCGGGAGCGTTCCGCCGGGGTCAACATGTTCAGCTCGGTGGATCTATGTCCGATCACCTCTTCCCGGTCATATTCGAACAGCCGCAGGAAGGTCGCATTGACGTCAAGGAATGTCCCGTCGGCTATGCGGGTGATGGACATGGCGGCGGGGCTGACGTGAAAAACATTGGCGAATTTCTCCTCAGAAACGCGCCGCGCTGCCTCCGCCTGTATGGTTGCGCTGATATCGCTGATAGCCGCGATAAAACCGACGACACGGCCGGTCTCATTGCGCTCCGGTGCATAGCTGATATGGAGAGTTCGCGGTCCACCGGCAGCCGATGGCAGATCGAGGTCGTATTCGACGGCATGCCCCGCCAACGCGGATGCCATGTGGGGGTCGGCCTTGGCATAGGCCGTTTCACCCAGCACATCCCGCGGATGCAGGCCGATCAGCTCCTTCGGCTGCCGGTCAAACAGGTTAGCGTAACGCTGGTTGACGAATTTGTAGCGCCGATCCAGGCCGCATTGCGCGATGAACACCGGCGCGTGGTCCGTGACCAGGCGCAGTTGGGCCTCGCGGGCGCCTATGGTCTCTTCCAGTCGCTTCATGGCGGCTGCATCCTGTTGCTGCCGCACCATGTCCTCGCGCAAGGCGAGATTGGCCTGCTCCAGATGCAGGGCCTTCTGTTCCAGTTTGTGGATGAGGATTTCGCTGTATTCTTTGTATCCCTGCAGTTGATCCGCTGCGGAGAATTGCAAGGGGCGTGTCGGCGTTTCGCTGACGCGCTGTCGCCCCAGGGCTGCGAGGATGCGCGCCATGAAGACGTCGGGCTCGGCGGGGTTGACGATGAAGGCATCCGCGCCGAGGTCGAGCGCGAGGCGTTCATCCTCCGGCTCGGTATAGGTAGCGGTGTAGACCACGAAGGGAATCAAACGCAGCCGTCCGTCGGCCATCCACTTGCGCAGCAAGGTATAGCCGTCCATCACCGGCATCAGCAGATCGGAGATGATTAGGTCGGGCGGTGCCTGGCGTGCCAGGACCAGCGCCTCGGCACCATCTCGAGCCTCCTGCACACTCCAGCCATGCCCTTGCAGCAAGGCTCGCAGAAAATGGCGGTTGTCCTCCCGGTCGTCTACCACCAGCGTGCGCGTCATGCTTGGGGCCTCACGCTGGGGGTGCGGGGATGGCAGTCAACCCGGGTCTCTGGGTTGACTGGCCTTTCAGGATAGCCGCTGCATCCCGCCGCTAGCGTGTGTTGCCGATCATTGACCATGGCGTAGGCGGGGACGGTGATGGAGGGAAGGGCGGCCGAAATCGGATGGATGCGAAGAAGGCGCGCCACGACGTAGCCGTCCAGGCCGGGTAACTGGATATCGAGGAGGAGACTGAAAAGGTGACTTGGCCGCCTTGATCTCTGCGATGCCACCGGCCCGTCGAGCGTGGCGCTTAGGGTCCACCCCTGCTTTTCCGGCTGGAAGGTGATGCGATAGCGGGTCAGTTCGTTGTCCTTGATCCGGAACACATTGGGTTTCATGAGGTCCCCCCACTTCAAGCGGCAAGTTTACCGTAAGGGTACTGCCCCACCCCACCGGCATTCAGCCTGGATCCGGTCGCCGAGCAGGGCCACCAGACCTTGGTAGAGGGCCAGCCCCACGCTGTTGCCTTCATGCTGGCGTGCAAAGCCGGCGCCATGCCCGGCTGATCGTCGAGGGGCTGCGGTGCGGGGTCCCCGCTATCGAGCGTAGGCTATTCCCCCCCTGACCGACCATCCTGATGGCCAATCGCTGTTCGGCAGACAGTCGTTCAAAGTGCTTGCTCATCACTGGCCACTTAACAATGAAGAAGTGTTGCAGACGATTCTAGACTCCCCCGTATGAATCATTCAGGATTTTTATGGTAGCGCCGCAAGTCCGGCCTCCCCTTCGTCACGCGGGGGGTGGACCGGGAAGAAACCCTGGTGGCGGCCCTGGCTGACTTTGGCCCGGATCCTGTCCGATTACCACCTGACCGGCTTCAACGGGCTGCGCGCCCTGACCATCTGCCAGAAGCGGGCGCCGGCCATCCCCTCCATCTTCGTCACCGGGGCCATGGGCGAGGAATTGGCGGTGGCGAGTATCTATCCAGCAGGGGGCAACCGATTACATCCTCAAGGACCCGCTTGGCCCGCCTGCCCGGGGCGGCCCAGCGCGCCTTGAGGGAGCGGCGGGTGATCGCGGAGCGCAGCCAGGCACAGGCCGCCCTGGGGGCCAGTGAGGAAGGCTACCACCAGCTATTTGAGGCCATGAGCAGCGGGGAGGTGGTGGCGGTTTACGAGGACGTCAGCGAGCGCATGGTGCATGAGGCCCAGATCGACCGTCTGAACCGTACCCGGCGTACCGTCTCCGCCTGCAATCGGGATCTGGTACGGACCCGCTGCAAGAAGGCCAACCCTGGTAGGTTCAGATTCAGGTTCAGGTTCAGGCTGGTGGTTACACCCCCGCTTGAGTAGGGTGTTAAATCCTTCTCTGCGCCTTTGGCCATTTAATTTTCGCGAGCACCTTGAACCCTGGGGCCGGGGACGGATGGTGCCTTTACCCTAACTAGGACCTCTCAGAAGCGTACGCTTTCCCCTGGTTTGAGGCTCAGGACTTGCGTTGGGGTCTCGCCCAGCGCCTGGCGGTACTCCTCGGGCGTCCCCTTGAGTTGGGGGTTGGTACCGTAATGGATGGGAATGGCGTAGCGGGGTTTAAGGTAGTCACGGGTCGCAAGCGCCGCGTCCTTGGGGTCCATGGTGAAGTGCCCGCCGATGGGGATCAAAACCAGGTCAGGGTGGTAATGGCTGGCGATTAAGCCCAGGTCGCCGAATAGCCCCGTGTCGCCCATATGGTAGATCTTGAAGCCATTTTCCAACTCGATGATGAAGCCAGCCGGCTCGCCCCCGACGTGAATTTCCGGTTGTTGGGTCTCGGGATTGGTCCAGCGGTATTCCGAACTGTGCTCGGCGCGGGTCATGGTGATGCGAATACCTTCGCCCAGGGGCTGGATGGTACCACCCTTGTTGAAGCGGGGCGAAAGTTCCTGGGGCAGTTCGCCCAGCGCGACCAGGGTGTCATTCAGGCCGGCCGGTCCGTAGAGGGGGACCTGGTGCTGTTTGGCCAGCGCGGGTCCGTCGCCCACATGGTCGCCATGGGCGTGGGTGACCAAAACCAGATCGATCTTGCCGAGGGCGGCGAGGTCCTTGTACTCGGGCGGGGTTTTGGGGTTCTTGGTAAGAAAGGGATCGATCATGATCACCTTGCCCGTGATACTGGTGATCTTGAAGGCGGATTGGCCGAACCATTGCACAACGACCTGGCCCTCATCCGCGACCGCCGGGGTGGAAGGCAGCAGGGGGGCGAGCAGGCACCCGGTGAGCAGGCTTATCGCCGCGTACCCGAGCTTGAACTTGTTCGATATCATTGGGGTATTCCTCCCGAGGAGACGGTCGGGAGGATGTGGGTGGGGTGCCCCCCGTCTTCAAGCGGACGGGGGGCGATTAGGCGTTAAGGATTTACCACTCTCCTGGCTGCAGGGCGCGGCCGCCACCCATGAACTCGGTGGGTCTTTCAACCGTGTGCGGACGTTTGCTACTACCACCACCACTGCTGCTGTGACAGATCTCCCGCTGGGCACGGCGCAGACCATCCCTGGCCTCAAGCAGCCCGGGATTCAAAGACAGCGCCTCTCTATACATCGCAACACTCTCCTTGCAATTCCCTTGCATCCGATACCGCTCGCCCGCCTGATAGGCCCACCACCCGGGGACGGTATTGTCCGTCGGGGGCGGGTAGTAAGAGGGCGGGTATTGGTCGTTCGGCATGCCTTGGCAGCCCATCAAGACCAGGCTCATCAGGGCCAGGACCCATAAATTTCGCATCTTTTCCTCTCCTTGTTTTTGGTAGCGGTTGGTCAAAAAAAACAATTGGCGCAGCGCGGCAACCCTAATTTTAGGCAATTGTGGATCAAGTTTCGTGGGCGTCGTACGAATTTTTCGTGCCTCGTTGGTCTCGAGCCGGCTTTGTCAAGTACGTCGATCTTGCGCCCGCTTGCGCCCTTGGAAGGCGGCGATCTGTCTGAGGAGGGGCTGGAAGGGAATAGTGGCCAGGTCGCCGAAGCGGAGGCTGGCGGTGTCCAGGATCTGGTCGATGTCGGGGATGCGGGCGGGAACCGGCTGGTCGGGATCCAGGGAGGCATGGAGACCGCGAAGGCCGCCGATCTGCACGCGCATGGCCTGGGCGTGGGGCAGGGAGGGACGTTGGTCGGTGGCCTTGAGGGCGAAGCGGGCATTTTGGCGGACCAGGGCCAGAAAGGCCGCGCAGCGGGTCTGGGAAGCAGCGGCGCCGCAGCGGACGCCTTCGCGTTCGGCGATGCAGAAGTGTTGGGCGTGGTGGCAGTCGCCATTGCGGGTGAGGATAGTCTTCTCGTAGGGACAACCCAACTCATTGATGGCCTGGTAGGCCTGGCGAAACATCTCTTGGTCCATGGGCGGTGTTGGGCTCCTGTTCAGTTCGTAACCGGGTGCTGAATCTCCACCTTGTCGGTGAAGCGGTCGATCTGGCGCCGGTCACGTTTGGTGGGGCGACCTGGGCGGTTGCCGAGGGTCCCCAATTCGCGGCGTTCCCGCACCAGGGCCTGGCGGCGCAGACGGCTGTCCTCGCCTTCCTCGTACAGGAGGGCGGCCTCGGCGGCGGGGCGGCGCTGGAGGGCGAGGGCCAGCACCTGAATCTCCCAGACCAGGGAGTCTTTGTGGATGACCAAGCGGGCGCCGGGGCGAATGGGTCGTCCGGGCTTGGCGCTTTGGCCCTCGACCTCAATCTTACCGCCCTGGATGGCCTCGGTGGCCAGTTGACGGGTCTTGAAGAAGCGCGCGGCCCAGAGCCATTTGTCCAGGCGCTGACCCTCGGCGGCGGCGCGCGCACCGGTTCCCAGACCCGCTCGGGGGCGAGCGGCCTGGTTCATAGGCCGAGCCGGGGGTCAAGCTCGCCGCAGGCCTCCAAGGTGGCCAGGTCGTCGAAGCCACCGACGTGAAAATCATCGATGAAGATCTGGGGCACGGTCCGGCGCTGACTACGCCGGATCATGAGGTCCATTTGCTCGACATCCAGATCGACGCGGACCTCCTGGTAGTCCACGCCCTTGCGCTGCAGGAGGTGCTTGGCGCGGACGCAATAGGGACACAGAAGGGTGGTATAAATCACTACGTTGGGCATGCTGGTCGCCTGCGATTCGCGCATATCAAGGTCGGAATAGGCTGGGGCAGTTGAAATTGGTGCTCCTGGCCGGAATTAAAGCCCTTCATTCGGCACCCCGGGGTCCCCCTTGCCCTTGTAATGCCCGGTCCCCGCTCCGTCAAGGCGTTTCATAAACCGTGCGAGGAGTCCCATGCCCAGCACCGCCCCCACCCTCATCCGTCTTGCGGATTACCGTCCCCCCGAGTTCCTCATCGATGCGGTGGCGCTGAGCTTCCGGCTGGCGGGAGCGGAGACCCAGGTAGCGGCCACCCTGGAGTTGCGACGCAACCCGGCGGCAATGCGGGGTGACGGCGCCCTACGCCTAGACGGCGAAGGGCTGGAACTGGAATGGATTGCCCTGGATGGCCAGGACCTGGCACCTCAGGACTATGCAGTTGATGACGAGTCCCTGACCCTCTTCCAGGTACCGGATCAGTTTCGCCTGGAGACGCGGGTGTGCGTCCACCCCGACCAGAATACCGCCCTGGAAGGTCTTTACCTCTCCAATGGCATGCTCTGTACCCAATGCGAGGCGCAGGGTTTTCGCCGCATCACCTATTTCCTGGACCGCCCCGATGTCATGGCCCGCTTTTCTGTCAGCCTGGAGGCGGATCGGGTCCAGTATCCGATCTTGCTCGCCAATGGTAACCCGGTCGGGACCGAGGATTTGCCGGATGGCCGCCACCGGGCATACTGGGATGATCCCTTCCCCAAGCCCAGCTATCTCTTCGCCTTGGTCGCGGGAGATCTGTCCCGGGTTTCAGACCGTTTCCGCACCGCCTCGGGGCGGAAGGTGGCGCTGAATATCTGGGTGGAGCCCGAAAACCTGGATCAGTGCGGACACGCCATGCGGGCCCTCAAGAATGCCATGGGCTGGGACGAGGACCGCTACGGGCGGGAGTACGACCTGGATGTCTATAATATCGTCGCCGTCAGCCACTTCAACATGGGCGCCATGGAGAACAAGGGCCTCAATATCTTTAACGCCAAGGCCGTGCTGGCGAGCCCGGATACAGCCACCGATCAGGATTTTCAGTGGGTTGAGGGGGTCATAGCCCACGAATACTTTCATAACTGGTCGGGTAACCGCGTGACCTGCCGTGATTGGTTCCAGTTGAGCCTCAAAGAGGGCTTCACCGTCTTCCGAGATCAGGAATTCTCCGCTGACCGGGGTTCCCGGGGCGTCAAGCGTATCGCCGACGTGCGCATGCTGCGCGCCCGCCAGTTCGCCGAGGACGCCGGACCCCTGGCCCACCCGGTGCGGCCGGAGTCCTATATCGAAATCAATAACTTCTACACCGCGACTGTTTACGAAAAAGGTGCGGAACTGGCGCGGATGCTGGCCCATTTGCTGGGGCCCGACCTGTTCCGGCGCGCTACGGATCTCTATTTCAACCGCCACGACGGTCAGGCGGTGACGACGGATGACTTTGTTGCCTGCATGGAGGCGGTGAGCGGGCGTGACCTTAGCCAGTTCAAGCGCTGGTATAGTCAGGCGGGGACTCCAGAACTGGAAATCGCCGGATTCTATGACCCCGCCGCCCAGGCTTATGAACTACGGGTGCGCCAACATACCCCGCCCACGCCCGGGCAACCCCACAAGGAGGCCCTGCATATCCCGTTGGCCCTGGGCCTGCTCGATCACCAGGGCCGGGATCTGCCGTTACGGCTCGCGGGGGAGACGGGGGTGGTCCGGGCGGGCACCCGGTTGTTGGAGATCCGGGAACCGGAGCAGGTCTTCCGCTTTGTCGATGTGCCCGAGCCGCCCTTGCCCTCTCTGCTGCGGGGCTTTTCGGCGCCCGTCAAGGTCCATTTTGACTATAGCGATGCCGAACTCCTGTTCCTCATGGCTCAGGATAGCGATGGCTTCAACCGCTGGGAGGCGGCCCAGAACCTGACGCAGCGGTTGTTGCTGGCATGGGTGGCAGGGCCTGAGCGGCCGATACCAGCGGGATTTTTCGAGGCCAGCCGTCGCGCCTTGACAGATATCCAGGTGGAGCCGGCCCTGATCGCTGAGGTCCTGACCCTGCCGAGCGAGTCTTATCTGGGGGATCAAATGACCCAGGTTGCCGTGGAGGCGATTCACCAGGTCCGCGAGGGTCTGATGACGCGCATGGGGCAGGAACTGAACGGGGAGTTCCGAGCGGGCTATGAATTGAACCAGGATCGCGGACCCTACGAACCCAGCCCCGAGGCCATGGGGCGGCGTGCCCTCAAGAATCTTTGCCTGGGCTATCTGGTGGCGGCAGGGGAGGCTGAGGCCCTGGGGCTCTGTCGCGACCAGTTCGAGGCCCGTCATAATATGACCGACCAGATTGCCGCTCTGCGGCTGCTGGTGGATGCGGGGGGGGCGGCCGGGGAGGAGGCGCTCGCGGCCTTCTACGATCAGTGGGCCGGCGATGCCCTGGTGCTCGACAAATGGTTCGCTATCCAGGCGAGTGCCAAGGGGCCGGGTACCCTGGAGCGGGTGCGGGGTCTGCTGGGGCATCCCGCCTACAGCCCCACCAACCCCAACCGGGTGCGCAGCCTGGTGGCCAGCTTCTGCGCCAACCCCGTGCCTTTTCATGCCACGGACGGCTCGGGCTATGCCTTCCTGCGCGAGCGCGTCCTGGAACTGGATCACCTCAACCCCCAGATCGCCGCCCGCCTGCTCCAGTCCCTGGTCCGCTGGCGCCGCTACGATACCCATCGCCAGGGCCTGATGCGGGCGGAACTCGAAAGCATCCTGGCGGCCGAGAGGCTGTCGAAGGATGCCTATGAGGTGGCAGCGAAGGGCCTGGCCTAAGCTTGGAGAAGGGAGCAGAGATGACCGACACGAACCCTGACCAACGGCCTCTGACGCGGGTATTCATCAATCCCGACCCGCCCTTGGCGGACTACCTCGCCGCCATGGGTCTGGCGGATCGGGAAGCCAGGGCGCGCTTGGGGGATTGCATGCTTCTGTCCTGGTATGACCGGGACCGGGATTTCGAATCTCCCCAGCACTCCTCCGAATGCCACCTGGACAGCGCAACACCCGGCTATGTGGACTATGGCGTCCACCATGGGGCGAACCTGATGTTAGATTTCGAGGGTGGACGTTTCGTCTTTTTCTATCTGGCCCTGCCGGGGTAATGCCGGCACCGGGTTGCCCTCATCGCTCTAGGCGTTAGGTTGGTGACTCTACCAGGGGCCTCTTTGCTGTAGGGGCTTCGTGGCGCACATGCACCTCCAGGGGATCGGAGGCGCGTAGATGTATGTCTCGCTGAGGGAAGGCGAGGCTAATGCCTTGGGCGCGGAATTTGTCCAGGATGACCTGTTGCAGGTCCGAAATAACCGGAACCCGATCCTCTACCTGCGGTACGAAACACCGTGCCTGCAAAAGCAGGGCGCTATCCCCAAAGCTGTCGAAAATGAAGCTGGGTGCCGGCTCCTTCAGTATCCGGTCATTGCCCGCTACCGCCTCCTCCATGAGTCGGATCGCCAGGCGCACGTCGTCCTCGTAAGCGATTCCCACGTGGATGACCACCCGGTTCAGGGAATCGCTCAAGGTCCAGTTCAGCAGATGGTTGGTGATAAATTCCTTATTCGGGACCAGGAGTTCCTGCCGGTCCCAGTTGCGCACCGTCGTCGCGCGGATGCGGATCTTGGTCACGGTACCCGTGGTTTGGCCGATGGTGACCACGTCACCGACGCGCACCGGGCGCTCGAACAGGATGATGATGCCGCTGATAAAGTTGGCCACGATCTCCTGCAAGCCGAAGCCGATACCCACGCTGAGGGCCGCCACCAGCCACTGGACCCGACCCCAGGAGATGCCCAGGGTGCTGGAAACCGACATGACGGCGAGGGCGATGAGGGTGTAGGCAGTGAGGGTCTTAATGGCGTAGCGGGCGCCGGGCGATACTGAGAAGCGATCCAGCAGGAGAATTTCCATAAGTGCCGGTAGGTTGCGGACGGCGATGGTGGCCATAGCGATGGTGGCGAGAATGAAGCCTACACTGGCCAGGGAAAAGGTCTTGAGCTTCTCCTCGCCGTCTACCAGGCCCATATAGGTCCAGAGGGCGATATCCTGAAGCCGGGTAAAGGCAGGAATGACGTCGGACCAGATGACCCAGAGGCCCAGCAGGGCCCCCACGAATATGACGGCGTTGATCAGGCGCCGGGTCTGCTCGTCCAGGCTGACCAGTTCCAGTCGCCGCTCCGTAATCGGGTGGGTGGTTCCTGTCGTTAACTCCGGCTTGTTTTCCTCCGCCGTGTGATCCAAGGCGACCTGCAGGGCCAGGCGACGATGGGTGACGCCCAGCCAGCGTAGAATGGATTGCTGCAGGATTACCAGGGCTAAAATCAACCAAAGCTGCTCTACCAGGGAGCCTAACAGGGTGCCGGCGGTATAGACAAAGCCAGCAATGGCGAGCAGGGACAGCCCCAACGGGATGGCGAGGATGCCGAAATACCAGAAATGGCGTAGCCGGTAAGGCCATCCTTCCGGGTGGAGGGCGAGGTAATTTTGCAGGACCCCCTGGGTGGGATGGGCGAGCCTGCTGAGGAAGAAGGTCAGACCCAGCATCAGGACGATCAGGCTGATGCGTTGCAGCCCCAGGCCGAAGGTGGCATTGGGGTCTGCAAAGAGGAGGGCGACGACGAAGGAGATGGGCACCAGGGTCGCCGCCCCCCAGGACATGTTACGCCGGATCAAGCCCAGGACCACCCCGGTCCATCGGAAATGGCGGTCGGCCACGCCGCCAGGCATGCACAGCAGGTCCAGGAAGCGCAGCGAAAAGAAGCTCGTTGCGATGGCGATAGTGGCGAAACCGACCCCCTTGCTGAAGACCGTCGCCGCCGCTGAGGCCTCTAGCCGCCAGCCAAGGGCAGCTATGAGCAGAGGCCATCGCAGCGCCAGCAGGCAGGTGAGGGCCAGCCCAACCAGGGTATGGCGGAAACTATCTGTCTGGACCCGCCGCAGGGGCTCGGCGCCCAGCAGGATGGCCTGCTTGATGGCCTTTCCCCGGAATAGCAGCCAGATCAGGGGGATCAGGCTTATCCAGAAGAGGAGGGAACCGGTGGCTTCGTATAGCAGAACCTTAAGAACCTCTTGCCAATGGGACGGCGCCAACAGCCAGGTCAGGGCATGCGGCACCGATTTGAAGGCGTCCAGGCCCATGATGGGCGGGGCGCTGCGGGTCCACAGCAGGTGCTGGGCAAGGAATTCCCGGTAAGTATTGACCGTGAGCAGGAGTTCCTGGGCGGCGAAATCCAGTTCGCCGAGGAGGCGCAGGTAGGCCTGGTTAGCCTCCTGGGCCTGGCCGAGAAGTTCCCGCTGACGTTCAAGTTGCTCCCGAACCTGTTCCCGCAATTCGGGGGTGACCTCCGCGGGGGCTAACGTGGCCAGGCGCTCATCTACTTGGCCGTCCAGGTCGCGCAGGCGTTGCAGGTCCTCGTTGAAGCGAATCTCACGCAGACTGGCGTCGGCAATGCGATGTTCCCTGTTGCGGTTGGCTTGCTCGATCTCGGCGGCGTCCGGGAGTTGCTGCCGACTGTTTAGCAGCACCTGGCCCATGGCCTCGGTGAGCCCCGAGATTTCCATCCGTTGGCGGGTGTTGCGGTATTCTTCATCCAGCCGCTTGGCCTGGACACGAAGCTGGGTCAGTTCGGTGGTGATGGCCCCCTGGGCGGTGGTGGCTTCGCCGAGCTTCTCGGTCAGATCGGCGTTAACCGCCGCCAGTTCCCCTACCAGGGGGTGCTGTCCCGAGGCGGCGACCGTGGCGGCCGCGGCCTGTCGCTTGGCCTGTTCGGCCTCGGCGAGGCGACGCTGACTCAACACCTCCCTGAGGAGGCTGACACGGGCCTGGACGCTTTTGAGTTCCAGTTGATTCTTATCGCGTTCCGCCCGCAAGAGGTCCTCACGCACGCTTTGGGACAAGATTTCCTTATCGAGCCGCCCCAATTCGGCGCGCAAGGCGCGTTGGCGCGTCTCTTGAGTCAGGAGACGGGCCTCCTTCATGGCCGGGGTCTCGCCTTCCGGGGCCGGTTGCGCCACCTGTGTCGCCAGATCGTCCAGGGCCTTACGGTTGTCCTGACTGCCTTGCCGGGCGGCCGCCAAGGTTTGGGGCCAGTCCGAGAGGTTCTTATCCAACTCGCCGAGTCGGGCGGTGAGGGTGGCCTCGTCTGCTCCCGCCTGGGTGAGTTGCTGTTCGAGTTCGCTGATGGGAACCCCGTCTTTGGGGGCCACCGGTTTATCCTCGGCATGGGCCCGCAGGGTCTCGATTTCCTTGCGCAGGCGTTGGATCTCGGTGGGCGCGTTCTCCAGGGTTTGGGCCAGGGATGCCGATTTGGCCTCTTGGTTGCGCATGACCTCCATGTTGCTCAGCGCTTTGCGATAGAGTTCGGTCAAACGCTTGGCGGTGTCGGCATCGCTGGCGCCTTCCAGTTCCTTGATGCGGGTCTCGATCAGACGGATGGTGACCGCTGGGTCCTCCTTGGCCTCGACGATGTTGCTGACGACCTGCTGCTTGTTCCCTGTCGGGGAGGCGTCGGTCTTAGACTTTGTCTCGGGTACGGCCAGGGATTGGGTGGCACCCAGGCACAGCCAGGCAAATAGGGAGAGCAGCAAACTGAGGCGGGCGAGGGGCAAGTGTTAGCTCCGATTGGGATGAAGTCACTATGGTCCCGCCACGGCTCCCAGGAAGCAACCTCGGGGCGAAATGGCCTGGGCTGACATTGCGAATAGGCTCACCTGGTGCGACCTTGGCGAAGGATCTTTACGTAGGGTGGGCCCTAGGGCGAGGATTACGAGGCTTACAAAGGAAATTCTTGTCATTTTCTGTGCAGACTGGCTATAGTTTAGGAGCGTAGCTCGCGCTGGCGATGTTTTAATGTTCTTTAGTGCGGGGTTTTTTTGTGTATTTTTTCCTCGTGTGGGGACGGGGGGGAGTGAGTGCTCGTGTCATCGGCTGCCCGTTATCTATTTTTGGCGCTGCTGGCGTCAATCCTGACCTATCTGTCTGGTTGCTCCAGTACTGGCACATCCGATTACAAGTCCGTTCATCAGACTTCTTCGGATGCGACCTTCCCGATTCCGCCGGGCATCGAGGGGAATGTTGAATTCTGGCGCAAGGTTTATGGGGAAATGGATCGTTCCCAGGTTGCCATTCACGACGATAGGTATATGGGCGTGATCTACGAGGTCGTCGAGGTCCCCGCCTCCTATCGCGGCAGTAGCGATGACCGCCGTGCCTATGTCAAGGGCAAGCAGCAGGAATATCGCGATCGCCTCGCTACCCTGGAACGTAAGGTCACCTATGGCGAATCCCTGACTTCTACGGAAGAAGAAATGAAATCTCAACTCGAGGCCGCGGGGGGCAGGAATGCCATCTTTGGAGCCTCCGATCGGGTACGCACTCAGCAGGGTATGCGCGAGCGTTTTCGCTCGGGCATGGAGATCAGCGGCCGTTACGACCAGGCCTTCCGCAAGATCTTCCGTAAGCACGGTGTCCCCGAGGATCTCGCCTTCCTGCCGCACGTTGAATCTTCCTTTCAGTCCAAGGCTCGTTCAGGTGTTGGCGCCGCGGGGCTCTGGCAATTCATGCCGGGCACGGGGCGCGTCTATGACCTCCAGGTGGATCAGAAACTGGACGAGCGTATGGACCCCCTGCTGGCCTGTGAGGGCGCTGCCCGTTATCTTTCCGCGGCCCACCGCAAGTTGGGGAGTTGGCCCCTGGCCATTACCTCCTACAACCATGGTCAGGGTGGCATCGCCAAGGCCAAGAGTCTTCATGGCGACGACATCGGCCAGATCGTGACGAATTACCGGGGGGACTCTTTTGGATTTGATTCTCGCAACTTCTATTCCCAGTTCGTCGCTGCCCGCGAGGTGGCTGGACATCCAGAGAAGTACTTCCCCGAAGGAGTCGCCTTTCACAAGGCGCACGACAACGACCGCCTGGTCCTCAAGCAACCCATACCGGCCCAGCAACTGGCCAGTTTCTATGGGCTCTCGGTCTATCAGTTGGACGACCTGAATCCTTCCTGGACCAGCGCCATCGTCAAGGGTAAGGCCAGCATCCCCGCAGGCGCCAGCGTCTGGCTGCCCGCTGGCACCACCGAACGTATTCCCGGAGAACCCACCGCGGGGTCTGCCATGATCGCGAGGCAGGAAAAGCCCGAGACCGAATCCCTGTTCCTGAGTGTCAGAACGGTAACCCGTCCTGAGCCCGTGCTCGCCAAGGCCGACTCCAAGGCCAAAACCGTCACCAGCAAGTCGGACGCCATGGCTAAGGCCGCCAGCAATAAGTTCGACTCCAAGTCTAAAACCAGTGTCGCCCAAGCCAATCCCAAAGCCAGCGCCAAAGCGGCCACCTCTACGGGTAAGGCGGAGGCCAAGTCTGCTCAGACCCTGGCCAAGGCCGATACCAAGTCTGCCAAGGGCAAGACCGCTCCGGAAAAGGCGCTACCCAAGACCCACTTGGTCAAGGCCAACGAGACCCTCTTCCGGGTTGCCGTTATGTACGATACCAGCGTGGACGAGCTCAAGAAGCTCAACAAGATGGGCTCCAAGGACAACACCATCAAGGCGGGCCAGGTACTTAAGGTCAAGATTAGCGGTTGAGCCTCCGGAAGGGCCTGGGGCCATTCCATCCATCCCCGCAACCCCGGAAATCCAGCCTCCGGGGTTTTTCTTTGTACCGATTGCCTGTTACGCCACCCAGCTAAATCGAGGCCCGTCTCATGAACTTTGTCGATCTCAAGACCCAATACGAGCGCATCCAGGCCGATGTTCAGACCCGCATGCAGGCCGTCCTGGATCATGGGCGCTATGTCATGGGTCCCGAGATCACCGAGCTGGAGGAGCGCCTGGCGGCCCGGGTCGGCGTTAGGCATGGCATCGCTGTCGCCTCGGGTACCGACGCCCTGTTGATTGCCTTGATGGCTCTGGACCTAGGGCCCGGGGATGAGGTCATCACCACCCCCTTCACCTTCATCGCGACCGCCGAGGTCATTGCCCTGCTGGGCGCCCGGCCTGTCTTTGTGGATATCGACCCGCGCACCTATAACCTTAGCCCAACCGCCATCGCCGCCGCCATCGGTCCCCGGACCCGGGTCATCATGCCCGTCAGCCTCTATGGCCAGTGTGCGGATATGGACGCTATCAACGCCATTGCCGCGCGTCATGGGCTGCCCGTGATCGAGGATGCCGCCCAGAGTCTGGGCGCTACCTACAAGGGGCGCCCCTCCTGTGGTCTCTCCACGATCGGGTGCACCAGTTTCTTTCCCTCCAAGCCCCTAGGCGCTTACGGGGACGGTGGCGCCTGCTTCACTGATGATGATGGCCTCGCCCTCGCTATGCGCCAGATCCGCGAACACGGCCAGGATCGGCGTTATCACCATGTGCGCATCGGCATCAACGGGCGATTGGATTCGCTCCAGGCCGCCATTCTGTTAGCCAAGCTCACCATCTTCCCGGAGGAGGTCATGGCGCGCGCTCGACTGGGTGCCCGTTACTCCGAACTTCTGGCGGAGGCTCCCTGCGTTACGCCCTTCATCGAGGCCCACAACACCAGCGTCTTTGCCCAATACACGGTGCATGTGGAAGACCGGGATGGCGTCATTGCCCGCCTCGGCGAGCAGGGCATTCCCACCGCGGTCCATTACCCTATCCCGCTCAACCTCCAGCCGGCCTTTGCCGACATGGGACCGCCCGCTGGTGCCCTCCCCGAAGCCGAGCGCGCCGCCGCAGGGGTCCTCAGCCTACCCATGCACCCCTATCTCAAGGATGCCGAGCAGCGCCAGGTCGCCGAGGCCTTGCAAGCGGCGATTTCGGCTTGATTCAGTAAGTCATCCTCTGGCACCTGTGAGTCGGAGTTAGCCTCAGATCCACAATCGGGTTTGCCGATCGCATGGAATGGAACATTCGATTTTAAAGGCGATGGGTTGTCCCCCATTCTGGTGACCAACAATCGATAGGAGGCAGCCGAAATGATCAAGACCCTTACCTTCGCCGTCGTCCATTTCACCGTCGCCTTCACTGTAGCCTATGTGTTGAGCGGCAGTCTTGTCATTGGCGGGGCCATTGCCCTGGTGGAGCCCCTCATCAACACCTTGGCCTATTTCTTCCACGAGAAAGTCTGGGAGAGGATTCGGGCCAACCGCGAGGCGACCGTGGCGGGAATGTCTGTCTGAACCCCGGCGGTTGTATCTGAGCCATTCAATCTTCAGCAGGTGGCGGGAGGATCGGGTGGGACTGGTGGGGAGAGGGGGACCCGACCGCGAGACAGATGGCAATCAGGTGGCAGTTGCTCGGTGACAGGGCCTGGTGTTCTCCAACACATGAGGTGAAAAAATAATGTCGAGCGGCGAAGGGTTGCCATACCAGCCCCTGAATGTGAATATGAACATATTCCGACTTTGCAAACCCTGGTCCATGCTGTGATCCCTACAGAGAGGTCGTTGCGACAAGGCACGGCTCGCGTTGTCAGGTTCCATGGCGATCTGGCCACCGATCATGATAGCTATTCCCTCAACCTGCATGGCAGACAGGCGGTGACCGACGACAACCTCGAATGGGTCTTCCTGGGCGATGATCTTTCCGGCAAGCTGAACGCGCATGGGATTGGTTGGATTGGCAGCCACTGGGACTCGACCCTGGACCTGGCGGCCCTGCAAGTCGTGTTACGCCTTTAGGTGGCCGGCGCCATGGGTACGCAGCGCGCGCCATCAGGGCCGCGGCGATTTCTGAGCCTGCGCTGGCAGGCCTTGATCGCAATCTCCCTGGTCCTCATGGTGGTCAATGGCACCCTGGCCCTCATGGCCGATCGTTATTCAAGGGCGCAATTCGAACTCCAGCAATCAAGCGTTCGAGGGAATCAGGTACGGCAGTTGCGAGGCCTGTTGGCGCGTAACTTCGAGGAGATGGCCCGGCTGGTAAGGGTAATGCCGCTCCTGGGCTCCGATGATGACGCCGGCCACGAGCCAAATAGTGGTGAAAGCTTGGCGAGCAAACTGGAAAGCGAGGTTACCTTGCTGAACCAGGAATGGAATCTCCAATCGATATTCTGGGTCTCCCCGGATGGCCAGCCGGTCCTGATCTGGCCGGAGGACGCCTTGGCCCCGGGGAGGGATCTGGTTGACGAACTTATCCGAAAAAACGATGGCGTTACCCAGTTGCTGATTTGCCAGTCGGCATGCCTCCAGTTTCTGGCCGCTCCCATCTTGTGGGGGGGGCACTTCGCCGGGACCCTGGTACTGGGGCGCTCCCTGGCGGATACCTTGCTCGCCTTCAACCTCCTCACCAGGGCCGAGGTGGCGGTATTCTCCGCGACCGAGACTATCGCCGGTGGGGAGGTACCTCCGCGCTTCCCGGTGATGACCCATCCAAGCCTGACCGAGCCCATCATTCGCATCCTTGCCCCTGATCTGGGGGCCTCCCCCCGACCTATTTCTGACTCTTCAAACAGCATGCACCATCCGGTGCTTGGGGAGTTGAGGGATCAATGGTTCGAGGTCTATCGCATTGATGACCTGGCACCCGGTGTCAGCGCCCTGGTGGTTGACGATGTGACGGCGGAATACCAGGCGATCCAGGCGGCAACCCGCAATAGCCTTCTGTTGGGGTTTGTTGGCTTGGCACCGTCAGGTGCCCTGCTGTTCTGGCTTGGCCAATTTTCGGTGGGACGGTTACGCCGCATCACGATGGCCCTGCCCCTCTTGGCGGAGAATCGTTACGCGGAATTGCGGGAGAGCCTGCCAGCCGTCGGTGGCGGGTTGACTCCCGAGGATGAATTGGACCAATTGAGCAAAACTGCTCAAGCCTTGACCGACCGCATGGAGATACTCCAGCGGAATCGCGAGGAGGTCGAGAATCGCCTGGTCTGGCTGGCCGATCATGATCCCCTGACGCAGCTTTACAATCGACGCCGCCTTGGCGTGGATTTTGAGCGGATCCTCGACCAGGCGCGGCGCTATGGGCATACGGGCGCCGTCCTGTTCCTGGATCTTGATCATTTCAAGGATGTCAATGAGTTAAGTGGCCACACGGTCGGCGATGTGATGCTGCAACGGGTCGCCGAACAGTTGAGCCGACTGGTCCGTCCAAGCGATACCTTGGCCCGTCTCGGCGGCGACGAATTTGCCCTGGTCCTGCCGGAAAGTGGGGCCGGAGAGGCCCGTGCCTGCGCCGAGCGCATCCAGGCCATGGTACGCTCCATTCAGGTGCGCGATCGGAATCAGGTCCACCAGGTGACGGTTAGTATCGGTATCGCTCTCTTTCCGGACCATGGCCAGGAGCCCCAGGAACTGCTGGCCAATGCCGATATCGCCATGTTTCAGGCCAAGGAGCAAGGGGCCGGGCACCTACAGGTTTTTGACCTCGATGATTCGGCGCGCGCGCTGGTGGACGCCAGGCTGACCTGGCGGGACAAGATCGCGGAGGGTCTCAACGAAGATCGCTTCGTTCTGCATTTTCAGCCCATCGTGACTACCGCTACCGGGAGTATCCACCATTGGGAAGCCCTGTTGCGGCTACGGGACCTTCGGGGAAATTTGGCTTATCCGGACCGTTTCCTTCCGGTGGCGGAGAAGACCGGCCAGATTCAAGCCATCGATCACTGGGTCATGGCCCGCGCCGTCCAATACCTAGGTCAGGAGCCACGGCTGCGCTTGGGGATCAATTTGTCCGGTCGCGCCATGGATGACCCTACTCTCCTACCGACTATTCAAGGGTTGCTTGGGGAGCAACGGGTTGATCCGTCGCGCCTGATCTTCGAGATGACCGAGAACGTCGTGGTATCGAGCCTCATCAAGGCCACGGAATTGATGAAGGCTATTCAGGGATTCGGTTGCGGTTTCGTTCTGGACGATTTTGGCTCCGGCTATGCCTCCTACACCTATTTGAGGCGGCTCCCGGTGGATGAGATCAAAATCGATGGTGTCTTCATTCGCGACCTAGCCGCGAACCGGGATGACCGGATCTTCGTCAGGGCCATTACCGACATGGCCCACGGCATGGGCATGCGGGTGACGGCAAAGTACGTCGAGAGCGAGCAGGTCTACGATACGCTGGGCGAATTGGGCGTGGACTTTGCCCAAGGTGATTTTCTCGGTTGCCCCAAGCCGGAACCGGAACAGGGTCCCTGGTCCTGGGCTAGGGCTACGGACGGCGGGGCCCGCTGATCGACCTCCCGCCACCTGTCCTTTAATGGCTCATGCGAGCCAGATACGTTCCAGTGCCCCTCGGGCCAGATTGCCGGAACCGTCTTCCGCTTCGATGTAATAACGCACGTCGCCGGCGCCTATGGGCAGATCGGCGGTCAAGTAGTGTGCCGTTACCCGGGCCCCCGTCTCGCTGGGATAGGGCCCGTGGTTGCGCATAGGCAGGCGGCTTTCCCCCGCCGGGGTGCGCAGCACCAGTTCGACCCGTTTCAGCCCGGACACATCGGCGACGAAGGTGTGGGCGATGCCTTGGCGGGGGGCATCCAGCAGGCAACCTTGCCCCCAACGCTTGCCACCCGGATTTTCTGGCGTTACCCAGGGCGGAAAGATGGTAGGTCCGCTTCGGTCGTGGCCGGCCGCGACCAGGGCGTCGAGTGCCGGCTTGAGTAAACCAAGCCCCATGTTGGCGGCATGGGTCACCTGCTGGTCCCAGAGATGCTGGCCGGTCCAATACCAGTAGCAACTGGTCTCGGCGGTCAACAGTAGCCGGAGCGCCTCTGCCAGTGCCGGATGCCCGGGCTCACTGTATTCCAGGGTATGGACGCAATTCTGGAAGGCGGTGAGCACGGCCCAGGAGTTCAGGTCGGGCGAGTAGGGCTGGTCGTAGCGGCTGAACCACTTCATGAATTGCGGATCGCCGTTGTCGGCGCCGGCCCAGGAGCCGGGCTCGATATGGCATACCTGGGTAGGGTCGGGCGGGAAGCGTTGCAGATAGTCCTCCACCGTGGTCAGTTCGAAGCGGCTGTCCTGTTGCAGCCACGCGACCAGGCGCGCCGTGTTGTGATGGTAATAGCTGTCGGCACCGCCGCCGTGATTATCGCCGTCCGAGTGCAACAAAAAGAAGGGTGGGTGCGCGGGGTCGAAACCGTCAGTCGCGACGATCCGGTCATGGACCTGTCCCAGCACGTCAGGGTATTGCAAGGCGCCGAAACCGCCGCGGGCATCTTCGTTGCCGATATAACGCTCGGCGGGGACGGCGATGATCTTATGGAGCTTGCCATCCGGGTCCTCGTAGCCCACATATTCTGGCTTAAGCAGGCGTGGTGAAATCCGGGAGCCTGCCCAGATATTGCGCATCTGCAGCCAATCGTCCACGGCCGGATTAGCCTGTTCGGCGGCATTGGGCGGCAACATACCCTCGCCGAGACCGGCATAGGGGTAATCGCGACAGGCGCGGAAACGGTGGATGGAGTCATAGATCACTGCCGTCACGCCGGCCTCGTTCAGGGCCGGGATCATACGAACATGGAAGGCGGTTTCTGGTGGAAACAGCACCCGCGAAGCCCCGACACCAAAGACCCGCTGGATCAGGTCGCGGTGCCAGTGAATCTGGCGAACGATGTCCTGGTGCGGGATCAGAGGCATCAGGGGGTGGAAGAATCCGAAGGCGGAAAAAGCAATGCGCGGGTTGCCGAGTGTGGTACTGGCCCCGGCCAGTTGGCGCAGGGCTTGATTCCAGCCGGCAAAGCGGCCGCCGCAGAGCCCTTCGTCCCCGCAGCGGTCTAATTGCTCGATCAGGGAACCGCTCCAACTCGTGGACAGCCCCGCATGGGGGAGGCCACCGTCGAGATATTGCTGAACGGCGGCCGGGATGAAGTCGGTATAGTTGCCGCCCCGTGAGCCGAAGATCTGATCCTTTTCGCCATCCCAATAGTTGCGGTCGGTGGTGTTGTAATAGGGCTGGTGCATGTGTTTGTGGATGCCGAAGTAGAGTTTGACCTCGGCACTGCCGGACCCCTGGGCGCGGATGACTGCCGGGCGTGGCGGGTGGATCAGGCGTACATCCCGGAAGACCTTGATCCATTCGTCGGCCCCGGCCAGGCCGATATCAGCCTGGCGACAGCCCTCGATCTGGATGGCTACTCCCTCTCCCGTCAGCTTGCCCGCTGGCACCCGGGTGGCGTAATGCCAGGTCCCGGAAGCGGTCTGACGAGACCGGATCGCCTCGCCCTTGAGCAAGAGTACCCGGCCCGGCGCATGCAGTATCACCTGGGGAAAGGGTATCTCGCCGTCCGCGGTGAAGCCGACCTCGAAGGCCTCGTGCTCGCCATCGGGTCCGCAGGGGATGGTCTCGGGGCAGTCGATCTGCATGAAACGGGTAAAGGTGCCCATGGGTTATTCCTGATCGTCGGTTGGTGGGTCGAAAGGGGTTAAAGCGCCCCGCCGCGAGGCCTGCGCCAGTTCATTCGAACGAGACTGGCCGCTAGCCCTGGCCCGATGGCCGAGGCGAAACCCGCCGCCAGGTCCTTGTCCAGGTCAGGTGGTGGCTGGCGAGACCAGCGATCAGGGTGCCTGCCCGGGTCGGGTGGCGGCGGGTGGGAGGGTCGGCAGCCGGGATGCTGCTGCCAAGCCTACAGGGACGTATTCACGGCGTCCCCCGCCCGCCGCTACCCGACCCGGGCCTGCCGCCACCCGCTTTCACCTTCCACCTTTCACCACGGCCAAAGCGTGACTGGCGCCGGGTATATGATGACGCGCGAGGGCTGCCCGCGGGCCCGCGACCCACCTATTTTAACCGAGATCACCATGCGCTCTTCCTCATCCGACCTTCCGCAGAGGCCCACCACCCGCAATCTCAAGCCCCTGATGCGCCTGCTGGGCTTCGTGCGACCCTACTTTGGGCGGGTGCTGCTGGCCGTGCTGGCCCTTTTAGTGGCCGCTGGGGCCGTGCTGGCCTTTGGCCAGGTGATCCGCTCGGTCGTCGATACCGGGCTCAAGCTGGGTTCCGAGGCCGCCCTCAACCGCTCCCTCCAACTCTTCCTCGCCGTGGTACTGACCATGGCGGGGGCCATTCTGGCCAGGTCATATCTGCTGAGTTGGATCGGTGAGCGGGTCATCACGGATATCCGCACCGCGGTTTTCGGACGGGTCCTGGGGCTGGATGTGGGCTTCTTCGAGACGACGCGTACTGGGGAGATCATCTCGCGCCTGACCTCGGACACCACCCTGCTGCAGACCGTGGTGGGCTCGACCCTGGCCATGGCTCTGCGGGCCTCCCTGCTGGTCATCGGCGGCCTCATCATGCTGGCCCTCACCAGCCCCCAGTTGACCGGATTGGTACTCTTGGGTACGCCCCTGGTGATCTTGCCACTTTGGCTGCTTGGCTCCCGTCTGCGGCGCCTGTCCCGGGCCAGTCAGGATCGTGTCGCCGACGTCGGGGCCTTTGTGGATGAGGTGCTACACGCCATCCGCACTGTTCAGGCCTTTTGCCATGAGGCTATCGATCGGGAGCGCTACCACGAACGGGTGGAGGCGGCCTTTGGCACGGCCCTACGCCGCGCCCTCCTCAGTGCCGCCTTGGGCGCTATCGCCACGGCCCTGACCTTTGGGGCCATCGGCGCTGTCTTGTGGGTTGGTGGGCGCGAGGTACTGGCAGGCCACATGAGCGGGGGGGAACTCTCCGCCTTCCTCTTCTATGCCGTGCTGGTGGCGAGTTCCATCGGCGGCCTGAGCGAGATCGTCGGCGAACTGCTGCGCGGCGCCGGGGCCAGCGAGCGGTTGATGGAACTGCTGGCCACCGAGAGCGGCATTCGCGCCCCCGCCCACCCCCAATCCCTGCCCCGGCCAGCCCAGGGGCGGATCGACATCCAGGATTTGGGCTTTGCCTACCCGGCCCACCCAGATCTCCAGGTCGTCAAGAACCTGTCCCTGGTGATCCGACCCGGGGAAAAGGTCGCCCTGGTCGGCCCATCGGGGGGCGGCAAGACCACCCTGTTCCAACTCCTGCTGCGCTTTTACGATCCCCAGACGGGCGCTTTGTGTTTCGATGGTGTGGATTTGCGCGACCTGGAGCCGGTTGAATTGCGCCGCCAGATTGCTCTGGTCCCTCAGGACCCGGTGATCTTTGGTGCCGACGCCTGGGAGAACATCCGTTATGGCCTGGAGGTCCCCGATGCGGCCGTGCGCCGCGCCGCGGATGCCGCCCACGCCAGCGAATTTCTGGATCGGCTCCCGAACGGCTTCAACACCTTTCTGGGCGAACGGGGGGTGCGGCTCTCCGGGGGGCAGCGCCAGCGGCTCGCCATCGCCCGCGCCATCCTTCGGGACCCGGTCCTGCTCTTGCTGGACGAGGCCACCAGCGCCCTGGATGCGGAAAGCGAGCGACTGGTGCAACTGGCCCTGACAGAGTTAATGGCGGGCCGCACTAGCATCGTTATCGCCCATCGCCTGGCAACGGTGCGCCAGGTCGATCGCATCCTGGTGCTGGACCAGGGTTGCCTGGTGGCGGCCGGCACCCACGAAGCCCTGATGGCCGAGGGCGGACTCTACGCCCGCCTGGCATCCCTTCAGTTTCGCGAGCAGACCTATGAGTCATCAGTAGGTTGGACGGGTGTTTCGTAAAACGGGTGAAAGGTTATGCTGGGACGGTCCGGGACCGCCCCCATTCGGCTTACTTGCGGTAATAGACGTTCTGGCCAGCGATGTCCTTCTCGGGGCTATATTCCTTGGGCAGTTTATGGGCTATGCCCTTGTGGCAGTCGATGCAGGTTAACCCGTCCGCCTGGGCGTCCTCGTGCCGGGTGGAGCTGCGGGCGTCCTGCTTGTCGTAGTCCATGGAATCGAAGTTGTGGCAGTTACGGCACTCGCGGGAGTCGGTCTTCTTCATGGCCGTCCAGACATTCTGCGCCAGTTCGATGCGGTGGGCCTCGAATTTCTGACGGGTGTCGATGGTGCCCATGAACTTGTGATACAGCTCGTTGCTCGCCTGCACCTTGCGAATCAGCTTGTGTACCCAGTCCTTGGGGACGTGGCAGTCGGGGCAGGTCGCACGCACCCCGGTCCGGTTTTGATAGTGGATGGTGTCTTGTAACTCCTTGTAGACGTTGTCCTTCATTTCATGGCAGGAGATACAGAAGGTCTCGGTATTGGTCGCCTCCATGGCGGTGTTGAAACCGCCCCAGAAGACGATGCCGACGACGCCGCCGATGAGCAGCAGGGTGAGGGCCTTTTTGGCGGTGCGGGGTTTCTCTTCTGACATGGGTTTCACTCCAACAGTACGGATCTTTATTTAGTAGCCGGCTGGCGAACGGCCCCGAGGCCGCTACCCCGAGCCTAGCGGCGTCCCTGGAAGGCGTTTTCCACCAGGGGCACCCCGTCGAACTGCACCGCATGGCATTGGGTGCAGAAATACCGCCGCATGGATACCTGCTCCAGCCTCTTACCATCCCGGTCCAAGAAATGGCTATCTCCAAGCTTGGGGGCCTTTTCCGTCTGATAGGTCTCCGGGCTGTGACATTTGAGACAGCCATTGCCGCGCAGGCTGATCTCATACTTCTCGATGGGGTGGGGGATCATGGGAGGCTGCTCCTTGTAGGAGCGGGTGATGCCACCCTGGACCACCTCAACCCGGCGACGCTCCGTGGGCGCCGAGCCGGCGTCCAGAGCCAGATCCTTGCGTTGCGGATCCACCACGGGTCCAGTATCCGCGGCCTGGACCGGGCTGACAGCGACAAGATTCAGGGACAGGATCAGGGACGGAGCAAGCAAGCGGGCCGCCAGTTGGATCATCTTGTTCATCGCGTTCTCCACTACCTCGTGATTTGGGTTTGGCTCGATTGGATAGGCTAAGTTACAGAACCGGGGAGCCCGGCCCTAGCTCCTGGGTCGCCCCGGGCCCGGCCGCAGTAGTAGGCTTTCCCGACCTGAAACCGAAGCGAAAGACGTCCTTAGAGCAGACATCGATACAGCGCCCGCAGTTGGTGCAATTGATGTCAAGGATCAGGGGCCCGATCCCGTGCTTGTCCCCCTTCAGGGCTGGCTTGATGACCTGAGGCTCGGGGCAGATGTTGAAGCAGTCCATGCAGTCGTCGCACCGCTGGCGCTGGGCTGCCACCATGCGCATCTGGGCCTTGGCACCCATAAGCCCATAAAAGGCCCCAACCGGGCACAAGTGCCCACACCAGCCATTGCGCGCCACCAGCAGATCAAACAGAAACACCGCCGCCAGCACTGCCCAGGCCCCGCCCATACCGAAAAATAGGCCACGATGGGCCATGGACACCGGGTTGATGGACTCCCAGGCGATGATGCCGGTGATCGCCGGCAGGAACAGGACCACCACCAGGATCCAATAGCGCAGGCTTCGCGACAGGCGTGAGGTGGTGCGTAGATCAAAGCGCCGCCGCAACCAAGCGCTCAGGTCCGTGATCAAATTCACGGGGCAGACCCAGGAGCAGAAGACCCGACCTCCGATCAGGACATAGAAGGCCAGCACAATCAGGGCCCCGATGACGCCGCTTAAGGTCGGCCAGGCCCCGGAGACCATGGATTGCAGCAGGAGCATGGGATCGGTCAGCGGCAGTACGCCCAGGGTCATGCTCGCCGAGAGATTGCCCTTCACAATCCAGACGCCTGCCAGGGGGCCGAGCAGGAAGAGCCCGAGAATTCCGAATTGGCACAGGCGGCGCAGCACCAACCACTTGTGGGCCTTGAGCCAGCCCTGTTCCTCGACCGCGGACTTGCCGGGATAGCTATTGATGTCCACGGCGCCGCAGGCCCTAGAGGGCCGCCCCCCCATTGAGGGTTTCCAGCGGATTGGCCGAGCCCGGTACCGCCATGGGTTCTACACCAGGGACTACACCCGGAATCGCGTCCGGCGGCAGACCTGGGGTGGAACCGGGGAGGGCCTCCATCAGCCCGCGCCCGCCGTGCTCGTAACGCATCCCCTCCGGGAGGTTATATCTGTGCTCCGCGTCGGGGGTCACCAGGGATCCACCCGCCGCCTTCTTCTGCTCCCAGCCCAGGCGGTAGTGCGGCCCCAACTCGCCCTTGGCCAAGTGTTCGGGCAGGACCTTGATGGCCGCCTGCTCCAGGATGCACGCCTCCTCACACTTGCCGCAGCCCGTACAGCGATCGGAATGGACCACCGGGATGAAAAGGGCGTGCTTGCCCGAGCGCTCATTGTGGTGGCGATCCAGGGTGATGGCCTCATCCTTGACGGGACAGATTTGATAGCAGACCTCACACCGTAGGCCCAGGAAGGCGATGCAATTCTCGTGATCCACCAGGACCGCAAGCCCCATGCGTGCCTTGTTGATGTCCGTTAGTGAGTGATCCAGGGCATTGGTGGGACAGGCCAGGACGCAGGGGATGTCCTCGCACATCTCACACCCCTTCTCGCGGGCGAAGAAGTAGGGGGTCCCGGTGGCGACCGGGTCGCCGAGTTTGGCGAGGTGGATCATGGTAAAGGGGCAGTCGCGCACACAGAGCCCACAGCGGATGCAGGCACCATTGAACTGGTCCTCCGGAAGGGCACCCGGCGGGCGGATTGCCGCCGCCGGCAGCGACGAGACGCCCTTGGCATAGAACCCGAGCCCAAGCCCGAACAGCCCGACGCCGCAGGCGGTCTTGAGCATGTCGCCCAGGAACCGGCGACGATTGACAGCCGCAACCTTTGCGTTCATTGGCGGACCAACCGTCCCCTAGGCCTTTTCCACCTTAACCGCGCACTTCTTGTAGTCGGTCTCTTTGGAGAGCGGGCAGGTCGCATCCAGGGTTAGCTTGTTGACCAAGCGACTGGCGTCGAACCAGGGGATGAAGATCAACCCCTCCGGTGGGCGGTTACGCCCGCGGGTCTCAATGGTGGCGGTGATTTCCCCGCGCCGCGAGGAGATCTTGGCCACTTGCCCGTCGCGCATGCCTAAGCGCTTGGCGTCCTCCCTGTTCATGAAAACCAGCGCATCCGGCACCGCCTTGTAGAGTTCCGGGACGCGCCGGGTCATGGATCCGGAGTGCCAATGCTCCAGGACCCGCCCGGTGCACAGCCACAGGGGGTACTCGGCATCCGGGACCTCCGGTGGAGCCTCGTAGGGGGCAAAAATGATGTTCGCCTTTCCGTCCTTGTTGCCGTAGAAGTACACGTCGCCCTTGGCAACCTGCGGGTTATTTTTGGTAACGTAGGGGTCATAACCCTCGCGGAACCGCCACAGGGTCTCACGGCCATCCACCACAGGCCAGCGTAGGCCGCGGGCCTCGTGGTAGGCCTGGAAGGGCGCGAGATCATGGGCATGGCCCCGCCCGAAGCTGGCATATTCCTCAAACAGACCCTTCTGGACGTAATAACCGAAATCGGCGCTCTCGTGGTTGCCGTAGGCATTGCCGCGATCATCCGTGATCTTGCCGTTGAAGGGGAATTGATTGACCACGCCATTCTCGTACAGGATCTGGTAGAGGGTCTTGCCCCGATATTCTGGCATTTTGGCCAGCAGTTCCTCCGGCCAGACCTCCTCCACCTTAAAGCGCTTGGCAAATTCCATGACCTGCCACATGTCGGATTTTGACTGACCCGGGGCGTCTACCTGCTGACGCCAGAATTGGGTGCGCCGCTCGGCATTGCCATAAGCCCCCTCCTTCTCCGTCCACATAGAGGTAGGTAGAATCAGGTCCGCTGCCTGGGCTGAGACCGTGGGATAGGGATCGGATACGGTGATGAAGTTGTCCGGGTTACGCCAACCGGGGTAACTCTCCCCGTTCATGTTGGCCGCCGCCTGCATATTGTTGTTGCACTGCTGCCAATAGCAATTCATCTTGCCGTCTTTCAGCATGCGGTGCATCAAGACGGCGTGGTAGCCAATGTTCGGGTTGATGGTGCCCTCGGGGAGCTGCCAAACCTTCTCCGCAACGGCGCGGTGTTCAGGCTTCATCACCACCATATCGGCGGGCAGCCGGTGGGCGAAGGTCCCGACCTCGCGCGCCGTCCCACAGGCGGAGGGCTGACCGGTCAGCGAGAAGGGACCATTGCCGGGCTCCGAAATCTTACCCACTAACAAATGCACGTTGTACATGTTGGAGTTCACCCAACTCCCGCGGGTGTGCTGGTTGAACCCCATGGTCCAGAAGGAGACGACCTTCTTGCTGGGATCGGCATAGGCCTTGGCCAGGGCCTCCAGGTTCTCCTTGGGCACTCCGGAGAGTTCGGAGACATAGTTCAGGGTATAGGGCTCCACCAGTTTCGCGAATTCCTCGAAGGTGATGGGCTCTGACCCCATGGGGTCGCCCTTTTTCTTTTTTTTCTCGGGATCGGCCGGGTCGGGGTAGCCGTTGTTGGTGGCCGCCTGCTCCAGCGGGGTATTGGGGCGCAGCCCGTAGCCGATGTCCAGGTTGGTCTTCTTGAAGTTGCAGTGGGCATCGACGAAGGCCTTGTTGACCTTGCCGTTCTGGATGATGTAGTTGCAGATGTAGTTTTGGATGGCCAGATCGGTCTGCGGCTTGAAGACAATGGAGTTGTCCGCCAACTCAAATGAGCGATGCTCATAGGTGGACATGACATGGACCTCACAACCCTCTTTCGTCAGGCGCGTGTCGGTGAGGCGCGACCAGAGGATGGGGTGCATCTCCGCCATGTTGGAACCCCAAAGGACGAAGACATCCGCGTGCTCCAGGTCGTCGTAGCAGCCCATCGGCTCATCGATGCCGAAGGTACGCATGAAGCCCACCACGGCGGAGGCCATACAGTGCCGTGCATTGGGGTCGAGGTTGTTGGAGCGCAGACCGGCTTTCATGAACTTGGCGGCGGCATAGCCCTCCCAGACCGTCCACTGACCAGAGCCGAACATCCCCACCCGGGTGACACCGCCCTCCTTCTTCATGGCCTCCTTCCACTTTTGGGCCATGATGTCGAAGGCCTCGTCCCAGGAGACGGGCTCGAATTTGCCATTCTTGTCGTACTTGCCGTTGGTTTTGCGCAGCAGGGGTTGGGTCAGGCGGTCCTTGCCGTACATGATCTTGGGCAGGAAATAGCCCTTGATGCAATTGAGCCCACGGTTGACTGGGGCGTCCGGGTCACCCTGGCTGGCGACCACCTTGCCGTCCTTGACCCCCACCAGGACACTGCAACCCGTCCCGCAGAAGCGGCAGGGGGCCTTGTCCCAACGGATACCCTCATCGCCGGTTGCGGCCTGCGCCCGGATCTCCGCTGGCAGGGTGATGCCTACCGCCGCCGCGGCGGCCACCGCCGCCTGAGCCATGATGAAATCACGCCGACTGATATTCACGGTCACCATCCTCCAAGGGTTCGTCCCCACCATAGTGGTAGATCAGGGATGTATTAAGGACGCCAGCTACATGGCCCAACGCCGCCAGGGTGTCCACAGCCATCGTCTCGAGGGTGTCTTCCACCGTGACCACGAGGTTGCCGCCTTCGCTCGCATGCAGTTCGACACCAGGCAGCTCCATAAGCCGCTGGGCTACCGCGGGTGCATCCAGCGCTCTGGTTTCTACGACACAACCACAGACATTCATTCGCATACCTCAAACGCCATCGACGGGGCCAGGGTCGGGCATGGGTTCAGACTCACAGGGCCGCCCCGCGACCACCAGCAACAGCAAACGGCCGGAGACCCGGTATCATCCGGGAACCGGGTCAGGGTAGGGCTTGGGCTTCGCGTCTTATAGTCGCCGAGGACGGAAGTGGCATACTTGATCCACATCAAGCCTCGCGGGGGTCTGAAGGGGAATCATGATCTGGGTCAATGTGCAGGTAACCCGGCTCTGAGTTCGGTTCTGACGCGGCTGATGAAGAATCCTGGCCCCAGCTTTTGCACCCTGGGTACCGCGCCCTTCCGGGTGCTGAAGGTTCCGCATCTTGCAGATAGGCCACCAGACCAGCCGCAATTTCCATTGACCGGAGAACTCCTATGAATGCCACTACCAAGGCAGGGCCTCTGGGCTCCAGGACCCGAATGCCGACCTGGTTCGTCCCCCATGGGGCTGGTCCCTGTTTTTTTATGGACTGGAATCCACCCCATGCCTGGACCAAGATAGCTAGCTTTCTCAAGGGGGTGGCCGCCATCCTGCCCCAACGCCCCCAGGCCATCCTGGTTGTTTCGGCGCACTGGCTGGAGTCCGGCTTCATGGTCACGAGCGCCCCCAGGCCGGAGCTTATCTATGATTATTATGGCTTTCCGCCGCACACCTATGACTTGCGGTATCCCGCCTCCGGAGAGCCCCGGTTGGCGTCACGCATCACCGAGTTGCTGGGGCAGGCCAAGCTAGCCTCTTGTCTCGACCCGAAACGGGGCTTTGATCATGGGATGTTCATCCCCCTGATGCTGATGTTTCCCGATGCGGACATACCGGTGGTGCAAGTCTCCTTGCACCGGGACCTGGACCCCGATCTCCATTGGCGGGCGGGCCAAGCCTTGGCGCCCCTCCTAGACGAGGGCGTCCTGATCCTGGGTAGCGGCATGAGCTTTCACAACATGCGGGGCTATGGCGATCCCCGCTTTGGTCCCATCTCCGACCAGTTCGACGCCTGGCTGACCACCGCCGTGCAAGCGGAGGCGGCAGAGCGCCAGCACTTGCTGGTCGATTGGGCGCAAGCGCCCGCGGCGCGGCTCTCTCATCCCCCGCGGGCGGAGGAGCATCTGCTGCCCCTGATGGTGGTTGCCGGCGCGGCCAGCGATCAGCCCGGCCAGCGCGTCTTCAGCGACCGGGTGATGGAAACCACCCTGTCCGCTTTCCGTTTTGGCTGAGGCTACCAAGAGACCCCGGACCGAGTCGGCAGGCGGTACCGCCATTCCTGGAACCGCGGGAACCCGGGACGCCCCGCTTGCCCCTGGGGCGGGATACCGGGCCCCGCGACAATTTGTCGCATACCCCTCCACCCGTATGTCCCTTGATAATCATCAATTGCTGATCACCAACCGATTAAGGGTAGCATTTGATGGGGCATCGTCTTCACCCGCTTTACACCGCTGTGGCGGTCGCCTGTGCCATGGCGGCGACCTGGCACCACGCCGGCGCCGAGGGCGCGACCGACCTGAGTGAAATCGTCGTCAGCGCCGAGACGCCCGGGTCCTTCCCCAACTCCGGCATGATAACGGGTCCAGAACTGGAGGCCGCTCGGGTCGGCACCAGTGATACCGCCAAGCTGCTGCTCCAGGTACCGGGCGTCAGCCTCTACGGGGCCGGTGGCGTTTCCAGTCTGCCCGCTATTCATGGCCTGGCTGACGACCGGGTGCGCATCCAGGTCGATGGCATGGACCTGATCGCCTCCTGTCCCAATCACATGAATCCCCCGCTGTCCTATCTCGACCCGACGGCGGTCGGTAGTCTCAAGGTCTATGCCGGCATCGTGCCCGTGAGCCTGGCGGGCGATAGCATCGGCGGCACCATCATCGCGGACTCACCCGAGCCGGAATTCGCCGCCCCCGATCAAAAGTACCTGCTCAAGGGTACGGTCGGCGGCTACTACCAGAGCAACGGCAATGGTTACAGCGCCAATGTCGGGGCCAGCGCGGCCACTGATAGCCTCAGCATTGCCTACAGTGGGGCCTTGGCGAAGTCGCAGAACTACCAGGCCGGTAGCGACTTCAAGACCACGCGGGCCACGGGCCGCCTTGGGCATAGCCTCCCCCTCAATGAGGTGGGATCGACGGCCTATGATACCCGCAACCAAACGCTGGATTTTGCGTGGAAGAGCGGCATCCATAAGATCAAAGCCGAGATCGGCTACCAGGATATTCCTGAGGAACTGTTCCCAAACCAGCGCATGGATATGCTCGGCAATGAGCAGAAGAGCTTTAATCTGAATTACACCGGCGACTTTAACTGGGGCAAACTGGAGGCCCAGACTTACTACCAGAAGGTTGACCATTTCATGGATTTTGGTCCGGACAAGCGCTTCTGGTATGGCCCCGCTTCTGGCCGGACGGCCGTCGATGGCACACCCTGTTGGCCCATCAGCAGCACCTGCGCCGCTGGCATGCCCATGAACACGGATGCCAAGACTCTGGGCGCCAAACTTCAGGCCGACATCGATCTGACCGCTACGAATCTGTTGCGGCTGGGCGCCGAATACCAGGGCTACCGGCTCAATGACTGGTGGTCACCCTCCGGAGCCAACATGTATCCCGGCACCTTCTGGAATATCAACGACGGCCGGCGCGACCGCGTGGCACTGTTCGGTGAATGGGAGGCGCGGCCCACCCCGCAATGGCTGACTTTGCTGGGTATTCGCTTCGAGCAGGTCGATACGAATACTGGAGATGTCCGCGGTTACAACACCAGCCCCACAGCCCCCGGCAATCAATACCTGGAAGCCAATCGCTTCAATGCCCAGGACCATCAGGTAACCGATAACAATGTCAACCTGACCGCCCTGGCCCGTTATCGGCTGGACGAGACCAAGAACCTGGAATTCGGTTATGCCCATCTGGTGCGTTCCCCCAATCTTTACGAGCGCTACACCTGGTCCTCCTGGACCATGGCGGCGAGCATGAACAACGCCGTAGGCGATGGTAATGGCTATGTCGGCGACATCAACCTCAAACCGGAACAGGCCAATACCCTCTCGGCGACCTTCGACTGGCATGCCCCGGAGCGAGAGTGGGAGGTGCAGGCAACGCCCTATTACACCTATGTCACCGATTACGTTGATGCCATCAGGACGGCGGTCTGGCTCCCCGACGCCTTCAACGTTTTGCAATATGCCAACCAGAAGGCCGAGCTCTACGGCATCGATATCTCAGGCAAGATGCCACTCTTCAAGAATGACCTAGGCCGCTTTGGCCTCAAGGGTCTCCTGAACTATACCAAGGGGGAAAACCTGGATACGCATGATGGCCTTTACAACATCATGCCGCTCAATGTGGCCTTGTCGCTGACCCAAAAACTGGGCGGCTGGGATAATGCCATCGAGGTGGTCATGGTGGATACCAAGGATGACCTGTCCGCGGTCCGCAATGAGATCGAAACCCCGGGCTACACCCTCTTCAATCTGCGCGGCAGTTATTCCTGGACCAAGGTCAGGCTCGATTTTGGCATCGAAAACCTGCTCGACCGCTTCTATTCCCTGCCGTTGGGCGGCGCCTATCTGGGGCAGGGTAAAACCATGGAACTCAACCCCATCACCCCGGCCTGGGGCACCGCGGTTCCCGGCATGGGGCGGTCCTTCTATGTCGGGCTGAATCTCACATTCTGACCAGGGTTCGGGACCTGCCTCAGGAGGGGGGTGGCCGCGGGTCCTGGGGGCGGCGTTTGGCCAGTTTTCGCTGTAGGGTGCGGCGATGCATGCCCAGGGCGCGGGCGGTGGCGGCGATGTTGCCGCCATGTTCATCCCAGATGCGCTGGATGTATTCCCACTCCAGGTGGCGCACGGTCAAGCGTTGTTCAGGGACGGACTCCCCGGTAGCCGCTCCCTCCTCGACCAGGGCGCGGACCATGTCCGTCACGTCGGCGGGCTTAGCCAGATAATGGACGGCCCCCAACTTCATGGCGCTGACGACGGTGGGAATACTGGCGTAGCCCGTGAGGATGAGGATGCGGGCTTCGGGCGCGAGGGTCAGAAGGGGCTGGATGAGGTTAAGGCCGGATTGTCCGCCCAGATTCAGGTCGAGAATGATGTAGTCGGGAACCTGTTCCTGGCAGCAAGCCAAGGCTGCCGCGGGCGTGGCAACGGACGTGACCTGGAAGCCCCGGCGGGTGAGGGAACGGGCGAGCACCTCCCGATAGAGGTCGTCGTCATCGACCAGGAGCAGGGGTTTGGCTTCAGCCGGCATCAGGGCTCTCGCTCACGGCGGCCAGGGGCAGGCACACCTTGATGGTGGCGCCGCCGGTTTCGGGCGCCAGGATGCTCAGGCCGCCGCCGCGGCGCTCGATGGCGGCGCGTCCCAGTAGCAGGCCCACGCCCATGCCCTGGGTCGAGATGACGGGTTGGCGCTGTTTGATGGTCTCCAGGGTCGCCCTGGGTATGCCGGTACCGTTATCCGTGACCCTTATTTCGAGGGTGCCTGCCCTGGCCAGGGCGCTGACTCGGATAAGGCTGGCCTGGGCCTTGAGGGCGTTGTCGAGAAGGTTGGTCAGGGCGCGCTCGATCGCCAGGTCCGCAGGCAGAAGGAAGTTGTCGAGGTTCTGATGGATGTCCAGGTGCAATTCGGCCTGGGGGTGCTGGCTTTGCCAGGCGAGGAGCAGGGGTTGTAACCAGGCCCGGGCTGGGCAGCAGGGCTGTTCGTCTGCGCTGGCTAGGCTCGCCCGTGCCGTTAGTTGGCTCAGGGTCTCCTTGCAGTGCTGGATCGGCACCTTCATGGCCTGGACATCGGGGACCAGCTCAGCGGCCAGGTGAGGGTCATCCAGAAGATCATCAACCAAAATATTGAGGGTGGCCAGGGGTGTGCTGAGTTCATGCGCCGCCCCAGCGGCCTGACTGCCCAGGGAAATCAGCCAGTCGTCCCGAATGGCCCGCTCGCGGGCGGCGGCAAGTTCCTGGTCCCGGTGGCGAATGCTGGCGTTGAGTTGCAGGATGAACCAGACGACCATGACTGCCGACAGGGTGAAAACCAGCCACATGCCAAAGAGGTGCAGAGAGCCGGCTAGGGAGAAGTCGGTGATGGACAAGGGGACGTAATAACGCCATAGAAAGGAATAGATCAGGATGGCGGCCAGGGCGAAAAGCCAGGCCTGGCGCTGGCCGAGGATCAGGGCGCCGATGGCGACCAGGGGCAGAAAGATGGAAATCAGCGGGTTGGTCGCCCCGCCGGAGATGAAGATGTAGGCACCCCAGGCCAGGAGATCGAAGGTTAGCTGCATCAGGGGTGAGAAGAAAAATGGGACATCCAGGGCTGTGCCCAGCAACCGGGCGGCCAGCATAAAAACCAGGTTGATGATGGCAATGACCCCGGTAAAGGCCAGCAGACGGCCCATGAGATCGGAGGGGCCAAGGAGGTAGGGACTGACCAGTGCCGCCAAGGCCATAGCCATCACCGACAACCAGCGCAGTTGCAGCAGGGAGGCCTGGATGATACGGGTCAGGGAGTCGAACACTGGCGGGGCGGGCGCTCGGTGGGCAGGGGCGGCGAGGGGGATTGTAGCATTGCGCCCGGACGCCGGGAGCCCGCTCTGCCTGGTAGGCACCGGCACACCACCATTAATCATTGGGGGTAGTTACCTTGGAGTTGTTAAAGATCTACCTGGATGCTGGCCTGCTGGGGTTGCTCGGCCTCATGAGCTTTCTCACCCTGGCCTTCACCGTCGAGCGCTATCTCTATTTCGCGCGGGTGGACTTGGCGTCATTCCGTCGGTTGGAAGATCTGGAGATCGCCCTGACGCGCCATCTCACGGTGATCGCCACCGTCGGCGCCAATGCCCCCTATGTGGGGCTGCTTGGCACCGTCCTCGGTATCCTCATCACCTTCCATGACATGGGCCAGGGGGGCACTATCGATACCTCGACCATCATGGTCGGGTTGGCACTGGCGCTCAAGGCCACGGCCTTGGGCTTGCTGGTCGCCATGCCCTCCATCGTCTTCTATAACGCCCTGCTGCGGCGCGTGGATGTGCTCAAGGCGCGCTGGGGCCGGCGGGCGAGCGCCTGAGGTCCGACCATGAAGCGTATGGATCAAATCAATGTCATTCCCTTCATCGACGTCATGCTGGTGTTGTTGGCCATCGTCCTGACTACCGCGACCTTCCTGATCGAGGGGCGCTTGCCGATCCGTTTGCCAGGGGCGGAGACCCAGGCCGCGCCCCTGGATGTCACCCCCGTCGAGATCGCCATTGCCGCCGATGGCCAGATCTTTTGGGATAACGAGAGGGTGGGGGCGGGGCCGGCGGCGCTCGCCGACCTGGAGCCCAGATTCGATCAACTGGTCCTGGGGACCCCCGTCGTGCTGCGGGTGGATGCTCAAGCCCGTTTCGAGGCCTTCACCGGCGTCGTCGATCGCCTCAAGGCCCGGGGGATCGAACGGGTCAGCATCTTGACCCGCCGTTTGTAATGTCGCCCCTATTGTGCCGCTCCTGCATCGGGCTGGGACTCCTGGTCTCGGCCCTGGCGCATGGGCTGGCCCTATCCCTGGTGCTGAATCTGGAGTCGCCCGCCCGGGTGTCTGACGCGGAGGAACTGACGGAACTGGATCTGTCCCTGTTCGCCACGACAGTGGCGGATGAGCCCCTGGCCTCCCTCGCGGAACCTGCGTCGGCATCCGAGCCCAAGCCGGAACCTGAGCCGGAAGCCGAACCGGAGCCAGAACCCGAGCCCGTCGTTGCCCCCGAGGAAGTCAGGCCCCCCGAGGTGGCCACACCCCCTCCAGTCAAGAAACCCAAGCCCAAGCCACAATTGCCGCCCAAGCCGGAGAAGAAGCCCGAGCGGCGTCTGAAAACCGCCCGCCCGGCCGTCCCAGCGCCGCAGGAGGCCCAGGCCAAGCCCGACGCCGCCACGGGCCCGGCCGCGGTGGCGGATGAACAGGGCTCCTCCAGCGGGCGGGCGCAGGCGGAAGCGGCCTATCTGGCCGAGTTGCAGCGAGCGATCAAACGTCAACAGCGCTACCCGGAGGCGGCACGTCATCGCGGTGCCGTTGGCACGGCCACCCTGACCTTCGTTCTCCAGGCGGATGGCCGTATCGACCGGGTGCAAGTAGCCAAGTCCACCGGAGATACTGAACTAGATGAGGCGGCTGTTCAGGCCCTCAACCGGTTGGGGCGTTTCAAGCCCATCCCGTTAGCGATAGGTCGCGAAAGCTGGACCCTCAGGATTCCCATCCGGTTCGATTTGCGTTAGTCAATCCCATACCCCGCCAGGCCTGCACACCTGAAGCCTTGATTTCGCCAGCCCCGGTTGTGCCCAAGGCCCTCCTCCTTGACGGCTGTCGCCGGTTGGCCGGGGATCAGGACCCCGTTCTGGCCAGTAGCGCCCGCACGGCATCTCCGATGTCATCCGCGTAAAGATCGCGGAAGAAATGATCGGCGCCGTCGAGGACGATCAACTGGACACGCTGTCCATCGGCCAGGGGCTGTACCTTCTCAGCCAGTCCCTCGACCACCTTGTCCTCGCTGCCGGCGATAACCAACACCGGGACCTTGATCTCGGGAATCAGCCGGGGCGTATCCATGCGCGGGTCCGGGGCATAGTAGGAGAGCAGGGCCGAGGCGGTGGCGGAGGTGTCAGGGCAATAGATGAAATCCAGGTGCTCCAGCATGACGTTGCCACGGCCAGTGCTAACAAGCTGGCGGGCCTGCTCGAGCCGGGGGGCCAACTCCTTGCCATAGCGCAGGCGATAGTCCTTTTCCAGCTCGGCCTCGTTCCAGGTCTGAGGGGCTATCAGGATCACGGCGCTGAGAGGTGCCTCGGGGTGCTCTACCGCGAATCGGGCGGACTGATTGCCGCCGCGGGAATGCCCTAACAGGGCGACCTGGGTGGCGCCCTGGTCATGGAGCCAGCCCAGCCAGGCGCCGATCTCGGCGACCGCATCCGTATGTTGATGGCTATGGGGTGTGTTGCATTCGTACATGCCGTGACGATTGTCGAGCCCCAGGCTCAGGGTCATGGACAGGGAACTGATGCCCCGGTCCTTGAGAGCCGCTTGCAGGCCTTGCAGGGTCTCCATGCCGCCATGGGCCAGGGTGCCGTGGGTCATGAGGACGACGGGACCTTGAGGCCAGTCCGCACCGGTGGTTTCCAGGCTAGCATTGAGGGTCAACCCCTGGTACTCCAGGGTGACCTCTTTGCCCTGGAGCGGCGTTAGCGTGAGGGTCAGCAGCAGTGCCAGTCCGATGGGTGGGAGCAAGGATTTCATGGGTTGGTCTCCGTGGGTCGAGGGTCGGCCGGCGCCCAAGATGGCCCCGGTGAGGTGGTAGCTTCAAGTCCGCGGCTGGCCCGCGTCCAAACCTGCCTGATTCAATGGGGTTTCCAAGGGTGCCTCCCCCGTACTAAGCCCCTCCGTACTAGCCGTCAGCCTGTTGGGGGGCAAGTCCCCAATTCGGCCCAGGAGCTGGCCCAGCACCGCGCGGGAGCGATGGGCGATGAAATCCCGCGACAGCCGCCGCTCCCCAAACAAGAGGTGCTGAGTGGCAGTCATATCTTGGTAGAGGATATCAGCGGGCTGGGGGGAAAAGGCCCGGTGGCGGGTAATGCGGGCAATGCGCCCCAGATTCACGCCGCGCCCGTCATCGAGCACGACCAGGTGCGGGGCGAGCCCCCGGGTGGGATCAGGTCGGGGAAAGTCGATCACCGCCAGGAGGATGAAGGGGGTCCCGGTTATCCGAATCCCAAGTTGGACGGCACTGTCATTCAGCTCCGCGAGGAAGATGGTCTCGCCGATAGCGGCCTTCAGCCGCTCAATCTGACGGCTATAGGCCGGGGAGGGCCAGAGTCCCTGGGGCCCTGTCTCATCGGTGCCCTCACCACCCAGGTGGCCTTGGTCAAACGGTGCCTCCGCTATGGCTAAGGCCTCCATGATGGGGGTTAGAGAACCCAGCCCTTGTTGCCAACATTGAAAACGGGGGCCATCAGAGACTACTCCGATTGGGTTGATGGGGAATGGCGCAGGCGCGCCACCAGGCGGGGCACAAAGGCCAATGCCGCCAGCAGGGCCAGGGCGATCAGGCCCTTCTGGATCAGACCCTCGCCACCCACCACCGCCTCGCGGCCGGTAAAGCCCAGCCAGGTAAAGGCGAAGGCGGCCGGCAGCATGCAGATGGCGGTGGTCAGCAGGTAGTCGCGGAAGGGGATGCGCGTCAGCCCCAGGGCGTAGTTCAGCAGAATGAAGGGAAATACGGGGACCAGGCGGGTGAAAGCTACGAAGCGCCAGCCCTCGGTCTCCACGCCCGTGACCAGGCGCTTGAGGATGCCGCTGGATCGGGCCTGGACCCAATCGGCGGCCAGATAGCGGGCCACCAGAAAGGCCAATCCGGCCCCCAGGGTAGCCCCGGTGAGGTTGTAGAGAGTTCCCCAGATCGGCCCAAAGAGGGCCCCCCCGGCCAGGGTCAGCAGCGACCCGGGTAGGAAGAAGACGGTGGCGATGGCATAAATCGCTATGAAGACCAGGGGGCCGGCTAAGCCGGCGGCGGCGATCCAGGCCGTCAGGGCGGCGGTGTCTAGGTGCTCGCGGTAGACCAAAGCCAGGGCGATGCCAGCGGCCAGGGCCAGGGTCAGGAAGAGACGTGGCGTTTGCTTCACGGCCGTTTGCCCTGGGGCTTGGCGGGGTCACCGTCCGCCTCAACCCAACCGCGGCGATTGATGGCATAGCCCGTCACCGCGCCCCGGAAGGGCAGGGCCAGCATCCCCGGCAGGGCGGCCACCTCACGGGGGTCGCGGTGGTCATCGATACCGATAGTCATGCCCAATGGCCCGGCGCGCGGTGCCGTGCGATAGGTGCCGAACAGCCGGTCCCACCCGGATAGGTTGAAACCGAAGTTGGAGTTGGTCTCATCTTCCGCGACTGAGTGATGGACCCGGTGCATATCCGGGGTGACGAGGACCCAGCGCAGCCGCCGATCCAGCCCCGCGGGGAGGCCGACGTTGCCATGATTGAACATGGCCATGCCGTTGAGGATAACCTCGAAGAGGATCATGGCCACCACCGGCGGTCCCAGGACCAGGATGACCGCGAATTTGATCAGCATGGACAGGATGATCTCAATGGGATGGAAACGCGCCCCGGTGGTCAGGTCATAGTCCAGGTCGGCATGGTGAACCCGGTGCAGCCGCCAGAGGGCCGGCACGGCGTGGAAAAAGACATGTTGGGACCAGATCGCCAGATCCAGGGCGATCAAGGCCAGGGGGATCGCCAGCCAGGGGTCCAGGGGGAACTGATTGAGCAGGCCCCAGCCCCGGGCGGTCGCCGTCGCCGCCAGCCCCACGGCGGCGATGGGGAAGAGCAGGCGGAGCATCACCGTATTGAGCACTACCAGCCCCAGATTGCTTGACCAGCGCCGGGCTCTGGACAGGGTCAAGGCCCGCCGGGGGGCGCGCCATTCCCATAGGGCCATGGCGGCGAAGATGCCAAAAAAGGCGCTGAGACGGATGACCGCCTCATGGGTCTGGACAAAGCTAGCCACGGTCGTCTGCTTCTAAGGATTTCAAAGGCTCTTCTTGCGACCCAAACGGCCTAGTTTGAGGGCAAGCAGGAGCCAGGGCGTGGCGTGCAGAATCAGGTCGAAGATGTCGATGGGGCGTACCAATTCCCCACCGCCCAGCATCCTGAGCTTTTCCCAGGCATGGGGTTCGGGCAGGAAGGGTGCGAGCCCCAGAGTCAGGGCAGCCACAACAATAAAAGTGATGGGCAGGCGGTCGATCCAGGCGAACATCGGCTTCATTTCCAGGGAGAAGGCGTGGGGATAGGCATGAGACTACCTGGCATCGGCCTCCCGTCAAATAGCCGCCATAGGGGATTGCTGACCATCGTTCCAGGCACCCGGGGATTGTTGCCGACTTACCCCAGCAAGTCCAGCCTATACCCTAAGCCTCTGGCCCCAACACACCTTAATTGAGCGGCTTTATGACCGGGGTGGGACCTCTACTGCGACAACCCTATGGGGCTCATGGCGGCTGGTCTGGCTCCATTCCAAGCGGCGCCAAGCCCCACCGATTTTTTCTGGACTCAGAACCTTGTGCCGACGTACTGGATCAATCCCTCTGCGCGACCTATGATCCGCGCCAGGCGCGGACGTGCGGTCCCGGCGATGGCGAGCCGTGGCCTCAAGACAATACAAAGGCCCCCCAGGTGAGGTGCGATCCTTGCAGGCGCGACCCACCCCCAAGGCGGCATCGGCGTCGATCACCACCGGAGCAACAGCACAGATGGCAAGAAGGAATAAAGGCAGGCTTTACCCCGCCGCCCTGGCGGTGGCCCTGGCGATCGTCGCCCCGGGGGCGACGGCGACGGATTACCCAACCAGTGATTACCTGCTTGGCGACTGGGGGGCGCGGGACACCTGGAAGGGTCATGGCGTCAGCATCGGCCTGAACTACACCACCGAGACCATGGCCAACGTTGCCGGTGGCGAGGTTCTGGGCGGGACCTATGCGGATAACATTGCTCTGGATGTCGAGTTCGACCTCCAGCGCCTCCTTGGCATCCCGGCGACCAGCCTGCTGATCAAGGGCTCCAAGCGCGATGGGCTCTCGGTCTCAGAGCGCTTCATCGCCCCCTCCGAAGGCGGCAATGTCTTCACGGTCCAGGAACTGTATGGTGGCGAGAACGTCAAGCTCGCCAACGTCCAGTTCAATACCCTCCTGCTGGACAAGCGTCTCAACCTGGCCTACGGGCGGCTCATCGCCAACGACGACTTCCTGCGCTCGCCGCTGTACTGTCAGTTCGTCAACAACTCCTTTTGCGGCAGCCCCAAACCGGTCTTTCTGCAGGACCCCTTTACCTTCACCGCCTACCCCCTGGCCACTTGGGGGGCGCGGGTTCGTTACGACACCCCCTCAAGAGACTGGACTATCCAGGCGGCGATCTACGACGGCGACCCCGAGGGTAAGCAGGGTGACCCCTCAGCCCCGAGCCACAACGACCATGGCACCAGTTGGGGCTGGGGCGATAATGGTGTGACCCTGGCCGGCGAACTCCACTACCACGTCAACCGTGACGCCAAGGAGGCCCTGCCTGGCACCTACAAGGTCGGCGGCTACTATATGACCGGCGACTTCCAGAACGTCGCCAGCACCACCGGGGCCACGACCACCGGCAACGCCATGGGCTGGGTCCTGGCCGACCAGATGCTCTATCGCGGGAAGCCCGGGGCAGGGCGCGGCCTCTGGGGCTTTGGGGCCCTGGTCTTCAGCTTCACCAACGACGTCAACCCCATGATCTGGTACTTCAACACCGGTCTGGTCTACGAGGGGTGGTTCCAGGCCCGGCCCAAGGACACCACGGGCTTCGGGCTAACCAGTGGCTGGTTCAGCGACGAGGTCAACGTGGCGCGCCAGGCCCAAGGGCTGCCGGAGAAGGACTACGAGGCGGTGATCGAGCTCAACCACCAGTTCGTCCTCGGCTGGGGCATCAGCATCCAGCCCGACATCCAATACATCATCCGCCCGGCCGCGACCGGCGACATCGACAACGCCCTGGCCATCGGCGCCCGGGTCAGCGTCACCTTCTGATTGCCCCACCACAGGAGCATTGCCGTGGCCGCCCTCGAAATTCGCGCCCCCCTGGACGGGGTCATCCTGCCCCTGGAGCAGGTCCCGGACCCGGTCTTTTCCCAGAAGATGGTCGGCGACGGGCTGGCCATCGACCCCCTCAGCCAGGTATTGACCGCCCCCTGCCCGGGCACTGTGACCCAGCTCCACCACGCCGGTCACGCGGTAACCCTGACTACCCCGGAGGGCATCGAGATCCTGATGCACATCGGGTTGGATACGGTCGCACTGAAGGGCCAGGGGTTTGAACCCCGGGTCACCCTGGGGCAAAAGGTCGCCTTAGGTGACGCCCTCATTGCCTTCGATGCGGACTTCCTGGCCACCAGCGCCAAGAGTCTGCTGACCCTGCTGATCGTCACCAATGGTGAGCTGGTCGCCTCGATGTTGGCGGCCAGCGGCCGGGTGTATACCGGCCAGGAGGCCTGTCTGACCCTGACCCTGGCGGAGGTCGGCGCGGCCACCGAGATCCGGGGCAAACGGGTCGCCTCCGCAGCCATCGTCATCCCCAACCCTACCGGCCTCCACGCCCGACCGGCGGCCGTGCTGGCCAGTCTGGCCAAACGGTTCAAGTCCAGGATACTGCTCCAGCGCGGCGACGACGAGGCTAACGCCAAGAGCGTCACCTCCATCATGGGGATCGAGATCGCCCTCGGCGATAAGGTGGTGGTGATCGCCGAGGGCACGGACGCCCAGGAGGCCATCGACACCATAGCCCCGGAGCTGGCCGCGGGGCTGGGTGATGAGGGTAGCCGGCCAGCCCCGGCACCGGCTACTACGGAGCCGGACCCGGCTCAGGCCCCGGCCCCACGCCCCCATTCCGACGACCCGAACCTGCTGCTGGGCGTGGCCGCCTCCCCCGGTCTCGGGGTGGGCAGGATTTACCAACTGCGCCGCGAGGAGATCGCCGTCCCGGAGACCGGCGACGAGGACCCGCGCAAGGAAAGGCGCAAACTGGATGACGCCCTTGACCGGGCCAAGAACGAGTTGGAGGCGCTCCAGACGGAGCTTAAGGCCGCGGCCGACGCCAAGAAGGCCGCTATCTTCGCCGCCCATCAGGAGTTGCTGGAGGACCCGGGCCTACTCGACATCGCCGAGAGCGCCCTGGCCAAGGGCAAGAGTGCCGCCTACGCCTGGCAGCGTGCTTACACCACTCAGGCCGAGCGCCTGGCCAAGCTCAAGAACCTCGTCATGGCCGGACGTGCGGTGGACCTGCGTGACGTGGGCCGGCGCGTCCTGGGCATCCTCACTGGCCAGCCGGTGGAGGAACCCAGGGTGCCACTGGGCTCCATCCTCATTGCCGAGGATCTGGCCCCGTCGGATACCGCCAAGCTTAATCCCAAAGAGGTCCTGGGCTTCGCCACCGTCGGCGGGGGGGCGACCTCGCATGTCGCCATCCTGGCCCGGGCGCTGGACATCCCCGCGGTGGCGGGCATAGACCCCCGCGCCCTGGAACTGCCCGACGGGTCCGACGTCATCCTGGACGGGGGCAGGGGCCAATTGCGGATCAACCCGAGTCCTGACGAGGTCAGCCGCATCACTCAGGCCCAGGCGCGCCTGGCGACCAGGAAGGCGGCGGATCTCGCCGCCGCCGGTGAGCCTGCCATCACCACCGATGGCCACCGGGTCGAGGTGGTCGCCAACATCGGCGGGCTGGCGGACGCCCGGAAGGGCATGACCCTGGGGGCTGAGGGGGTTGGGCTCCTGCGTTCCGAATTCCTCTATTTGGAGCGCGCCACCGCTCCCACCGAGGACGAGCAGACGACCATCTATGCCGAGATCGCTGCTACCCTGAACGGCCAACCGCTGATCATCCGCACCCTGGACGTGGGCGGCGACAAGCCGTTGGCCTATCTACCCATGCCGCGGGAGGAGAACCCCATGCTGGGCATCCGCGGGGTGCGCATCGGGCTGGACAGGCCCGAGATTTTGCGAACCCAGGTCCGTGCCATCCTCCGCGCCGGCAAAGGTCACTGCATCCGCATGATGTTCCCCATGATCGCCACCCTCGATGAAATTCGCTCGGTCAAGGGCCTGGTGGAGGAGGAGCGGGCCAAGCTGCCGGATACCGACCCGGTGGCACTGGGGATCATGGTGGAGGTGCCCGCCACCGCCGTCCTGGCCCGGCAGTTCGCCCGGGAAGTGGACTTTTTCTCCATCGGCACCAACGACCTGACCCAGTACACCCTGGCCATGGACCGCGGTCATCCCAAGCTCGGGTCCAAGGCCGACGCCATGAACCCGGCCATCCTGCAGCTCATCGCCCAGACCGTGGCCGGGGCCGCCGCCGAGGGTAAATGGGTGGGGATTTGTGGTGGCATGGCCAGCGACCCCCAGGCTGTACCCATCCTGGTGGGACTCGGGGTCAAGGAACTCTCCTGCAGCGTCCCGGCCATCCCGATGGTCAAGGCGGCGGTGCGCGGACGCTCCTTCGCCGATTGTCAGGCCCTGGCCCAACAGGCCCTGGCCCAGGGGACCGCCGCCGAGGTGCGCGCCCTGGTCCCGAGCGACTACTGATCCGACCCCAAGGAGACCTAGACCATGAACCTCACAACCCTCTGGGGTAACACCTTCGGCGGTCTGCAAAAGATCGGCAAGGCCCTGATGTTACCGGTATCTGTCCTGCCGGTGGCCGGTATTCTGCTGGGCGTCGGTGCCTCTATAGCCAAGAACGCCGCCACGCCCTGGCTGGTGGAGATCGGCCGCGTCATGCAGGCGTCAGGCGACTCCATCTTCGCCATCCTGCCGCTCATCTTTGCCATCGGCGTGGTGCTCGGCTTCACCAAGAACGACGGCGTAGCGGCTATGGCCGCCACCGTCGGCTATTTCGTCCTGCTCGCCGCCCTGGGGGTCATAGGACTGATCTTCATCCACTGGACAGCCCCGGCGGAACCCCTGCGCCTTGTCGATTCCGGCGACCAGATGGTCCATGTTGAGTACGACCGGGCCCGCCAACGCTTCCAGTGTCTGGACAAGGACGGGCGCACCCTGGACAAACTCAGGGCCGCGGAGGTCAAGGACCAGACCCTGGTGTGCGACGGCATCAGCGTCCCCTTCGTGCTCCAGGCGGGTCAGGGCGAGGAGGGGGCCATTGCCCTCTACGACGCCGGCAAGGGCGAGATGGTCCCCTTCCCCGAAGCCAGGAGTCGGGCCGAGATAAAAAAGATCCTCGGCATCGAGTCCATCGACACCGGCGTCTTCGGCGGCATCCTCATCGGGCTCATCGCCGCCTTCCTCTTCAATCGCTACTACCGGATCTCACTTCCCGCCTATCTCGGGTTCTTCGCCGGCAAACGCTTCGTGCCCATCGTCGTCTCCTTCGCAGCCATTGCCCTTGCCGCCGTGCTGGCGGTCATCTGGCCACCCATCGGCGCGGCCATCCGCGACTTCGGCGACTGGGCCGCCTATGGCAATCCGGCGGCAGCGGTGACCATCTACGGCGTGGTCGAACGTATGCTGCTGCCATTTGGCCTGCACCACATCTGGAACGTGCCCTTCTTCTTCGAGGTCGGGACCTATGTCGATCCCGAGACCGGCAAGACCGTCCACGGGGTTCTGAGCCGCTTCTTTGCGGGCGACTACGAGGCGGCCATCCTGGGCGGCGGCTTTGTGTTCAAGATGTTCGGGTTGCCCGCCGCGGCCTTTGCCATCTACCAGACCGCCAAGCCGGAGAACAAGGCGCGGGTGGCGGGCATCATGGGCTCGGCGGCCCTGACGGCCTTCCTGACTGGCATCACCGAGCCCCTGGAGTTCGCCTTCCTGTTTGTCGCCCCCCTGCTCTATGGGGCCCATGCGGTGCTGGTGGGCATCGCTTACCTAGTTACCTACCTGCTCGGCGCCCGGCTCGGCTATAGCTTCAGTCACGGCTTCATCGATTATGCCCTCTATTACGTCAACGACATCCGACCCTGGATCATCCTGATCCTGGGGCCGATCTTCGCGGTGGTCTATTACGCCGTCTTCCGCACCCTGATCATGCGTCTGGACCTCAAGACCCCGGGGCGGGAAGAGGCGACCATGGACGCTGGCGACGCCAAGGCCGCGGTAGCGGGCGACTTCGTCAAGGAACTGGTCCTCGCCTTTGGGGGCAAGAGCAACATCCGGGGCCTTGATGCCTGCATCACCCGGTTGCGCATCGAGGTCGCCGATATTGGCCGGGCCAACCCCGACAAGTTGCGGGCCCTGGGGGCGGCGGGCGTGGTCACCGTGGGCAACAATCTCCAGGCCATCTTTGGGCCCAAGTCAGACAACCTGAAGACCGACATGGAGGAATACCTGCACACCGCCGGGCCCGAGGCCGAACTGCCCGAGGGTGCGGCCGCGCCCAAGGTCCACTACAAGGCCGATGACCTCCGCCCGCGCCATCGCGACCCCAAGGCGCCGGAACAGGCTCGCGCCATGCTGGCGGGTCTGGGTGGCCCGGCCAACGTCAAATTGGCGGAGTCCTGCGCCGAGACTCGGGTCCGGGTAGCGATCGCGGATGGGGCCAAGCTGGACGAGGCGGCCCTGGCGGTGGCGGGGGTCCAGGGCGTGTTGCGCCTGCCGGGCAACATCCTGCATCTTCTGGTTGGGCTGAACGCCGACCAGTATGCGGCAGAGATGAAGGCGGCGATGGCGGGTTAGTTTCTGATCGAGTTATCGCCCTCTCTCGCTCCTTAATGCACCTGGCGATAGCTCTGCTGATAGGTAGCACCGCTGCGTTTGAGGGCATCCGAGACATCGGCGGGGCTCCGGGGGTAGCGGCAAGCAGGTTGGCAAATAGGCCAGCAGGGCGATCAAGAGCCGCTTTCAGTTTTTGGCCCCAAGGGCCTGGGCTCTTACCCGCGTCGCCGGATCGCCACCGGTGACCGGTTTCCAGCCCTGGAGGTGCCTCTCGACCAGACCACGCAGGCAGGCGATATGGCCCGGCTGGTCGTTAAGGCAGGGGATGTACTGGTAAGACGCACCGCCCGCCGCCAGGAAGTAATCCCGATTTTCCAGGGCGACCTCCTCCAGGGTCTCCAGGCAGTCGGCACTAAAGCCCGGGCAGACCACCTGGACCCGGCGAATACCCTGGGCCGGCAGCGCCTTCAGGGTCGCATCGGTATAGGGCTGCAGCCAGGCCTTGACCCCCAGACGGCTCTGAAAGGTCACGGCGTAGTCGTCGCTAGCGAGTTGCAGCCGCTCCGCCAGGAGCCGCGCCGTCTTCTGACAATGGCAATAATAGGGATCACCCGCCGCGCAAAAGGCCTGAGGCAGGCCATGGAAGGACATCATGAGGCGCTCCGGACGGCCGTGGGCCTCCTGAAAGGCCTGCACTGAATCTGCCAGGGCCTGGATATAGGCGGGATCATCGTGATACTGGTTCACGAAGCGCAGCTCCGGTAGCCAGCGCCACCCCTGCAGTTCGGCGGTGACCTTATCGAAAACACTGGCGGTGGTGGTAGCCGAGTATTGCGGATACAGCGGCAGCACCAAGAGGCGTCGCACCCCGGCACCCCGCAGGGCCGCCAGGCCCGCGGCGATGGCGGCTGCGCGTAGCGGTCCGCGACGGCCGGATCGGCAGCAGCACGCACTGCCCGAGCGACCGGCGCCGCGTCCGGCAGCATCGCCCGCTCGGCGGCGATGCGGGCCAGCAGGCCGCTGCGCAACGTGGCCGGTACGGCGGGCGGCTGCAGCGAGCGGGCGAGCCGGCGGTCGAGTGCCGCTTCATCGTTCGCTGT
>JBGAUE010000021.1:0-61423 GCA_044228795.1 Chromatiaceae bacterium | reverse complement strand
ACCGACAGCTGGTTCGGCAACAACGGCTTGCTCAAGCCCCTGCGTCGCGCGGTCGGTGCCCGCGCGCAGCTGCTCTCACGCGTGCGTGTGAATGCCGTACTCCATGATCTACCGGTGGCGACGCCGGGGCGCCCCGGTCGACCGCGCAAGTACGGGGAGCGCTTGGGCAGTGTCAAGGCACTCGCGCCCGCGCTGCGGGCGGCCGCACCGACCTATGCACTCAACTTGTACGGGCGGGTGCGTGACGTCATCGCCACCGAACGCGTCGTGATGCTCAAGACCTGGCGTTGCCAGGTGCGCGTGGTGTGGATCTTTCGGCGCACCCCGTGGGTCGCGCTGGTGACCATCGACCTGACGCTGTCAGTGGCGCAAATTATTGAGTATTACGGCGCGCGCTGGAAAATTGAAGCCGGATTCCGCGAGATCAAGCAGGAGATCGGCAGTACCCAGACGCAGAACCGCGATCCCGATGCGGTCACCAACCATCTCAACTTCTGTATGGCGGCCACCACCATTACGTGGCTGTATGCGGCCAGTTTGGATCATGCTCCCGCCCGCCGTTATGCGGCCGGGCGCCGCACCGAATATGCCTTCGCCGATGTGCACCGAGCGCTTGCCCACGATCTCGCCGACGTGGGTTTCGGGGTCGATAGCGGAAATCCTAACTACGGCACCCGAAATCCCCTCATCGCGGCCGTCATGGAGCTGGTGGCATGACGATATCGAGAAACTTTAGATCTATAGCACATTAACCTATTATTACAAGGCTAAGAAGACAATATACATGGGTACATTTTAAGCGGGGCGGAGGGTAACGCCTACGCACTTAACAGCGATTTCAGTGGCTTATGGAAAAGATGAGCATGGCTCTCGCTGAAACTTCGGGCTAGACGCCGGGGCCATAACCTTCGATAGCGCCTTCTGGCAAGGCGTCCGCACCCTCGAGGAAAACGGGGTCAATTCCGAGCGCATGATCGTGGTAGCCCACCCGCGCACCGTAGAAAAATTGCGGGCACTGTCGGATATCAGCGCCGTTATCAAGGACTGGGTAATCGAGAATGGCTGGCAAACCTTCCGCGGCTACCAGGCCCTGAGCACCCCCACCTGTCCCGAGGGACGGATGCTGATTGGCGATTTCAGCCAGATTACCGTGCGACTGGCGAGCCAAATTGACCCGCGCGTCCTTGACGGTCTGCGACCGGATGGCGCCCACTTGCTCTTTGCATTTCTGGACGCCGCTATCGAAAACCCGTATGCCGAGAAGGCGTTTCTGGTGATTGAAAATGTCTTCGCAACAAGTTGAGTGGAATGGCGAATTGCCGGCGCAATTCATGCAGGAACTTCCCAACTTTTGGGGTTCTCGCAATGCTGGCGGTAAAATCTTCGTCGGGGTCCCCAGCCTCGCCAAAGTGATTTTTTCAGAAAATCTGGATCGTGCGATCGCCAGTCGCTATTTGATTGTCGGCCCGGCCCTGGCCGCCGCCCGACAACAGGTTATGGCCCAGATAGGGCCCGACCTCAAGCCACCCCCGCGCCAGCGCGAAAAGTGGTGGGTCCACCGCTGGCAAAGTATGTAAACACCTTCGCCGCCCTGGGGATGTTCGGCTCCCCCAGGTGTTGGCAAGCGCGCGCGGCGTCGGATTCCTCCCGGTGGTCTGGCGCCCTGCCCCGGTGCCCAAATTCCGGGGCTTTTTTTCCTGCATAGGAGGCTCTAAGAGCCTCTCAGACGCGTCGCCACCTCCGGCAATACCTTCCTCCACCTTTCCGCCAGCGCCTTGGTGTGACTCCCCGTGGCTGGTTTGTGACCAATAATGGTCACAGCGCCCTCAGAAGTCCCCTTCCTATACAGATGACAGAAACAAAAAAACCGCCGCAGCGGGTTTGAGTCAGAAGCCAGCAATGACGGGCCTTGTCTGGCCGATCTTCCTACACAAATTCCTACACACTGCGGGACACTGGAGAGGTCATTTTGTGCCAAACTACACACTTGGCGCCTTGCCTAAGTCATTGGATTTTGGTGCCCAGGGACGGAATTGAACCGCCGACACGAGGATTTTCAGTCCTCTGCTCTACCAACTGAGCTACCTGGGCTTGTTGCGAAGGTGGGTATTAGAACGGACCCCTGGGTTTTCGTCAAGCCTGGGGAGGCCGGTAATCCGGGGGTGGGGCGGCGCCTTCCCCAAAGAAAAAATTGTGCATCTGTTCTTCCAGGTATTTTCGAGACTTGGGGTCCATAGGGCTCAGGCGGTTTTCGTTGATGAGCATAGTCTGATGGCGAAGCCATTCTTGCCAGGCTTGCCTGGAGACATTCTCGAAGACGCGCTTGCCAAGTTCCCCAGGATAAGGGGGGCGATCCAGACCTTCGGCCTCGCGGCCGAGCTTGACGCAATTTACCATTCGAGTCATGAAAAAGGAGCCTCAGTGATTAACATGTTGAAGGATTCGATCTTATTTCCGGGACTGCTAACATCTACCCTTGCCGGTTCCGGTTGGACGCGGTCCTGTCGCTGCTGATTTCCCGCAGCAAGCGGCCCACTGGGGCTGGCAATCCGACGGCGAGGGCGATGCCAGGGGTATGCCACATGAGGCCATCACTCTCGGCCACCCGATCGGACCCTCTCACCAATCGTAGCCGCAGCGGCTTTATCTCAAGTTTAAAGTGCGAGAAGGTATGACGGCGGGCGGGGAATTTTTCAACTACTTCGGCCTCGACACCCAGGCGGGCACGACACCAATCCAGGGGATGCTCGGTGACCTGACACTCAGGCAGGCTCCAGAGGCCACCCCAGATTCCCGTAGGAGGGCGCCGTTCCAGCAACACCTCACCCCTGGGATTCTGTAGGATCAGGAACCAGACCACACGGCTGGGCAGGGTCTGCCGAGACTTGGGATGGGGATATGCGAGGGTCTTGCCCATGGCGTGGGCCAGGCAGTCCGCCACCAGTGGACACTGCTTGCAGGAGGGTTTTGCGCGGTTACAGACCATGGCACCCAGATCCATCATGGCCTGGTTGTAATCACCGGGGCGCTCGACGGGGATAAGGGCCTCCGCCAGTGCCCAGAGCTGGGTGAGGACCCGGCCCTGGCCAGGCCAGCCGGGTATGGCCCGATAACGCGCCAGTACCCGTCTGACGTTCCCGTCGAGAATGGCATGGCGCTGGCCGCGGGCCAGAGACAATATGGCCCCGGCGGTGGAACGACCAATCCCGGGGAGGGCCTTGACCTCCTCCAGGGTTGGCGGAAAGTCACCCCCATGGCGATCCTGGATGAGGCGCGCGGCGCCATGGAGATTGCGGGCCCGGGCATAATAGCCGAGGCCGGACCAGTAACTGAGCACCTCGTCCACCTCGGCCAACGCGAGATCCGTCAGGCGTGGGAAGCGGGTCATGAAACTCTCAAAATAGGGGATGACCGTCGCGACCTGGGTCTGCTGGAGCATGATCTCGGAGACCCAAACCCGATAAGGGCTGGGGTCGCGCTGCCAGGGCAGATCCTTGCGACCATGGCGGTCGAACCAGGCGAGCAAGCGCTGGGCGAAGTCGCTGGGGGCGCTCGGGGCAGCAACGCGTCCCCGGCTGGGGTTCTCAACCATGGCTGGAGACATTAGCTAACCGAGTGGCGCGCCAGACCCAGGAGTGGGTGAAGAGGGCCCAGCAAATCGGCGCGCGCGGCGCCAGGTCCAGGGAACCACATCCCTCTTAGCGCCCCAACAAGGACTTCAAGCCCTTTTCGAGGCCCCTGATACCGGTGCGTTCCTCCAATTGCTGGAGGCGATTGCCATCCCCGCGTCCCAACTCCTGTTCCAGGCGCCGTCTGGCCACCTCCCTGACAACGGGAGCGGGATCAAGACGCCAGTCAGGAAACTGAATACTACCACTGACGTGAATGGGGATGGGAATGCCCTCGATCTCTTTGATGGCGCGATCCGCAGGGGCATTGACCACCCGGGCCTCGATATCGAAATCCAGATCATCCTTGGGCAGGTCAATACGGCCCTTACCCTTAGCCTTGAAGTAGCCAGAGTTGGCCTGAAGGTCTTGAGTCGCGATGATCCCCCGCTCGATCTGCGCAGTCGCCTGTAGATCGCTGAACTCGGTCTGTTCCGGCCCGTCCGCCTTGGGCGGGCCGGCATTACCTCGGATGCCCGCCTCGGCACGTTGGATGGCCCGCTCCATATCGAAGCCCCGCAGAAAGCCCTTGGCGATCTTAAGGCTGGCCTGGCCAGTCAGGCCCTGGATGAACTCCTGCTGTGACAGGCCCCGAGTACTCAGATCGACCATCAGGTTGCCGGTACCGGTCAGACGTCCGTCGCCCTTCAGGTCGCGGAGCAGGTCACCGACACTGACGGCTTCCGCCTTCTGGTTCAGGGTAAGCAACGGCGGAGCCTGGTTGGCATCGATAGCCACCTGGCCCTGCAGCTTGCCGGCATAGAAACGCGCGACTTGCTCCTCCAGGTGGAACTGGCCATCTCGGCTGGTGAAGCGGCCATCAAAATCACCAAAGGTCAGGCCACGGAAGCGCAACTGGTTGATGCGGAGTCGGCCTTGCAGGTTCAGGGCACGGATCGCGGCGACCGGGTCCAGATACGGGGCCAGCCCTGGAAGGGGAGCCGGGGCAGCGAGGGCCTCGGCGGCCAGCAGCCTCAATAACAAGGGCGGGCGAGCGAGATCAGGGGGCGGCAGGGCGCCGGAACTGGCGACTGGGACAGGCAAAGCTGAAGACGGCGGTAGGTAGGCATCGAGATCGAGCCGATCCATCCGCAAATCAAACTCCTGGCCCGCGGCCGCTCCAGATAACCAGGACCAGGTACCGCTAACCCGGCTCTTGTCCAGGGTCATATCCAGCCCCTTGAAATCGAACCGGTCCGCCGCCCATTGCCAATCGGAGCGCAGGGTGAGCAGGGTAAAGGCGGTGGGGTCGGTTAGGGCTGGCAGGTTCAGGCCCTGATCCGCCAGCCAGGCGCGGGGATCAAAAGAGTCCAGGACCAGATGACCCTGGTAGCGGACATCCGCATGGAGTTGGGTAGCGGCGGCATCGCCGGTCAGCCTGATCTTGCCGCTCTCCAGGACCAGGCTGCGAACGGCCAGGGTCTGGGCCTGATTATCAAGATCCAGATCCGCCATCCCGTTGATTTGCAGGGGCTTGGTCTGGAAGGGCCCGCCGTTCAAATCCAGCTGCATCTTAAGGCCTGGGAAGGAATAGACCCGAGCATTCAGATTACCCTGTATCGCACCCACCAGGTTGCCGCTCACCCGTTCCCCATCCCCTAGGGCCAGGCCATCCAGCCGCAGGGTGAAGGGCGTCGTCCCCAGGGTGCGGCCATCCTTGGGTAGCTTGACGCTGGCCTCCAAGACCAGATGGGCATCGCTATCGATCCCCTGCCCCGCCAAGTTGCCGGCAATGGTCAGCCCTAGCGGCGCCTCCGGATCGAGTTGGGGAATCATGACACTGAGATCCTTCAAAACGAGGAGGGCCCCACTTTCCTGGTCATCCCAGTTCACTTGCACCCCGGCGAGGGCAATACCCTGGCCCTTGCCGGCCGGAAGGGGCGGTGCCGCGAGCCCGTCCCCCCTCGGGAGCCGCGGAGTGACTGCTTGGGTGGCTATTGGCGTCGGCTCACGGCCAGTCAGGTCATCCCAGTTGGCGCGACCATCCGGGGCCCGGATCAGATTGAGAATCACCCCGGTACCCAGCACCTCCCCCAATTCCAGGCGCCCTTGCAATAGGGGCAAGAATTTCAGCCTGGCCTGCACCTCGTGGATCCGCGCGAAGGGCTCGTCCCCGAATCCCGTGGGCTGCGCCAGGCTCGCATCCCGCACCTCCACCCCGATCCAAGGAAATAGGGAAAGCCCCAGATCACCCGCCAAGGTCAGTTGCCGGCCAGTAGCCGCACCGACCCAGGCGCTGATTTCGTCCTTGTATTGATTGGGATCGACGAAAAAGTGAACCGCAGCGATCAGGCCAATGGGGATCACCAACAGGGTCAGCAGGATTTTCAAGAGAAGTTTCATGGCAAGGGCCGAGTGAGTGGATGGCGCCTGTTAAGAAGTTTTCGGTATAGGCAACCGTTCAAGAACCTTAATTATTAGGGTCTGACCGGCAAGGCGCCGATGCTGGGGGAAACAGGCTCGTCAAGAGCAAGAGGGCGGCGGGAATTGGAGCGGGTGATGGGAATCGAACCCACGCTAGAAGCTTGGGAAGCTTCTGTTCTACCATTGAACTACACCCGCTGCTGGATCGGCAGTATAAGAAGCCCAACCTGCCGATTGCAAGTCCGGCGTGGACCATGGTCCAGCCCTCCCGCCGGGGACTGTTGTAGAATCCCTTCATAATCGACGATGACGGAACCCTGCTGTGGAGCCTGGTCTCCGACAAGGCAACCGAACTCCCGACGGCGAGCCGCCGATCTCTTCATTGACCGACCCAGCTCCCGGAGCATCCCCCCCTTGGAACCTAAATCCTTCGTCGATTCTGCCGTCATCCTGTTGATAGCGACTGCCTTTGCCGTTGCCATCTTTCGCCGGTTTGGTCTCGGTTCGGTTCTGGGTCTGCTGGTAGCGGGTATTTTCATCGGACCCCATACCCCGGGGCCCACGGTTACCCAAAATGTGGAGGATGTGCGCCACTTCACGGAGTTAGGGGTGGTGCTACTCCTCTTCGTCATCGGTCTGGAGATGCACCCGCGCCGCCTCTGGTCCTTGCGGCGCTCCATGTTCGGGCTGGGTTCCTTGCAAATCCTGCTATCCGGCGGCGCCATCGCCCTTTATTTGCATCTCTTCGAACCCCGCTGGGGGATAGACCTGCTCGCCGGCCTCACCCTCGCCCTCTCCTCCACCGCCTTCGTCATCCAGATGCTGCAGGAAAAAGGAGAGATCGCCAGCCCCCATGGCCAGACCACCTTTGCCATTCTGCTGATGCAGGACCTGGCCGTGGTGCCCCTGCTCGCCCTAGTGCCCATCATGGCTGACGTAGGAACTCTGTCTAATGACGTCCCCATCCTCCAGCAGATCCTGATCGCCATCAGCGCCGTGGCCCTGGTTATCCTCACGGGTTACTACCTGATCCCGCGGGTGCTCGATCTGCTGGCACGCCAGAATAACCGCGAGGCCTTCTTTCTGGTCGCCCTCGCCGCCGTCTTCGCCGCCGCCTGGGCCATGGATCGAGCCGGCATGTCCATGGCCCTGGGGGCCTTTCTCATGGGGGTTGCCCTCTCCGGATCCCGCTACAACCTCCAGATCCAGGCGGCCATCGACCCCCACAAAGGGCTGCTGATGAGCCTCTTTTTCGTCGCCGTGGGCATGTCAGTGGATATCGGCGCCCTGGCGGGGGATCCCCTGACCTTTCTGCGCCATGTCATCATCATCGTCGCCATCAAGATCCTGGTCCTTTTTGCTCTCTGCCTGGCCTTTGGCGAAGGTCGCCAGACGGCGACGCGGGTCGCCTTCATCCTGGCCCAAGGTGGCGAGTTCGGGTTCGTGCTCTTCGGCACCGCCAAGGCCATGGCACTCATTGACGATGCCACCTTCGTGCTGGCCATCGGTATCATCTCCTTCAGCATGCTGATCACGCCCCTGCTGGTCCGCCTTGGCGATAGCCTGGCGAATCGCATGAAGCTGGCGGTAGCGCCTGGGGACGAGGCCTTCCCTTTTACCAACCAGGTTGTCGAGCATCACTTCCGTGTCCTGGTGGCTGGCTTTGGCCGGGTGGGCCATACCGTGGGCACTATCCTGGGGAGCAGCGGCATCCCCTATATCGCCTTCGACACCAAACAGGCCCGGGTGGCCGAGTTCAGCCGCCAGGGTCACCCGGTCTTTTATGGTGATGTCACCAACCTGGACCTGCTGATCGCCGTCCACGTCGAGAAGTTGGACCTGGTCGTATTGACCCTAGACGACCGTAAAGACGCCTTGCGTGCCGCCACCCTGATCCGGGATCTAGCCCCCAACACCATCATCGTGGCGCGGGCCCGGGACCTGGATGCCAGTGATGCCCTGTTGCGGGCGGGTGCCAACAAGGCCTTCCCCGAGGCCCTGGAGGCCAGCCTGCGCCTGGCCGCGGAGGCCCTGGAGTGTCTGGGCATCGCTGGGGAGGACACCGACATGCTGGTACGCGGCGTCCGCCGCACAGACTACGCCCTGGTGCGAGAGGAGTAAGACGCGCAAGACCAGGGGCGCGGACTCACCTCACCACCCCACGAAATCGTTTATTCTTGCGCCTCTACAGACCAGCCACCACCGCACCCAGGAACCGCCTCCATCCCATGACCACCACCGCCCGGGAAGGGCTCATATTCTGAGCGACTCAGCGCCGGATCATCCGCCCCAGCGGCGCCCGATCCGCAGCTATGTGCTGCGCCAGGGCCGGCTGACCGAGGCCCAGGAGCGCGCCTTCGCCGAGCTCTGGCCGCGCTACGGCATTGAACGGGAGCCGGGCCAGGTATTGGACCTGCCAGCCCTCTTCGGTAACGACCGCTCCGTCTTGCTGGAAATCGGCTTCGGCAATGGCGAGACCCTGGCGGAGATCGCCGCCCATCATCCCGAGCGTAATTACCTCGGTGTCGAGGTCCATGGCCCCGGCGTTGGCCACCTGCTGCTGGAGATCGACAGGCGCGGCCTGACCAACCTGCGCCTGCTGCGACAGGACGCCGTGGATTTGCTGGACAGGGGCCTGGCCCCCGCCAGCCTGGCGGGGGTCTATCTGCTCTTTCCCGACCCCTGGCCCAAGAAGCGCCACCACAAGCGGCGCATCCTCAACCCGGAATTCGTAACCAAGCTGGCCCGGGTCATCCGCCCGGCAGGCCTCTTCCACACCGCCACCGACTGGGAGCCCTATGCCCTGCAGATGCAGGAGGTGCTGACGGCCAGCGACAGGCTGTTCATCAATTCCGCCGGACCCGGCGCATTCGCACCCCGTCCCGAGGATCGTCCCCTGACCAAGTTCGAGCAGCGCGGCCAACGGTTGGGGCATGGGGTCTGGGATTTGATCTTCCTGCGCCGCTGACATGGCCGTCCTCCGACTCCAGAGGCTCAAGACCCTCAACCTGGCACCTGTTGATCTCACCCTGGCTGCGGGGGAACTGGTGTTGCTTTCTGGCCCCTCCGGCTCCGGCAAGAGCCTGCTGCTGCGCGCCCTGGCAGACCTGGACCCCCATGAAGGCGAGGTCTGGCTGGACGACACGGCATGTTCTTCCCTGCCCGCGCCCGATTGGCGGCGCCGCGTGGCCCTGCTCCCGGCGGAGTCCTTCTGGTGGTTTGACCAGGTTGGAGATCACTTCGACCTGGCGCCGGCATGCGGGACGGGGACGCGGACAGGTGATGGCGGTATAACCCCGGCCGATGAAAATGGCCAAAGCATTCCCGCCCTCCTGGCCCGTCTCGGCTTCACGCCAGAGGTGCTGACATGGACCGTCTCCCGCCTCTCCACCGGCGAACGTCAACGCCTGGCCTTGGCGCGCCTGCTGGCTATCCAACCCCAGGTGCTGCTCCTTGACGAGGCCACCGCCAATCTGGACCCGCCCAATCGCGATCGGGTCGAGGATCTGATCCAGGACTATCGCCGCGAACAGGCCGCCGCCGTGCTCTGGGTCAGTCATGACCCGGACCAACGCCGCCGCCTGGCCAGGCCGGCCCCGGGCCTGCCCGGAGCCCGCCGCCTGGTCATCCAGGGCGACCGTTTGGTCGCCGAGCCGGAGGAGCAAGACGTCTAATGGAGCTTATCGCCCTCAGCCCCTTCGACCTGAGCCTGGCCGCCAGCCTGGTGCTGCTGCTGGCCCTGCTCTCCTGGCGCCTCCACCTGGGGGTGGAAAGGCGGGTACTGGTGGCCGCCCTGCGCAGCGCCATCCAGTTGAGCCTCATCGGCCTGGTCCTGAACTACCTCTTTGCCCAGACCAGTTTCGCCCTCACCGGCCTCTGGGCCCTGATCATGCTTGGCGTCGCCGGTTGGGAGGTGGTGGCGCGGCAGAAGCACCGCTACCGGGGCGCCTGGGGTTTTGGCATCGGCACCCTGGCCATGTTCGTCTCCTCCTTCAGCGTCCTCATCCTGGCCCTGATCCTCATCATTGGGGTCAAACCCTGGTACCAGCCCCAGTATTTGATCCCGCTGCTCGGCATGCTGTTGGGCAACACCATGAGCGGCATCGCCATCACCCTCGACAACCTGAGCCGCCAGGCCTGGGAGGGACGCGGCCGCATCGAGGCCCGCCTGCTCCTGGGTCAAAGCTGGGAATGCGCCATTCGCGACATCCGCCGCGACTCCATGCGTGCCGGCCTTATCCCCATCATCAACTCCATGGCCGCTGCCGGCCTGGTCAGCCTGCCCGGCATGATGACCGGCCAGATCCTCGCCGGCAGCCCACCCATGGAGGCCGCCAAGTACCAGATGATGATCCTCTTCCTTATCTCCGCCGGCACTGGCCTTGGCAGCGCCGCTGCCGTCTGGGTCGGCTCCCGGCGCCTCTTCGACCAGCGGCAGCGGTTACGGCTCGACCGGCTGACCGGGCCGCAGAAATAGACGTCTGTCGAGATGCCACCGGGGCTTGCAGTGCTCGGCCCTGGCATAGTGTTGACCAGGGTGACAATCAGGGACGCGCGGGATCCTGGTCTTCGATCTGGCTAAATAGGTCCAGGAAGGCCTCCAGATCGTACCCATAGGCCGATTTCGCCAGGGTACCAAAAAGGGCGCTATCCAGATCCCGGATCCGCTCCAGCAGGGCGGTAATGCGTTCGAAATCGCCCAGCGCCACCGCGTCCCGCAGCTCGGCGCGCCAGGCCTGGGGACAGTTAGCCAGGCGCCCTACCCGCTCCTCCGGAGACAGGTCGGGGTCCGGGGCGGGCCGCCCCTGGGCCCGGAGGAAGCTCAAGCCGACCCGACGTTCCAGGATGTCAAACAACTCCTCGGCCTGGAAGGGTTTGCGCGCAAATTCGTCGCAGCCGCCGGCCAGAAACTGATCCCGGTTGTCATTGAAGGCGCTGGCGGTGAGCGCCACGATGACCGTCCGCACCGCCTCGGGGTGGGCCGCCATGAGCGCCTTGATCCGGCAGGTAGCCTCTTCCCCGGACAGGACCGGCATCCGCATATCCATGAAGATGACCTGGGGCTGCCATGCCTCCCAGATCGCCACGGCCTCCTGGCCATCGGCGGCCTCGCGGAACTCCAGGACGGGTGGCTGGGGATTGACCGCCTCCAGCAAGGCCCGCAGCGGTGCCCGATTGTTTGGCAGGTCGTCGACGATGAGTATCCGGCAAACCGGCTGGCCAGGTTCCAGGCCGAGCACGGGGGACCTGGCCGGGCCGACCGTTGCCATCGTGCCGTCTATGGGCCGCAAGGTGAGGGTGAAGGCGAAGCAACTGCCCAGGCCCGGGGTGCTGTCCGCGCTCAAGGCTCCCCCCATGAGCCGGACCAGCTGATAGCTCAGGGCCAGCCCGAGGCCAGTCCCCCCTTGCAGCCTTAGGCCGCTGGTGGTCTGGCTGAAGGGCTGGAAGAGTCGCGACATCTCCTCGGGGGCAATACCAACCCCGGTATCCCTGACCTCGAAACGGACCTGGTCGCTACCGACCGGCTCGGCACTCAGGGTTACCGCCCCCGCCAGAGTGAACTTGACGGCATTGCCGACCAGATTGATCAGGACCTGGCGGAGCTTGATCTCGTCGCCAGCGACCAGCCGGGGGAGCCCGGACTCGACCACCCTCAGCTCCACCCGGTCACGGACGCGGGTCCGGAACAGGGCCCCGGTCTCCGTCAGAAGCCGGGGGAGATCCAAGGGGGCCACCTGGACGGCCATGCGCCCGGCCTCGATTTTGGCCATGTCCAGCACGTCGTTGATGAGGGTCAGCAGGTGTTCGCCGCTGCGCCGGATGGTGATCAGACTGTCGCGCTGGGCGTCATGCAGATCAGGATCGCGGGCCAGTACCTGCGCGAAGCCCAGGATGGCGTTGAGCGGGGTGCGGATCTCGTGGCTCATGTTGGCGAGGAAGGACGATTTGGCCCGATTGGCCTCCTCTGCCTGCTGTTTGGCCATGCGTAGCGCCGCTTCCGCCTGCTTGCGATCCGTGATGTCGCGGGTCACGCCCCGCAACTCGATATGACCGGTACTGTCATTGCGGCAATAGGTGGAGATGATCTCGGTCCAGACTCGAGTCCCATCCTTACGGGGCTGTTCCAACTCATCGGTATAGAAAATTTCCGGCCCAGTCTGACCGGATAGCAGCGCCGCGCGTTGCAGCAGCAGCGCCTTGACCGGGCCAGCCGACTCTGGGGTCAAGGCCGCCTCCAGGGGTTCGGCCATGATTTCTTCCGGTGTCAGGCCCCGCAGTCCCTCGACGGAGGGGCTGATATAGAGGAAGCGCAGGTTGGCGACGTCCAGTGTCCAGACTACGTCCTTCATGCCCTCGGTGAGGAGACGATATTTGTGCTCGCTTTCGCGCAAGGAGCCTTCGCGGTGCTTAATGGCCGTAGCCATGGCCTGAAAGCGAGTCTGGATGCTGGCCAGTTCCTCGAACCGGAGGTTGCCGCCCACGTCTGGCGCCGGCAGTAGGCCCAGTTCCAGATCCCGCATCTGCTCGGCAAAGACGGCAATGGGTCGCATCACCAGGCGGTTCAGCCGCCGAGTCTTGATGACGGCCAACAGAACCAAACCGCACAGGAAGGCAGCCAGAAAGGCCAGCAGGGTGTTGCGCTGGGTATCCAGCATCTCCGTAGGGACCAATGTCAGGATCTGGGCGCCGATGGGACTGGTTCCGGCCAGCAGGGGGATCCAATGACGGTCGCCGGCGATCAAGGTCTCACCGGGGGAGGGTGAGCCCCATTTCTTGGGATCGAAGGCGGAGAGGCGTAGTTCGGGGGCACCGGAGAGCATCACGAAGCCATCGGTCGCGACCAGAATCAGGGGGGTCCCGGAAAATTGGGTGAACTGGGTCAGGAATTTCTTTACAAAATCCAGATTCAGGCGTCCCAAATAGAGGTCGCCACCCGACCGAATGGCAACATAGACGCTGGGGGCATCGTCCTCAAGACCGCGCATGATGTCGGAGGGGTGGCCGAGTTCACTCCTTGACTTCAGATACCCGCCCAGCTTCCCACCGGAAAAGGAAAAGCCTCTGAAGACCTTGCTGTCCGGCACGGCCTTTAGGATGCGCTCCACGCGCCAGGTCTCGTCCAGCAGGTAAACATCCGACAAGCCTTGAAAGCAGCTCAGCACCGTTGTCGAACGCTCCTTCTCGGGCAGACCCAGGAAGTTTTCCAGACTCGCGCGGGCTTCATCCAATTGATTTTCCAGAAACACCTCGACCCTGGCGGCATCGGCCATGCGCAGGTCCAGATAGGTTTGGTTCATCTTGGCGAGGATGATCCAGACGGCCACCAAGAGGACGGCGGACGTCAGGATCAAGGCGAAAACCTCCAACATGAGGTTGTAACGCCAAAAGGTGGTGCGGCGCCGAGGCCTCATTGGAGTTCTTGCTGCAGATCGGTCAGGAAGAAGAAGTGACCCTCAACATCCCCGCTTCCGTCGAAAGCGATGGGGCCCAGACTGGTCTGGTGCACGGGTACGGACAGCAGATACCGTTTGACATCTTCGGGGGTGTCATACCCTTGATCGAAGGCTTCATCCAGTAATTCTAGGGCTTGGCGCACACCGATGGTCATGGCATGAGCTTCATAGCCGAACCGGGCGTGATAGCGCCGGAAATAATCGTCGATCCTGGCATCCTGGCGTCGGGAGGGATAGACGCTGGCCAGGGTGATGCGGTCGATGGCGTCACCGGAGGTCTCCAGAATGACCGGTGTGCGCGCCCAAGGGGTGAGCAGGATAGGCGCCTCCGGATGGAGATAGTGAAAAAGCTGGGCGATATTGCCAACCGCAGCCTGGCCACTGCCCGCCAGGATGTAGAGCGCATCGTAAGGCTCCGCCATCAGCACCTGGTAGTCATCGGGTTTGAATTCATCGACTAGCAAGGGGTGATGCTCGATGTGCCAAGGGCCCAGGGCCGCCAGCTCGGCGGAGAAGGCCACAAAGGCCGGGCCCGTATAAGCCAGATTGCCGGTGTCCTGCAACACCAGGATGCGCTGTCCGGGTAACTGGTTCACCCAGCCGGCCATGGCACTCTGCTCCTGCACGACGTCGGGAATGACGCTCAGCAGGGAGTCGTCCTTGCCGGTTAAGATCGGGCTGGTCGATGCCGTGTTGATGAGGAGGGTCCCCGGGTCCGCGAACAGATGCAGGGAGGCGACCGCGCAGTTGGAGGGGTGGGAAGAGATGAAAAAGCGTACCTCTTTGGCCATGGCCGCCTGGATGACGGCGATTGATCTTTCCGGCTGCCACTCGTCATCTAGGGGTACCACCCGCATGCGACTACCCGGATGTTCTTCCAGGAACAGATCCCCGGCATTCACCTCGCTGGGACCGACTACCGCCCCGGAGGCCAGCCAGGCCACCACCCCCACCGGAATGGAGGCTACCGGGCGCCATTGCCACCATCCGAGCCCGGCGGCGGCGACGATCATCCATAGCATCGTCAACAGCAGGACCTTTTTCATCGCTTTCTCGGGCATATCAGGCAGCCCCGTCCCACTCCAAAGCCCGGGCGAAGGCCTCCAGGTCGTAGTTGTAGGCCCAGCCTGTCAGGATCTCATGGAGCCCGACATCGGTACTCTGGACCCGTTCCAACAGGGCGGTGATCTGGCCGAAATCGCCGAGGGCGACGGCCTCCTTCAGTTCGGCGCGCCAGGCATCGGGGAGGGCGGCCAGGCGAACGGCGATGTCCGCGGCAGCCAAGGGGGCCCCAGACGTCAGCGCCGTCCCGGCCCGCAGCAGGCGGACACCCAACTGGCGCTCCAGGATGGGGAACAACTCCTCGGCGACAAAGGGTTTGCTGGCAAAGTCGTCGCAACCCGCAGCCAGGAAATGGTCGCGGTGCTCGTCGAATGCGCTGGCGGTGAGCGCTACGATGACCGTCCGCACCGCCTCGGGGTGGGCCGCCATCAAGGTCTTGAGGCGATGGGTGGCCTCCTCGCCCGACAGGACCGGCATGCGCATATCCATGAAGATGAGGTGGGGCTGCCACGCCTCCCAGACGGCGATCGCCTCCTGGCCATCAGCGGCCTCGCGGATCGCCAGTACGGGTGGTTGGGGATTGACCGCCTCCAGCAAGGCCCGCAGCGGTGCCCGATTGTCCGCCAGATCATCGACAATCAGTATCCGGCGCACGGGCTGACCCGGCGCCAGGCCCATGACGGGGGGTTTCGGTGGCGTGGGATGTGCTGTTGCGGCATCCACGGCGGGCAACCGCAGGGTGAAGAAAAAGCAACTCCCCTGTCCCGGTGCACTGGTCGCCGCCAGGGCTCCGCCCATGAGTTGGCTAAACTGGCTGCTGAGGGCCAGACCGAGCCCGGTGCCCCCCTGCAGCTGCCGACCACTGGTGGTTTGGCTGAAGGGCTGGAAGAGGCGCGCCATCTCCTCCGGAGCGATACCAATCCCAGTGTCCGTCACGCTAAACCGGAAGCTGTCATCGGCTCCCGTCTCGACCCGCAAGGTTACCGTACCGCAGTCGGTGAACTTGAGGGCATTGCCGACCAGATTGATGAGAACCTGGCGGAGCTTCATCAGATCCCCGGTGACTCGCGCAGGGAGCGCCGCTGTTTCAAGCGTCAGGGCCAGTCCCCGCTCCCGGGCGCGGTGGCGGAAAAAGGCCTCCATCTCGGTCAGGAGGGCGCCGAGGTCAAAGGGGGCCACCTGGAGGGTCATGCGACCGGCCTCGACCTTGGCCATATCGAGGATGTCGTTGATGAGGGTCAGCAGGTGTTCGCCGCTGCGCTGGATGGTGGTCAGGCTGTCGCGCTGGGTCGCATTGAGGGCGGGGTCATGCCCTAGTACCTGGGTGAAGCCGAGAATGGCGTTCATGGGGGTGCGGATCTCGTGACTCATATTGGCCAGGAAGACACTCTTGGCGCGGTTGGCGGCCTCCGCCGCCTCCTTGGCCTGGATCAGCTCCTGGGTCGCCCGCTTACGTGCGGTGATGTCTTCGATGAAGCCCTCCAGGTAAGCGATAGTGCCTGTGGGAGTAGGCACCTTCCGTCCGATCAAATCGACCGTAATCAGACTGCCATCCTTACGCCGCCACAGAACCTCCGGGTATCGGACCCAGCCGTCGGTCGCCTGCACCGCCACCATAATTTGGGGCCGCAGGTTCGGATCAGCATAAAGCTGGGTGGTCATGAAGGCGGTGGCCGCCATCAATTCCTCCGGCGAGGCATAGCCCAGCATCTTCACCAAGGCGGGATTGGCAGCGATTAGGCGGCCTTCAGGAACAGAGTGAATAATGCCAAAGGGCGCATTATCGAAGAGGCTCCGCAGTTGTTCTTCGCTGGCCTTGAGGGCCACTTCCGCCTGCCGGCGCTCCGTGACGGCCCAGACGGCATCCATGAGCAGGGAGAGCTGCAGGATATCGGTCTCGTCGTAATCGGTTTCCTTGTTGGCGAGTCCCACCACCCCGACGAGGTGTTGGCTCCGGAAAATCGGCACCGTCAGAAACTTCTTGAGCTGGACATGACCCTCGGGCAGGCCCCTTTTCAATGGGTGGGTCGCGGCATAATCGTTCAGCACCATCGGCTGGCGCTGCCGGACGGCCTCACCCCAGATCCCGGTCTTTTCCAGCTCGTAGCAGCCTTGTGGGGAGGCCACCGCACAGTCCGGCATGACGTCCCTGGACCAGGTATTGAGGACAAACTCCTGTTGCTCCTCGCGATAATGGAAAAGGTAACCGAGCTTGCTGCCGGTCAATTCAATCGCCTGTTCCAGCACGTAATCGAGAAAGTCCTGAATCGATTCGGCCGGGTGCCCCAGGATATTGACCAGCCTCTGTAAGCGTGCGTTGCTAAGGGCCAGCGCGACCTCCGCGTCTTTGCGTTCGGTGATGTCGGTAATGGAACCGGACATCCGCAGCGGTTGCCCCTGCGCGTCCCACTCGGCCTGACCCCGCGACACGAACCATTTGTAGCCCCCGGCTTTCGTGCGCAGGCGCATTTCGATCTGGTAGGGTTCGTGGCGTTCGAGGTGGGCTTGCTGCGCGGCATTCACGCGCGGCAGGTCATCGGGATGCACAATGGCCTCAAAACCAGCCGCTGTATTCGGCAGTTCATTGGGACCATAACCGAGCAACTCCCGGTAGCGGGGGGAATGGAAATCCTCGCCGGTAAGAATATTCCAGTACCAGAGGCCATCGGTTGTCCCCCTTATGGCCAACTCATAGCGCCCAACGATCTCCTGCAGCGCCTCCTCCGCCTGGGTATAGCGGTCCAAGGCCGCCTGTTGCCCCTGCGCCAGTTGACTGAGTAGCTGCCGTGTCTCCGCCAACCAGCCGATCACGCTATTGTCAGCCCCGGGAGGAACCGGGGCAGGAAGGGAGAAATCGCCTTGACCCAGCTTGATGATCTGGTCCCGCACCATCTCGGCCGAACCGCCCGACGTCTCCCGCAAGGTCGCCCAGGTCCGCCACAGCATGATGAAGACGCTCAGACCGAAGGCGATAAAGATACCGCGCACCAGCGTGGCGTTGCGCTCTGCCGCCTGGACCGCGGCCAGGGTCCGCTGCTTCATGAGCATATTGAATTCATAGAGGGGCTGCATGATGTCGGCCTTGGCGTGATGATAGGCGTCGTCATACAGGAGCTGCCGCGCCCGGGTCAGCGCCGCTTCGCGCTCCGGACCCCGGGTCTCGGCCAGTTGCATGGCCGCCATTTCGGTGGCGGCCAAGCGGTCGGAATGCGCCTTGGCTTCCGCCAACTGACGGAACTCCGCGTCCCCGAAGGCGGCCTGACGCATCAGATCGAGGAGGCCCATAGGCTCCCCGCTGGTGGGCGGTGGGGGCAGTCGTCCAGCTACGACCAGGTCCCAATAGATGTTTTGGTATTGCTTCGGCCGCGCTCGCTTTCCGTCACGGATATCCAGGATGTCCTGATAGTATTTCTTGTAAATCGGATCGCCGGTCACCACGAAGGTCCGGACCATGCGGGTCAGATCATCGGAGGATTGGCGCATTTCATCCGCCAGCATGATGGCGGCATAGCGCTGATCGTTGGCGCGATCGATCGCCTTTTCCGCCCGCACGTAGAAGGCAAAGATCAGGGTGAGGGCCGCCAACAGGAACACCGTCAGCGTGACCCGGTTGATCAGGCGGGGGGCCACAGGGTTGCGGGTCATGAGGTATTGTTTCCTGCCAGCACCCGGGTGAAGGCCTCTAAGTCAAAGTTGTAGGCCCACTGGGCCAACACCCGATGGAGTGTGGCATCCGTGGCCTGGACCCCTGCCAACAGGGCGGTGATCCGGACGAAATCACCCAGGGCCACGGCATCACGCAAAGCGGCGCCCCACTCTTCCGGAAGGGCGGCCAGGCGGACGGTCACTTCGGCGGGCGATAAGGGGAGCGCGGTCGCCGACGCGGACCCGGCCCGGACGAATTTCAGCCCGGCCCGATGTTCCAGAATGGCAACCAGTTCCTCGGCCTGGAGGGGCTTGCTGGCAAATTCATCGCCGCCGCAGGCCAAAAAGCGCTCGCGGTCCTCGCTGAAGGCGCTGGCGGTCAAGGCCACGATGAGGGTCCGGATCGCTTCCGGATCAGCCGCTTCCAAGGCCCGGATGCGGCGGGTGGCCGCCTCGCCGGACAGGATCGGCATTCGCATGTCCATGATGATGATCTGGGGCTGCCATTCCTCCCAAATCGCCACGGCCTCCTGGCCGTCCGCCCCCTCCCGCAACTCCAAAACGGCGGATGGGGGATTCCAGCCGTTTAGCAGCGCCCGCAGCGGTGCCCGGTTGTCCGCCAGGTCATCGACGATGAGAACCCGACGCACCGGCTGGTCCGGTTCCAGACCGAGGATGGGAGCCTGACCCTGGGTCTCGAACGGGACATCGGTGCCGGTCGGCGGCAGCCGGAGGCTGAAGGAAAAGCAACTCCCCTGTCCCGGTGCGCTGGTCACCGCCAGTTCCCCGCCCATGAGTTGGACATATTGGCTGCTGAGGGCCAGACCGAGGCCGGTTCCTTCCTGCACCTTCCGGCCCGTGGTGGTCTGACTGAAGGGCTTGAAGAGCCGCTCCCGCTCCTCCGGGGCTATCCCCATCCCGGTGTCCTGGACGCTGAAGCGGATATCCGCCTCCCCCGTGACCCGGGTGACCCGCAGCGTCACGCCCCCGGTCGGGGTGAACTTGATGGCATTGCCGATCAGGTTAATCAGGACCTGGCGAAGATGGAGCTTGTCGCCCAGCACATAGCGAGGGATTGGGTCTTGTTCGACTCTCAGGGTCAGCCCATGGTCGTGGGCGGGTTGACGGAAGAAGGCCTCGGTCTCGGCGATCAGTTGGTGGAGGTCGAAGGGTGCTACCGGACTGGTCATACGTCCAGCCTCGATCTTGGCCATGTCCAGGATGTCGTTGATCAAGGTCAGGAGGTGCTCGCCGCCGCGTTGAATGGCCTCCAGGCTATCGTGCTGGGGCGCGTTCAGGCCCGGGTCGCGGGCCAGAACCTGGGCAAAACCAAGGACGGCATTCAAGGGGGTACGAATTTCATGGCTCGTATTGGCCAGGAAGATCGACTTGGCCCGGTTGGCCGCCTCGGCCTGTTCCTTGGCGATAATCAGGGCCTCCCGCGTCCGTTCCTGTTCAGTCAGGGTCCGCGCCAAGGTCAGGTTGGCATGGCTCAGACGGGAGATCATCTCGGCAAACTGCATGTAGAAATGCATCACCAGCGCCACCTTGTCCCGGCTCCAGCGCGGTACCCGGTCGAAGCAAGCCAGGTAATCCACCTCGTCGAATCCCAGGCGGCGTGCCTGGAGCCGGAAGCCCTCCCGATCCGGCACCTCGTCGTCGAAAAAGAACTGGCCAAGGAACAGATTGCCGAGATGCCGGCCGCCGATCCTGATGGGGGTGACCACATCCAGCATGCCGTTCTTGCAGCGATAGGTGCGGAAGGTTCCGGGCTCCACCCCCTGGGAGAGGATGGTGGTGCTCTCCAGGCAGTTGCGGGCGGACTCCGGGTGGACCCGATGGTAGCGCGTACAGATCTCCTGCCAGCCGGTGGCCACCAGCACCTTGCCCCTTAAATCAAGCAGGGCCACGGCGATATCGGTGAGCCGGAAGAAATTCTCCATAATGCGCTGGAGTTCCTGGCAATCGATGATGTCCGCCAGTTCCAGTGTCTCCAGACCCCCTGCCGGTGACAGCAGGGCCTCCAACTTGAGGCGCACCCGCCCCTCGCTTTCCGCCAGTTCGCGGGTCCGTTCCGCCAGGGCCTGGTTGGAGCGATCCGTAGCGATCAGGGCTGCGGTGACCCGCAGGTGGGCGCGGGCCATGACCCAGGTGATCCAGGCGACGGCAAGGGTCAGGAGGATGCCGGTAACCAGGACCGTGCGGCTATATTCGCCGATTCTCTCACCCAGCAGATAGGCTGGCAGGGCTGAGAGCCGGATGGTCCAGTCCTGGCCCCCAAAGGTCATCCGACTCTCGCCGGCAAGTACCTCCGAGTCACTGGCTGACCCCTGGTTCAAGGCATAGAGCAGGGTGTCAGGGCCCCGGGGCTCCCCGGCGTAGATCTCGATGGCGAGTTGTTGGGATAATTCGAGATATTCAGTGCTTAAATAGGCAGCCACCATATCCCTGATGCGAAAAGCCGCATAGACCCAACCACGCAGGGCCAGCCGCCGCTGCGCGGGGGTATCCAGGGGGAGGCCGGGGCGATAGTCTGGCAGAAAGCTCAGGAACCCCGCCTGGGCATTCGGGTCGGTTTCCTGTTTCAGGGTCACCCGTTCGGATAGGGCCACCCGGTTTTCATCCCGGGCGCGGACCGCGGCGGAGGCGCGCACCGGCTCGGTCAGGAAATCGAAGCCCAGGGCACGCTGGTTAATCCAATTGAAGGGCTCGACGTAAATGACCGCTGAATAGGCATCGCGATCTCCAGGCGGCTGGATATCGTAGTCAGGGAAGCCCTGGGCGCGCATGGTGGCTACATGGCGATCCTTGTCGGCGGGGTCCACCGGGATAGCATAGCCGACCCCCAGGATACCGGGATAAGACTCGGGAAGCCTCAGGGCCTCCATATAGCGGTGAAATTCATCCCGGGTGACCTCGCTGCTGCTGGCGAAGAGTCCCTCAACCCCACGCAAGATCTGGGCGTATTCCTGCAGCCGCCGCTGGAGGCCGCTGGCAATCTCGATGACGCGCAGTTCGAATTCCTCCTGCTCCATCGCGCCCTCGTGGTCATGTAAATGCCTCTCCAGGAGCCAGGACAACGCCAGACCCCCGGCCAGGATGAACCAGGGGAGGAACTGGAACAGGCGTCGCGGGAACCACGCAGGGGTGGTTGTGAGGGGCATCGACCGGCTACCTTAGGATTAACAGCAAGGGGCGGCTTAGGGACTCGCTACTCGGGAAGATTTCCACGAAATGCGGCATCATAGTCGCGTAGGGAGAATATTTGCAGTCGTAATCCGGAAGAACATTTTGAACCTTGCGGTACAACCAAGCGGGAGCCTGTCGTGCGCATATTGATTGTAGATGACGTGCCTGACAACATCCGGGTATTAAGCAGGATGCTGGTCGATGACGGGCACGAGATTTCCGCAGCCACCAGTGGGCGCCAGGCCTTAAAACTCGCCGCGTCCTGCGCCCCGGATTTGGTTTTGTTGGACGTCATGATGCCAGAGATGGACGGCTACCAGGTCTGCGCGGCCCTTAAGGCGGACCCGCTGCTGCGAGCGATCCCAGTCATCTTCATCACGGCCCTGTCGGATGTGGAGGACGAGACCCGGGGTTTAGGGTTGGGCGCGGTGGATTACATCACCAAGCCCTTTAAGGAGGCCATCGTCCGGGTGCGCGTCAAGAGCCATCTGGAACTCAAACGCCAGCGGGATATCCTCGAACGCCTGTCCCACATCGATGGCTTGACCGGCATACCTAACCGTCGCGCCTTCGATGCGCGACTTGAGGAGGAATGGCGACGGTCGATCCGGTCAGGGGATCCGTTAGGGGCGGCGATGATCGACGTCGATCTTTTCAAGCAATATAACGACGCTCACGGTCATCTGGATGGTGATGACTGTCTGCGCACGGTCGCCGGCGCCCTGACCACAGCCCTCAACCGGGGGGGCGATTTCGTGGCCCGATATGGCGGCGAGGAGTTTGTCTGCCTCTTTAGTGGTATGGATGACTCGGCCCTCGGGGTCCTGGCCGAAAAGATCCGGGCGGGTGTCGAGGCGCTGCGGATACCCCATGGCGCCTCGCCGATATCCCCCTGGGTGACCATCAGCATCGGCGCCGCGCTTCAACAACCGGAGCCGAAGACCTCGCCTGCCCGTCTCATCGAGGCCGCCGATCTCCAGCTGTTCGCGGCCAAGGGGCAGGGCCGCAATCAGGTGTGCATCACCAGGGCCTGAGCCTGATGTCCAACCAGGCCAGGTCGAGCCATCGCCCTGAGGTGGGCCACACGGGCAAGACTCCTTACCTGCTGGCCTTGATCCATTCCTGGTACCTTTGCGATTTTCACCACCAACCGAGGACCAAGCTATGTTGCATTTCTATTCCGCCAGCACCCGCATGGTGAATTCTCGACGCGCCATTGCTGAGTGTCTGGAGGCCGCCCTCGGCGAGGGCAACACCGACTGTGATCTGGTGGTCATTCACGCCTCCCTGGGACACGATTATCCGGCCCTGCTGGCGGAGACCCGCCGACTCGCCCCCAGCGCCCGGGTGGTGGGATCCTCCTGCTGCGGCATCGTCGGCCGGGAGGGGGTGAGTGAGTCCATGAAAGACCTCGCCATCATGGCGGTCCGCGGCGCCGATGAGATTGCTGTGGCCATGGTGGACGGCATCTACGGCCATAATTCCTTCGAGAAGGCGGCCGAGTTGGCGGCCCAACTGAAAGCGGCCAATAGCGGCGTCAATATGATCTATTTTCTCGCCTCCGGCATCGACATCGCCGACGATCGCTGCGTTGCTGGCATCGAGTCCGTGTTCGGACCCGAGGTGACCATTTTCGGCGCCACCTCCGCCGATAATATGAAGGGTATTGCCAGTTTCCAGATGGTGGATGACCAGGTTTACGAACACGCTGCCTATGCGGTGGGCTTTGCCGACCCCAGTCTGGAGGTCATCACCCAAGCCACTCATGGCTTTGTCGCCGTAGGCGAACCGCTGGTGGTGACCCGCTCCGAGGCCAATCGCATCCTCGAACTCGATGGCCGCCCGGCCTGGGGGGAATTCACCCGGCGCCTGGCCCTGCCGGAGTCCGCCTCCTGCGGCGATACTATCCCTATCGGCGCCCTGGCCGAACGCCTGTCTCCCGAGTTGGCCGCTGAATACGGCAACGACCATATACTGCGGGTTGTCACCAAGCGCGATCCGGACGGCGCCATGCACTATGCCACTACCTGCCCGGTGGGCACCCGCCTGTGGCTGACGATACGGGACGAGGATCGCATCTTCAACGACATGGACCGTATGATGGACCAGATGCTGGCGCGCATCGCCGGACGGGAAATCGTTGCGGTCTTCCACGCCGACTGCCTGGCGCGCGGGCGCTTTCTGTTCAACCGGGTGATGAAGGAGGAGTTGGTGAGCCGTATGCAATACCCCCTCTCCCGTGAAGGCCAGGTCCCACCCTGGCTCGGCATGTATGGCTTCGGTGAATTCGCCCGCCTGGGCGGCAACAACGAATATCACAACTACACCACGGCCATTTATGTCCTGTGCCGCGGCCAGGCCGCCTAGAGACACCCGCCCAGGGGCCCCGGTCCTATGATCGAGAGCATGGATCCCGAGGCGCTCAAGGCTGAGATCGGCGCCTTGCAGCAGCACCTGGCGCGTCTCTCGGTGGTCCAGCAACAGTTGAACGAAACCCGCGACCGCCTCGACCGGGAATTGGAGCGTTTCGCGGGCATCCAGTCCTACAACACCCGGGCCATCAGCATCCACGAACCGGCGCGGTTCGCCGAACTTACCGTGGAAACGGCACTGGAGTTGTACGAGGTCGAGTTTGCCCTCCTCTGGCCGACCAGCCCCATGGGCCGCCCCGGGGAGGCCCCCAGCGCCACGGTCGGGGTCCCGCCCGGCGCCTTTGACCCCCAGGAACTGCGGGGCCTGATAGCCTCGGGGCGCTTTCAACGCGCTGGTACCAGCCTCTGCTCCGCCCCGGAACTGGCGGAATTCGCCCTGGGAGGTCTGCGTCAGTTAGCCATCAGCCTCTGCGCCAGACCCGGCGGCACCTGTTTCGCCCTGCTCATCGCCGGGGTCAGCACGGCCACCGGCGACTTCCATGCGGGGCTCGGCGACGAGCATCTGGAATCCTTCGCCGTCTTTGCCCAGCAGATCGGCGCCCTGCTGCAAAACCGCGCCGACCAGGTCACCATCGAGGGACAGATGGAACAGGTGCGCGGCGATCGCGAGCGTCTCAAGGGGGCCCTGGTGCGGGCGGAGGCCGCCGACCGCGCCAAATCCGAATTCCTCGCCAACATGAGCCATGAAATCCGCACGCCGCTCAATGCCGTGTTGGGCCTGGCCCAGTTGCTGGAGGACGAGGCCTGGAGCCCAAGACAACGCGACATGCTGGGGCGTATCCGCTCCGCTGGGCGCAGCCTGCTGGGTATCCTCAACGACATTCTCGACCTCTCCCGCATTGAGGCCGGGGAGTTGCGCATCGATCCCCATCCCTTCGCCCTCTCCGGCCTCCTCGACCAGATCGACGCCCTGATGGGCCCCGCGGCGCAGGCCAAAGGTCTCGCCTGGCACGTCGAGGCGCCAAAACTCGCGGGGGACCTCATCGGCGATCGCCTGCGCCTGGAGCAGGTGCTGGTGAATCTGGTGGGCAATGCCATCAAGTTCTCCAGTGCGGGCGAGGTCCACCTGAGCGTCAAGCCCCTGGCGACGACGGGCGATGGCCTGCGTCTGCGCTTCGAGATCCGCGATACCGGCATTGGCATGTCGGCCGAGGCCCTTGCCAAGTCGTTCCTCCCCTTTACCCAGGCCGATGGCAGTACCACGCGCCGCTTCGGGGGCACCGGGCTGGGGCTCTCCATCAGCAAGCGTCTGGTGGAACTCATGGGCGGGTGCATCGGTGTCGAGAGTGTTCTGGGTCGGGGCAGCACCTTCTGGTTCGAACTCGGCCTGGGGCGGGCCGCGCCCACCGCAGGACCGGCGACGACCCGTCCGGAGCGGGCCCCGAGAGGGCCGCGCCTGGCGGGGGCACACATCCTGGTGGCCGACGATAGCCAGATCAATCTCGAGGTGATCAAGCTTTTTCTCCGGCGTGAGGGGGCACGCTCCACCCTGGTCGGCGACGGTCAGCAGGCTTTGGACCGGCTGCAGGCCAGTCCCCACGGCTTCGATGCCGTACTCATGGACATGCAAATGCCCAAGCTGGATGGCTTCGCGGCGACGCGCCTCATCCGCACGGACCTTAAGCTCGCCGAACTGCCCGTCATTGCCTTCAGCGCGGGCGTACTGCCGGAAGAACAGCGCCTGATGTTTGACGCGGGCGTCAATGATTTTGTCCCCAAGCCGGTGGAACTGGACCAGTTGGCGATGGTCCTCGCGCGCTGGATCGGACCGGTCTCGACAACCGGGGCGTCATCAGGGGTGACGGCACCCCAAGGGGCGGTGGCGCCACCGGTAACGGTGGCACCGGCGCCGGCTACCACCAGCGCCACCTCTTTTCCCGCCATTGCCGGCATAGATGGCGACCGCGCGGTGCGCCAGTTCGAGGGGGACGGGGCCTTTTTTCTCACCTTTCTGGGCCAGTTCGCCACCGAGGCGGCTAAACAGGCGGCCGCCATTGAGGCCAGCCTGGACGGGGGTGACCACCCGGCGGCCGCCGCGGGCTTACATAAGCTGCGGGGTTCCGCTGGCACCCTCTGCGCTATGAATCTGGTCGCGGTCGCCCAGCGTCTGGAGGACGCCCTCAAGGCCGGCGATCCGGAACTAGCCCCGCTCCGGTTGGAATTCCGGCAGGGGCTGCGGGATCTCCAGGAGGCCATGGTGCCCTGGCTGGCGGCGGAGACCCACCCCATGCCCGCTCCCCAGCCGGACGGGGCCCTGGATACCACCCATCTCAACGGGCTGCTGGCGGAACTGGAGGATTTACTCGCACGCAACCGCTTCAACGCCAAGCGTACCAGCGAGGCGGTGGCGGCGCTGCTGGTGGGGACCTCCTTGGCCGGACCCTATGAGAGCGTTGCCCAGGCCGTACAAGGGTTGCACTTCCAGGAGGCCTTGACGGGACTCAGGGCCTTTCGGGCTAATGTGCCATGACCATCCTAACTCGTGCCTGCCCTGCCGGACGCTGGCGGTGCACAATCCTAGAGGTTGTGCCCCCGGGATAGGGCACTGTCTCGTCCCTCAGGGTTGAAGCAGACTCCGGATGACGGTCACCATCTCCGGGCCGTCGAACTCCTGTTCCCCGGCGAGGCTGAAGGCGATCCGCCCCTGGGTATCCACGATGAAACTGGTCGGCAGGCCCTTGACCGGCCAGGTCATGGTGGCCTTCGAGTTGGAGTCGAGCAGGACCGGGAAGCCCGGAGCCCCCGCAAAGGCCAGGGCCGTCTCCCGGTCCTCGTCCACATTGACGGCCAGCACCTCGAACTCCTGGGGCTTAAAGAGTTGGCGCACCCGGCCCAGGGAGGGAAATTCCTTGCGGCAGGGCGGGCACCAGGTGGCCCAGAAATTGATCAGCACCACGCGCCCGCGATATTGGGCGAGGTCGATGGTCTTGCCTTGCAGGTCTTGCAGCCGCAGGTCGGGCGCGGGTATCGGAGTCTCCAGGGGAGTCAGGCCCTTGGTCAGGGACCAGACGAACGGCGAGAGGACTGCCAGGGTCAGACCCGTGGTGGTGGCGAGGAAGCGACGGCGATTCAGGAGGGATCTGGTCAAGGGTCGGGACGGGATGGGCATGATGGGATAAGGCTCCGGGACAAGAATGGTCACCCCAGGATGGGGTTAGCGGCTCAGGGCCAGCGTTAACTGCAACAGACCCCAGGCCATGCCTCCGGCGACCAGGTCGTCCAGGAGGATACCGAGGCCGCCCTTGACGCGTCGGTCCAGGGCACCGATGGGCCAAGGCTTGAGGATGTCGAACAGGCGAAAAAGGATAAAGCCCAGGAATATCCAGGTCCAGCCGGGCGGGGCCAGGGCCATGGTGACCAAATAGCCGAGGATTTCGTCCCAGACAATAGCACCGGGATCGCTGGCGCCCAGTTCCCGGGCGGTCTTGTCGCAGGCCCAGAGTCCCACCAGGAACATTAGGGCCAGAACCAGCAGGTACCCGAGGGGCGGCAGGGCCTGCAGGACCAGATAGGGAGGAATGGCGACGAGGGTGCCCACCGTGCCGGGGGCCCAGGGCGAGAGGCCGGCGCCAAAGCCAAAGGCCAGCCACTGGTGGGGCCGACGCCAATCCCAACGGGGCCGGAGCGGTGGGGCGTCGGTCATGCCCTAGCCCGGGTCTGGAAAGTGATTGAAGCCAGTCCGCTTGGGGGTCCAGGTGACGCCATCCGGGCCCCGGCAGATGAGACCCGTCCCCGCCTCCCCCTCGGTCCCGGCCAGGATGCGACCGATGGGGGTCAGGGGACAGTCCAATCGCTGGGACAGAGCGGCGAGGTTGGGCAACTGGTCCGCGGGCAGGGTGAAGCAGAGTTCATAGTCGTCACCCGAGGCCAGGGGCAGGGACCAGTCCTGAGTCCGACCGAGTTCAGCCCTCACCAGTGGGGACAGGGGCAGATTGGCCAAGTAGATCTCGGCCCCGATCTGACCCGGCCCCGCCCTGCTCTCCTCCAGGATATGCCCCAGGTCCGCCGCCAGGCCGTCGGAGACATCGATCATGGCAGTCGCCAGGCCGCGCAGGGCGAGGCCGAGGGCCACCCGAGGTGTCGGCTGCTCCAGACGGGCGCGCAAGTAAGGCGCGACAGGCTCCCCCGCCAGCAGCCCGCGCAGGGCCAGCCCCGCGTCGCCCAGGGTACCGCTGACGCATACCAGATCGCCGGACCTGGCCCCGGAGCGGCGGATGGCCTGCCCCGCCGGCACCAGACCATGGACCTGCACCGTGATACTCAGGGGCCCGCGCGTGGTATCGCCGCCGACCAGGCCCACCCCATGCGCCTGGGCCAGGGCGTCAAAACCCTCGGCAAAGGCCCGCAGCCAGGCATCGTCTTCCATGGGCAGGGTTAAAGCCAAAGTCGCCCAAGCTGGCGCTGCCCCCATGGCGGCGAGATCGCTCAAACCCACCGCCAGGCACTTGTGGCCCAGGGCCCGGGGATCGGTAGCGGCCAGGAAATGGACGCCCGCGACCAGGGTGTCGATGCTGACGGCCAGTTCCTGGCCCGGAGCCACCCCCAGCAGGGCGCAGTCGTCGCCAACCCCCAGGATGACATCGCCCCGTTCCGCACCGAGCCGGGCGAAGTGGGTACTTATAAGGGTGAATTCCGACAAGGACGCCTCAGGCGTCGCCGTCCGGGACCGGCGTTGATGGAGACTCCGGTATGGCCAGTGGCGTCGAGTCCCCTGGGGACGAGGATGCCGCAGGCCTGGAAGCTGGCGAAGACGCTGCCCGGGAGGTGCGGGGGGTCGCCGGGGGAGAGGCGGGGGGGAATTCCTCCGGCCTCAGGGTGCGGGCCAGACGATCGAGGATGCCATTGACGTAGCGATGGCTATCGTCGGTGCTGCCGAATTCCTTAGCCAGTTCTACGGCCTCGTTGATGATGGCGCGGCAGGGTATCCGTGGGCTGTGGGTCAGTTCATAGACCCCGAGCCGCAGGATGGCCAAATCCACGGGGGTAACCTGACGCAGGGGCCGGTCGAGGACGGTCTCCAGCCGGCGGTCCAGATCCTCAAGCTGTTCAGGGACGCCGCGGAGGAGGTCCTGAAAGAGGGACATGTCATAGAGGGCGTCGGCCACCGATTGCCGTTCGCCCTTGGCGAGACCGAGACTCTCGGCAACCACCTGCATCCAGGCCGGATCATCGAAGAAATGGCGGACAATCTCGGCCGGCGCCAGGCCGGTGATCTGCCACTGGTAGAGGGCGAGCACGGCATAGCGTCGCGCCTGGCTGCGGCGACCTGACATGTCAGTCGAGCTGGCGCAGCAGGTTGACCATCTCGATGGCGGACATGGCAGCCTCGGCGCCCTTGTTGCCGGCCTTGGTTCCGGCGCGTTCGATGGCCTGCTCGATCGAATCCACGGTCAGGACACCGAAGGCCAGGGGTATGCCGTACTGGAGGCTGACATGGGCCAGGCCCTTGACGCACTCGCCGGCGACATAGTCAAAGTGGGGCGTGCCGCCACGAATGACGGCCCCGAGGGCCACGATGGCGTCGTACCCACCCTTGGCGGCGATTCGTTGCGCAGCCACCGGCATTTCGAAGGCGCCGGGGACGCGCACCACCACCAGGTCGGCCTCATCGGCACCGTGGCGTTTGAGGGTGTCGATGGCGCCGGTCAGCAAACTCTCCACGACAAAGGCATTGAAGCGGGATACCACCAGGCAAAAGCGCGTGTTGGCAACCCGCAGGTCGCCCTCTAGGGTCTTGATCATGGTCTTTACCGGTCGGTGTTACGGATTAAAGGCTGTAAGGATTATGAAAAAACCAGCAACGGCGGGTCGCGTCTCAAGGGAAGGCGTGTCCAGCCCTTAGCCGTAGGTTCTCTGGCAGCCGCAAGTGTGAGCCAGCCGCCCCCTAGGCGCTGTCGCTGCCCACGTATTCAACCACTTCCAGATCGAAGCCGGAGATACCATGCATCGCCCGCGGGGCACTCATGACGCGCATCTTGCGGACGCCGATGTCGGCCAGGATCTGGGCACCGAGGCCATAGTTGCGGAGTTCGCTGCGATCCTGGCGGCGCGAGGAAATTCCCTCCGCCACGGAGCCGCCGGGCCCGAACGTCTTGAAACGCCCCAGCAAGTCCTCGACCCGATCGCGATTGCGCAGCACCACGATGACCCCCTCCCCTGCCGTGGCCACCTGGCGCATCACCTCCCGCAGGGGCCAGCCGCAGCCAGGGTGTTGGGTTCCGAATAGGTCGCACAAGGAATTCTGGAGATGTACGCGCACCAGGACCGGACGCTGGGGGGAAATGTCGCCTCGCACCAGGGCCAGATGCAGGTCGTTATCGATGCTGTCCCGATATGCCAGGATGCGAAAGTTACCGAACTCGGTGGGCAGGGCGCAATCACACTCGCGCTTGACGGTCTTTTCATGGCTGACGCGGTAGTGGATGAGGTCAGCAATGGTGCCGATCTTGAGGCCGTGGGTGACGGCGAAGCGCTCCAGGTCCGGGCGCCGCGCCATACCCCCATCCTCGTTGAGGATCTCGACGATGACCGCCGCCGGTTCCAGACCCGCCAGCCGCACCAGATCGCAGCCCGCTTCGGTATGACCCGCGCGCACCAGGACGCCACCTGGCTCCGCCATGAGGGGGAAGACGTGACCCGGATGCACCAGATCCCGCGGCTGGGCCTCGGGGGCGACCGCGGCGCGGATGGTCGTCGCCCGATCCGCCGCCGAGATACCCGTGGTAACCCCGCGAGAGGCCTCGATCGACAAAGTGAAGGCGGTGGAATGCGGTGCCTGGTTATCGAGAACCATGAGGGGCAGGCGCAACTGCTCGCAGCGCTCCTTGGTGAGGGTCAGGCAGATGAGCCCCCGCCCATACTTGGCCATGAAGTTCACCGCCGCCGGCGTCACCCGATCGGCCGCCAGCAGCAGGTCACCCTCGTTCTCCCGGTCCTCGTCATCCATGATGATGACCATCTTGCCCTGCCGCAGGTCCTCGATGATCTCTTCCGTGGTGTTCAGGTTCATTGCAAGGGTCGCGCCTCGGAGTTGGCTAACAGCAAGCCCAGAAGTTTAGCAAATTGGCGGGGGTGAAATCCGCGTTTTTGGCGATCCCACCCCCATCCCCCCCTGGCCACCCACCTTGCCGTTCAGGTTCCCGCCCACATTTTCGTAAGGATTGTGGCCCTTGACATGCCCAGCCTTGAGGTTCCTCCCATGAGATCCTTACCCGGCCTCCGTCTCTGCTTTCTGCTGGTGATCTGCATCCTCGCGGCCCCCGCCAGATCCGCCTCGGATCATTTCTACTTCGTGCAAATGACCGACAGCCACTTCGGGGCCGATGACAACCTGGAGCGTGGCCAGCGAGTGGTCGAACTCATCAATCAGCTCCCGGTGCCGGTGGAGTTCGTCGTCCACACGGGGGACATCCTGGCCGACCGCATCCTGGAGCCAGAGGTGGTGGACCGGACGCTGGCGGTCATGGCTGGCCTGCAAGCCCCACATTTTTATGTCCCCGGGAACCATGACATTCACAAGGTCGACGCGGATAAGGCCCTCGCCGTCTATCTGGAACGTTTCGGCCCCCTGGTGCACAGCGAGGAATTCGGCGGGGTGGTGGCCATCTTTATCTACATGGAGCCGGCGGCGCGGGATTGGCCCGTCATCAGCGGCTACGACCCCCTGACGGAACTGGAGAAGGCGCTCAAACTGGCGGGAGACCGCCCGGTCCTGCTGTTCCAGCACTCCCCACCCGTGGGGGGCCATTTTCGTAACGTCATCTACCCCGGCTGGAAGGAAGAGCAGCGCCAACGCTGGGAGGCCCTAGTGCGCGGACATAACGTCAAGGGGGTCTTCACCGGCCATTTCCACAAGGATGAGTTGCACTGGATCGGTGAGGTCCCCCTCTTCGTGGCCCCCCCTGTGTCCGGTTCCTGGGGACGTCAGAGCACTTTTCGCCTCTACGAGTACCAGGATGGCAAGGTGAGCTATAGAACCATCTATCTGCCGTAGTTCCGGATTGCCAAGGGAGCGCTGAAATTTCCATCGCATCTGGTGCCTAGGAGGGCGTGGGATCTTCACCCCCCTCGGCGTTGGCGGAGGGCTTCGTAGAGGCAAATTCCAGTGGCCACGGAGACGTTGAGGCTCTCGACGGTACCAAGCATGGGCAGCCGGGCCAGGTAGTCACAGCGCTCCCGGGTCAGCCGGCGCAAACCCCGGCCCTCGCCGCCAAGGACGAGGGCGATAGGGCCCTTGAGGTCGATGCCATAGAGGTCAGCCTCGGCCTCGCCGGCCAGGCCAACGAGCCAGATACCCCGGGCCTTGAGGGTATCCAGCGTCCGCGCCAGGTTAGTGACCTGGACAAAGGGTACGGATTCCGCCGCGCCGCTGGCGACCTTGGCCACGGTAGGCGTGAGGCCCACGGCGTTGTCCCGGGGAGCTATGACGGCCTGGATGCCAGCGGCGTCGGCGGTCCGCAGACAGGCACCCAGGTTATGGGGATCCTGGATCTCGTCCAGGATGAGCAGGAAGGGCGGCCCCGCCAAGCCATCGAGAATGGTATCCAGATCGGGTTCGCCACGACTCGCCGCAACACTGACCCAAGCCAGGGCACCCTGGTGATTGATGCCCGGGGCGGCGCCTGCGATCTCCTCGGCCTCGACCTGGCGTAGCCTGACCCCGGCTACACGGGCCAGTTCCGCCAGTTCCGCCAGTCGCCGGTCGCGGCGCCGGCGCTCCAACCACACCTCATCAACACCAGCCCCACCTTGCCGGAGGGCGCCGCGCACGCTATGGATACCCGCGACGGGAGTCAGGCCTGGGCCTCCCTTGGACGGGACACGGGATATGGTCATGGCGGGCGGCCCTATGGATCAGATGGTTGCGGGGAAACCGAGGCGCGGCTGGACCTTCTCATGCGGGTAGCCACCAGCCTCGCCAGGGCGGGTTTGGGTGTAACCACAACACGGTAACACGCCCACAAAGCACTTCGAAAGTCTTGTCATCAGCCTAGTCATCGCCGCCAATCTGGCAGCCGACTCCCCGGCGAGCTGCCCTCCTGGCAGTCTTTCCCCGCCCTGCCGCCGCCCGTAGCTGCCGGTTGTCAGCATATTCTATAACTAATCAACTAGTTATCCCTATAACCAGCACCTGGCACGGCTCTTGTAATAACTTAGGCAAGCCTCGCAACAGACCCTAACCCCGGATCACCTCATGGACCTCACCCTCGCCACTACCTGCCCCCCGCTGCGCCCTGGCAGTGACCCTGGGGCGCACCTCCGTGGCCGTGGCCCCGATCTTTGCCACCGCAGACGGCAGATCTACCGGGGAACAGCGTCTGCCCGCCCACCCCCAGTGGGGGGGGATAGTCATCCCCACGGACAGGTATCAAGATACTCTGAATCCTGGCGGTCGCCGACCCTACCCTCAGCTACACTAGATCATTACAGGCCCCGACCTATCAAGTTAACAGGCACCAAACCCCGTTAGGAAGAAGAGACACCGCATAGCATCAGTTGCAGACCAGGTTCCCACGCCTCACACACCATTTATCACTCCCCCAACCAGGATCGCCTCCATGCCTCACCGCCGTGCTATCGCCTTCGCTACCTTGGCCCTCGCCGCCACCGCCCCGGCCAGCCAAGCCATCACCTGGCAGTACCTAGACAGCTACAACAACCTCGGCGTCCCCAACCATCTGTTGGATATCAGTTCCGCCTTACCCGCCGGTTTGCTGGCCGAAATCCGTCAGCGCCTGCCGGAGACCAAGGATATCCGCACCAACGACCCTAAGCTCATCACGGACGATCTGGGTGCCAACCTGGTGCTGCTTGAGGATGCCGAGGTCACCGTCGCCTTTATCGATGAGGGTGCCGGCTACCGTAATGCCGTTGGTTACTTCACCTTTGATCCTGGTAACAAGCCCAAGGCCTTCAGTGAACTGACCACCAAGATCATGTTCCCCAATTTCTCCCTGCCGACCCTGGGTGGCATGAAGTTTGGCGACGCCGTCGCCTTGGGCAAATTCAAGGCCGGTACCGGTATCGGCTTCACCATTGTCTCCAACGGCTGGAACGGCACGGTCGTCAATCCCAACCAGTCCGCCAGCGCCATCTTCACCACCATCAAGGCCCTCAACCCGGAGAAGCCCACCGTCGCCGATCCGAATCTCAATGCCCATACGGTGCTGCTATCCAAACCTGACGCCGGGATTCTCGTCCTCGGCTTCGAGGACCTCAACCGGTCCGGCGGTGACCACGACTTCAACGACGTCCTCGTTGCCATAAAGGTCACACCCTTCTCGGCCATCGACCGTACCAAGGTGCAGCCCCTGGTGAAGTCGGTGGTCTTGGATAGCGATGGGGATGGCATCCCCGATACCCTGGATGCCTTTCCTCAGGATCCGGACCGTGCCGCCCGCCGCTTCTATCCCAGTGCCACCGGCTTTGGCTCCCTGGCCTTCGAGGATCTGTGGCCCAAGAAGGGGGATTTCGATATGAATGACCTGGTAGTGGCCTACCGCACCGTCGAGACCCTTAATGCCCGTAACGAAATCGTCGATCTTAAGCTGATTTATGAGATCCGCGCCCGGGGCGCCGGTGCCGACAACGGCTTCGCAGTCCATTTCCCCGGCCTTGGCCGCGAGGCCATTGATCCCGCCAATACCACCCTGACCCTCGGCACCCAGGCCCCAGTGCCGCTGGCCCCGGAGACCGGCCAAAGTGAGGCCGTCATGATTCTCACCTCGAACGTGACACCCCTGACCGCCACCGGCCAGGCCTTTCCCTGCTCCATGATGAACAGTGTCGCCAAATGCCCGCGCAGCCCTGCCGTGCCCATGGAAGTCAACATCCACTTCCGGCAACCCTTGACTCGGGCACAACTTGGGAATGCCCCCTACAATCCCTTTATCTTCCGTACCACCAAGCGCGGCCTTGAGATACACCTGGTGGATCACCCGCCCACCGCCAAGGCCGACCCCAAGCTGTTCGGCACCCTGGACGACCGCACGGACCTGGCCGCGGGCCGTACCTACCGCACCCTCGACGATCAACCCTGGGCGCTGGACGTTCCGGAGACCTGGCGCTACCCCACCGAGTGGAATAGCGTGGCCAAGGCCTATCCGGACTTCGGCACCTGGGCGCTGAGCGCAGGCACCACCGCTGTCAATTGGTATCAGGGGCGTATGGATGAAGGATTGATTTTTAAGTAGGGATGGGAATCGGAACAAGGTCGCTGTCGCCCTAGCCGCGACCTGAGTTCACCCACGCAATGATCGCTGTTACCGGCGACCGCATCAGTTAAATGAAATGAGGTTAGTTGCATCCCATGACCGCCCAAATCGATGACCGCCAACTCCGCGAACTACTGATCAAACGCTACGCCAGTATGGACAGGACGGCACACCGACGCCTGTTTAAGTTCTACCTGAAACGGATCGGTTGGACCCTTGTGGTCCAGGGTACCTATCTCGTCAAACGGCTGCTGGACATCGTCCTGGCATCGCTACTGCTGGTGCTCTTGCTACCGCTATTCCTGGTGATCGCCCTCGCGATCTGGCTGGAGAACCCCGGGCCCGTGCTGGTCCAGCAAACCCGGGTGGGACGCTGGGGCAAACCTCTTACCGTCTGGTCCTTTCGCGCCACCCGGATTGAAGACAGCTCACCAGACGGTAATGGCGTTCAACGTCTCACGCGCATTGGCACCCTGATTCGCCTGCTACGTCTCGAGCCCTTACCTCAACTGGCGAATGTCATGACCGGTGAGATGTCGCTAGTGGGACCCCGCCCGCCACGTCCTCAGGAGGTGGATCGGTACTCGCTGGCGGATCACTGCCGCCTGGAAATCACCCCCGGCATCTGGCAGAGCGCCAGCCAACCCGAGGTGCGGATTGATCGGCTGGTGGAGTTGGACCAGCAGTACCATCAGTCCCAATCCTTGTGGACCGACTTTAAGGTGCTCGGGATGCTGACCGTATTGATTTTTTCCGGGGGCGGTTACAGTGCGACGGTGTCTGCCTCCCTCGCCGGTCCTACCGGGAACGTCTTCAGCTATGACAGCAGCAACTCGACAGATGTCGATATCGCCCTCAATGCCGGCAATGACGGCCCAGCCCTGCTGGCCTTCTATAGCGAAGGTCCGAATGGGCTAAGACTGCTGGAGAATGTCTTCACGGACGCCCAAGGCCGCTTTAGCGGTGACCTGCAGCTGCCGGCTCACTTAGAACAAGTGGTCGTAGTGGTGCGCACCGGGGAGAGGGAGGATAGCTTTACCCTTCCCATCGTCGATGGGGCTATCAGCTACCTGGAATGAGGGGTTTTCCAGCCCATGTGCCGTTGGCCATAGTAACGCTTCTGCTCCCCCAGTTCGGGGGAGCAGACTGGAGCATGGCATCCGCCCCCCCAGAGTTACGGGAATCCTCCCCGCTCCAGCTTATTCGGAAAGGTCCCTCAATAAACCCAGGGCACCAGTTTGCTGACCCGCCTCGCATAGTCGGCATATTCTGGGTGGCGCTGGTTTAACCATCCCTCCTCTTTGCGAGCCTTGTAGTCGAAAAATAGAAAGCCGATGACCAGTAGGATCAGGTGGCTGAGACTCAAGGTATAGCAAACCCAGCCGCAAGCGGCGAATAACTGACTGCTGTAAAGGGGATGGCGCACCCACCCGTAGACCCCCTGGGTCACCAACTGGTTATGGTCGAGTGGATAAGGGAGGGGGGTCAGGTTTCGCCCCAATTTGAACAAGCCAAGCAGGCCGATGGCGAGGGCGAGCAAGCCGCAGATCGTGAGGATGCCCAGACGCAGGTAGGCGGTGCTGGACATCAGATCCTGCTTTAACCAGGGGTTATTCGGGGGCGTGAACAGAAAGGCGAAAAAAAGGACGAACTGGATGACGACGAGAAGCTCGCCCCGCCGGCCAGGCGGGGGAGCTTCTGTCGTGTGCCGGGGTGCGGAGCTGGAAGGGGATGGCATAATAACTCCTGGAGCCGGCTTATTCACAGGCAGGGACAAAGACTTTGCCCCAAACCCACCTGAAAAGGTGGACGGATGGGCGACGAAAGCCCCTTGGATCGGATCAGGATTTAGCCCGCCTCGGCCGTGCCCCGGCCCCGCTCCGCGCCTGACCCTGGGCTTTGGCCAGGACGAAGTCAATCTTGCGCTCATCGAGATTGACAGCGGCAACCTGGATGCGCAACCGGTCGCCTAACCGATGGACGGTACCGGTACGCTCGCCGGTAAGCCGATGGCCGATGGGGTCGAAATGGTAATAGTCGTTGTCCAGGGCCGTGATGTGAACCAGGCCATCGACGTAGATGCCATCGAGCTCGACGAAAATACCGAAGGAGTTGACGCTGGTGATGGTGCCGTCAAACTCCTCCCCCAGCTTGTCCTGCATGTACTCGCACTTAAGCCAGGACTCGGCATCGCGGGTGGCTTCGTCGGCGCGGCGCTCGGTACCTGAGCAGTGCTCGCCAATGCCCTGAAGAGCGGTCTTGGTGTAATCGAAATCCTCAGCCTTGCCGCCTTCGAGCAGGTGCTTGATGGTGCGATGGACAATCAGATCCGGATAGCGGCGGATGGGCGAGGTAAAATGGGTATAGGCCGAATAGGCCAGCCCGAAGTGGCCGACATTGTCTGAACTGTACATGGCCTGCTGCATGGAACGTAGTAATACGGTTTGGATCAGGCGATGATCAGGCCGCTCGCGCACCGATTCCAGCAGGACGGCGTAATCCTGGGTCCTGGGCTTCTTACCACCCGGCAGGGTCAGGCCCAGTTCGTTAAGGAATTGGCGCAAATCGTTGAGCTTTTCCTCCTTGGGTGTCTCGTGGATGCGGAACAGGGCCGGCATCTTCTGGCGCTCGAAGTAGCGGGCCGCCGCCACATTGGCCGCCAGCATGCACTCCTCGATGATGCGATGGGCATCGTTACGGATCAGAGGATGAATCGCGGCGATGCGGCCCTGGTCATTGAACTCGAAGCGGGTTTCTGTGGTGTCAAAATCGATGGCGCCACGCTCCTTGCGGGCCTGGAGCAGGACCTGGTAAAGGGCGTGCAGTTCCCGCAGATGGGGCAGGACGGCGGCGAAGCGCGCGCACAAGTCCGGGTCGTCGTCGACCACCATGGCGGCCACCTGATCATAGGTCAGGCGGGCCTGGGAGCGCATCACGGCCGGATAAAACTTGGAGCGCGTAATCTTGCCGTCCAGGCCTACCAAGAGTTCGCAGCTCAGACAGAGCCGGTCCACATCCGGGTTGATGGAACAGAGACCATTGGACAAGATCTCCGGCAGCATGGGGATGACGCGATCCGGGAAATACACCGAATTGCCTCGGCTCTGGGCCTCAACGTCCAGGGCGCTACCCGGCGCCACATAGGCCGAGACATCGGCAATACAGACCAATAGCCGCCAGCCCTTGGGCTTGCGTTGGCAAAAGACGGCGTCATCGAAATCGCGGGCATCGGCGCCGTCAATGGTTACCAGTGGGATCTTGCGTAGATCCACCCTTCCCGCCTTGGCCGCCTCGAGGACCTCGGCACCCAGGCCGGCGATCTCGGCCTGTACCTCGTCGGGGAACTCCACCGGCAAGTCGTGGGTGCGGATGGCGATATCCGTCTCCATACCCGGCGCCATGTGATCCCCCACCACCTCCAGAATACGACCGATAGGTTGGGTGCGTTTGGTAGGCTGGTCCGTGATCTCGGCGACCACGATCTGGCCTTGCTCCACCTCACCCAGACGATCGCTCGGAATGATGATGTCGTGAGCCAGACGCTTGTTGTCCGGTACCACAAAGCCAACCCCGCCCTCCCGATAGAAGCGCCCTACCACGGTACGGGTGTTCCGCGCCAGAACCTCCACCACCGAGCCTTCCAGTCGACCCCGGGCATCACGGCCGGAGACGCGCACCACGGCCCTATCATTGTGGAAGAGGGCGCGCATCTGACGGGCGTAGAGATAAACGTCATCGCCGCCCTCGTCCGGGATCAGAAAGCCAAATCCATCCTGATGGCCAATGACACGCCCAACGATCAGGTCGCGCCGATTGACAAGACAAAAGGCTTCCTTGCGGTTGCGCACGAGTTGGCCATCCCGGACCATGGCCCCTAGGCGACGTTCCAAGGCAACCCTATCCTCTTCGCTCTCTAACTCAAGAAGCTGCCTGAGTTCATCAAAGACCAGGGGAACCCCAGCTTTAGTCAGGGTCTCAAGGATGAATTCGCGACTGGGGATGGGGTTCGCGTATTTTCTCGCCTCGCGGGTACGATGGGGATCGGCGAGGCGGGGCGAGGCTTCTTTGCTGGGCTTAGTCACTCTTATTTTAAGTCTGTGCTGCTGACTGAATTGGCGGCTAGTGTAACCTTGACAAGCCCGCCCTGTCTCATTAGCATGGCCGCTTCCTGGGGTTCGGCAAGTTTTGCCCGGTCCCCAGTCCCCTGCCGGGGTGGCGGAATTGGTAGACGCGCAAGTTTCAGGTATTTGTGGGCGAAAGCCCGTGGAGGTTCAAGTCCTCTCCTCGGCACCATTTTTCATCCACTTGGTTATTAACACCTTACTAGCCAAGTAGGTCCGTAAAGGGCCCCGAACCCACTTCGGGGTCTTCAAACAACTTCTCCCGATTGACCAAGACCCCTCTTGGCACCTTCTCGTTTAATTTTTGTGATTCCTGCCTAAATCAGTTGCAATAAATACGCCACCCTTACCCCCAGGGAATCTTGGCCCCTTAGGCCCTACCGTAATATCGGCAAATTAGCCCGGTTCTCTCGGTGTCGGCCGATCTGTCCTCCATCAGGGCGGTGAGGACATAAGTTGGCAGGTTCCGGTCCGCCGCCGGGGCGGAACTCGGACGACACCCGGCGACCAACCCCAGCCCGATCAGGATCGCGCGGCAGGTCACAGCCCCTTCACCCCGTCTCACATAGTTCAATTTCCTAATATAAGGCTCAATTTGGCAATCCCTTTTTGGGATTCCGGATCGGATGATGAACTCCCGGTCGGCTCGAATATACCTGCCCCTTCGAGGGATTTCTGAAATAGGCTAAGGAATTAACCTGGGGATAGCCGCGAGTCGCGTCCAAAGGCTCGGATGCGCGTTACCAACCGCTGAACATCCTCCTCCTCCGGCAAGGCACGACCCATGAGCCAGCCGTGCAGGGTCTGGTCCTGAGCCTCGAGCATACGGGAGAAGGTGGCCTGCTCGGCGGCTTCCAGGGAGCTAAAGTCCTCATCCAGAAATCGCCGCAAGGCAACATCCAGTTCCAGCATCCCCCGCCGGCATTGCCAGCGCAGGCGGCGGATTTCCTCGGCTTGGGCTTGATTAGTAGTCATGGTGCCGTGCCTGCGTAATGTGTTGCGGAAAATTGTACGCCGCCCCCTGTCCTCAGGCGAATCCCGAGGTAATTTCATCAGGAAGCCGCCCTGGATAATGCGTTTGGGTTAATATGCGGTGAGTTAGCCAGTATCCCTATACCCTGCTCGCGTCCTGGCCACGATTATTCAGAGCCGCTTTTAATTGGCGGGGTTGACCCCGATTTTGTTAGAAATGGCCTAATTTCGCCGCCCAACCGACCCTAAGAGATCGATCAAGCCAATGAAGTCCAAGCCCCTTTCCATCTTCCTCTGGTTCGCCGCCGGCCTTTGGCTGATGATGCTGATCAACGGCTTTGAGTTTAACCGCGGGCATAACCCCAGCCGCATCACCTACAGTGAGTTTCTCACGGACGTCGCGGATGGCTCCGTGGCCGAGGTCACCATTCAGGAGCAGGAGATTCAGGGGACCCGCACGGATGGCAGCTTTTTCGAGACCTACAGCCCCGGCGACCCAGCGCTGATGCGTGATCTCCTCGATAATAAGGTGACCGTGCGGGCCGTGCCGCCGGATCGCCCCGGCCTCCTGGCCCAGATACTCGCCTCCTGGCTGCCCTTCCTGGTCCTTATCGGCGTCTGGTTCTGGTTTGTACGCCGGGGCATGGGTGGTGGCGCGGGTGGCGGCGGTGGCGGTCTCTTCAACTTTGGCAAGAGTCGTGCTCGTCAGCATGCCGAGGGCGAGGTCAAGGTCACCTTTGCCGATGTGGCGGGGGTCGAGGAGGCCAAGGAGGAGGTCTCGGAACTTGTGGACTTCCTGCGCGACCCCGGCAAATTTCAGAAGCTCGGCGGCAAGATCCCCAAGGGCGTGCTGATGGTCGGCCCCCCCGGCACCGGCAAGACCCTGCTCGCCCGCTCCATTGCGGGGGAAGCCAAGGTGCCCTTTTTCAGCGTGTCCGGCTCGGATTTCGTCGAAATGTTCGTGGGTGTCGGCGCCTCACGGGTGCGCGACCTCTTCGAGCAGGCCAAGAAACAAGCCCCCTGCATCGTCTTCGTCGATGAGATTGACGCCGTGGGCCGCCGCCGTGGCGCCGGCCTGGGGGGTGGCCACGATGAGCGCGAGCAGACCCTGAACCAGATGCTGGTAGAGATGGATGGCTTTGCCGGTACCGAGGGCATCATCGTCATCGCTGCCACCAACCGGCCTGACGTGCTGGACCCGGCCCTGCTGCGGCCAGGACGCTTCGACCGCCAGGTGGTGGTAGGCCTGCCGGACCTGGCCGGACGCGAGGCCATCCTCCATGTCCACATGCGCAAGGTCCCCATCGCCGCCGATGTGGAGGCCCGCACCCTGGCGCGAGGCACTCCTGGATTCTCGGGGGCCGACCTGGCCAATCTGGTTAACGAGGCCGCCCTCTTCGCCGCGCGCACCGGTCTGGCCGACGTCACCATGGCTATGTTCGAAAAGGCCAAGGACAAGATCATGATGGGCACCGAACGCCGCAGCGTCGTGATGTCCGATCACGAAAGAAGGCTGACGGCCTATCATGAGGCCGGTCACTGCATCATCGGCCGCCTGGTGCCGGATCACGACCCGGTCCACAAGGTCAGCATTATTCCCCGTGGCCGCGCCCTCGGCCTCACCCTCTTCCTTCCGGAAAAGGACCGCTACAGCATGAGCAAGCGCCAGCTTGAGAGCCAGATTTCCACCCTCTTCGGGGGTCGGCTGGCGGAGGAACTCATCTTTGGTCCCGAATCCGTCACGACGGGTGCCTCCAACGACATCGAGCGGGCCACCGAGATCGCCCGCAACATGGTCACCCGTTACGGTCTCTCCGATGGTCTGGGACCCCTGGCCTACTCCGAGGACGAGGGCGAGGTCTTCCTTGGCCGCGCCGTGACTCAAACCAGCAAAATCTCGGCAAGGACAGCTCGATCCATTGATCAGGAAATTCGCGCTATCATTGATCGCAACTATCAGCGCAGCAAGGAAATCCTCATCAGCGAAATGGACAAGCTCCATGCCATGGCCGAGGCCTTGCTGCAATTCGAGACCATTAACCTGAGCCAGATTAACGACATTATGGCGGGCCGACCCGCGCTTGCTCCAGAGGAGGAAGACAAGGGCACCAACAGCACCGGCGGTTCTGGCGGAGCCACCAGCGGCGAACGACCGGCCACCAAGGGCCCCTCCAGCGGCACTGGCCATGTCGGAGGGCCTGTGGGCGAGCACTAAATCCAAGCAGCGGTAAAGGGGATAGCAATCTTTGTCCGGCAAAAAAAAGGAACCCGTGACCCAGGCGGTGCGCATGTTGCGTGCCGCCGCCATACCCTTCGAGGGCCACACTTACCCTTACCTGGCCGGGGGTGGCACAGCCCACTCTTCCCGTGAGTTGGGAGTTGACGAACATCTGGTCATTAAGACCTTGATCATGGAGGACGAGGGCGGCAACCCATTGATTATGCTAATGCATGGCGACCGCGAGGTCGCCACCGGCCTCCTCGCCCGTGCCCTGGGGGTCAAACGTATCCAACCCTGCGACCCTAAGACCGCTGACCGGCATTCCGGCTATCAGGTGGGTGGCACCTCCCCCTTCGGCACCCGCCATCCCATGCCCGTCCATGCCGAATCCAGCATCGCCGACCTGCCGCGCATCTATATCAATGGCGGGAAGCGTGGCTATCTGATCGAAATCGCTCCCAGGCCGGCTCTGGTGCTGCTCGAGGCGAATCTGGTCCAGGCCGCGGGTTAGCAGGGTGGGTGACCCGGTTTTGATCGCGACGGATTGCCCACGAGCATCCATTAGGAGACCTGGCATCCCCCCAAAGCAACCCCAGACCCACCCCGGCATCCCATGACACTCCTTGCCGCACTTTCCGTCTTTGTCGGCGCCGGGCTCGGGGCCCTGCTGCGCTGGCTTCTCGGCCTGCGTCTGAATCCGGTCTTTCCCAGCATCCCCCTCGGCACCCTGGCCGCCAACCTGATGGGTGGCTTCTTAGTGGGCTTTCTGGTGATTTGGCTCAACCGCCATCCCGCTGTGGCCCCTGAGATGCGCCTTCTGGTCATCACCGGCTTCCTGGGCGGACTCACCACCTTTTCCACCTTCTCCGCCGAGGTGGTGACCCTGCTCTCCCGCGGCGAGTTGCTCCTGGGAATGTCCGCCGCCGCAGGACATTTGTTCGGCTCTCTGCTCCTGACAGCCGTTGGCATGGGCCTGGCCCAGGCCCTGTTCACCTCTCATTGAGACACGACCCCATGAAAGGCTGTTTTCTCAAATTCTATGTGGCGGAAAATCGCCGCCACCACCACCTCCTAGCTTACGAGTGGCTGCTGGAAGAGGCCCAGCGCCTGGGTCTCCACGGCGGTTCCGCTTTTCGCGCCCTGGCGGGTTTCGGCCGCCAGGGACGACTCCATGAAGAGCACTTCTTCGAGTTGGCCGGCGACCTACCGGTAGAGATCAGCTTCGTCACCACCCCGGAGGAGGCCGATCGCTTTCTTGCCCACCTCAAGGGCCAGGGTTTAAACCTCTTCTTTCTGCGCGTACCGGTTGACTACGGTTTCAGCGATGATGCCGCGCCCTGACTGGGATCAACACGGTTTTTCTACACCACTATTACCCCCCGGGATCTCCCAATGACCCAACTCCTGAGCCTCTCCCGCTCCGCGCGCCTTGCCGGGGTAACCCGTGCCGAGATCCAGAGACACATACGGCGCGGGGACTTGACCACCTTCGAGGGTGAAATCGCGGTTAGCGACCTGTTGCGGGTCTTTCCGCAGGTGAGCCTGGATAACGATGACGCCTTGGAGCGGGTACAGCGCATCAAGGCCGAGGCCCTGCCTCGCTCCCATGATGCCGATACTATGCTGCCAAGCCCCAAGGTATTGGTGACACGCATTAAGGCTATGGGCAAAGCCCTGGTGGCCAAGGCGGCGGGTCTGGATGCTGCCCAGGCCCTCCTCGATGAGGTCGAGGCGCGGCTGGCTGCCTTGGTCAGCGAGGGGGTGGATTCTCGGGCCTTGGCCCTGGAACTGACGGATTGGTTGGCCCAGGCCCGCCGTGAACTGGCGGCAGGCCCCCAGCCCGACCGCGAAGCCGAACTCTTTGCCAAGGACACCTTCCTCCGTCTCATGGCCGCCAATATCAAGATCATCCCCAGTGGGCGCGACTTTTTCGTCGAGGGTAACGAGAGCATCCTCGAGGCCTCGGTGCGCGCCGGGCTCAATCTCGCCTATGGCTGCTCCAGCGGCAACTGTGGCGCCTGCAAGGCCCGGGTGATTAGCGGCGAGGTCTGGAAGATGCGCGACCATGACTACCCCCTCAGCACCCGCGAGAAACAGATGGGCTACATCCTGGCCTGCTCCAATACCGCTGTCACCGACCTGGTGTTAGAGGCAGCGGAGGCCCTGAGCGTCGATGATCTGCCGCACCAAGAGATTCGTGCCACAGTGCGCAAGAAGGAGTTGCTGGACCCGGAGCTCATGGGTTTCCAGATCCAGACCCCCCGTACCCAGACCCTGCGCTTCATGGCCGGTCAGCGCATCCTCCTGCGGCTGGAGGACGGTGGCAGCGCCGAACTCCCCATCGCCAGTTGCCCCTGCGATCCTCGTAACCTCCAGTTCCTGGTCCGGAGCCGGCCTGGCAACGCCTTTGCCGAGGCCCTCTTCAGCGACCGGATACGGCCCGGCCACCTGGTCAACCTGGCAGGCCCGATGGGGCGCTTCGTCCTCGACGAATCATCCTCGGCGCCAGCGGTCTTCATTGCCTTCGGGGAGGGTATAGCTCCGGTGCGAGGCCTGATCGAACATGGCGTCTCTATTGATCTGATCGAATCCTTTCATCTCTACTGGCACGCCCCCGAGAATGAGCCCTTCGCCTGTCAAAACCAGTGGCGCTGGTACCGGGCCATGAAAGACGCCCTGGACAACTTTTTCGTGACCCCCATGATGGATGCCAGCGTGGAGGACGTCCTGGCCCTGGTGATCGCCGACCATCCCGATCCTGTCAACCGGCGCTTCTATCTGGCGGGTCCCCGGGCGCAGATCGAACCTCTGGCTGAGGGCTTGCACGAGTTGGGAGTCCCCGAAAATCATCTCTCCCTTGAATTCCTGGAACCCTGAGGTCGAATCGTCCCGAGCAGGGAGGAGCCAAAGGGGGGTACTGGGCAGTCGGAAAGGACAGCAATCTTGATCAGGAAATGGGCGAGAGTCCCGAGGGTTCCTTGAACCAGCCGGCAGGCCGGGACTTCCGGTTGAGGGGGCCCTGCTAACAGGATAATGGGGCCATGCGGGGTTGCCGTTGGAGTTTCATGAGATCATCGCGCAGGTCGCGCACCCGGTTGTCCAACCGATCGTGCTGGGATTTATCGAGGCTGGCGGCGAGGCGGGTAAAGAGTTCGGCAATGAGCGGCTTCATGGCGCCCCTTGCTTGTTCCAGCCTGGGCGGCATATCACGCCACTCCACCAGCCAAGCCGTCAGGAAGTCATTGATCCTAGCCTCTCCGGCCTTGCCTGCCAGCAAGGCAATCAGGTCGTTGCGTTTGCCGCCGCGATAGTCGAGATAAAGCCTCCGGGTTTCGGGCAGCCGGCCCATAACCTCGGCCACAAGGGCCTGTTGACCGCTATTCAAGGGGCCTGTCCAATCTTCAATGGATTCCACAAAACGCCGGGTCCGTCGCTCCCGCTCGGTCCCGCCACCACCCTCAGCGTACTCCGCCAGATCCTCCTCAGCCTCTTCCTTGAACCGCTGGTTTAGGCTCTTGATTTGCGAAGGGCTCAGCCCCGCCAGCAAGGGCGTGGCGAGTGTTACCGCGATGCGAGCCTGGCGCTGGTAGATGTCATGAGATGATTCGATCAGACAAGTTACGTTCCGCTCGTCGAAGCCATGCCGACTCGCCTGCAGAACCTGATCCGCAAAGGCGGCCAACAAGGGCAGTTCCTCAGCACGATGGCGATCCAATTCGGCGGTAAGCAGCGGCTCCCAACCCGCAACCTGTACGGACTCCAGATCAAGATAGTCCTCGGCATAGGCCTTCACGAAAAAATCAGCGCGGTTATAGGCGATAGTGACCCTGCTGCAACCCGTCAGTGTCAGCACAATCACCAGGAGAATCGAAGCCAGGCGAATTGAAAGCGGCGGCAGGGACATAACGAAATTCAATAATTTGCAAGGGGATTCTTGTCAAAATGACTTTAGTGTATTAGAATCTACTTATCGACATGCTACTGGAGACTGACATGCTCAATTGTCATGGCTTACGCGTCGCCACCTTCCTCTCCGCCTTTCTGCTCCTTGCCAGTCTGACGCTGGAATTTGCCGCGCGGCTGTTCAACTTCCCCGCTCCCATCATGGCGCTGGCCCTTTTCTCAGGATTGGCCGCTGTTGCTGTCCTGGCCATCACCCTAGCCATCGCCCTCTTGCCCGGCGGTACCCAGCGTCTGGCTCAATGCCGCAAGTAACGGCGAGCTAGCCAAGACCGGGTTCCTTTTGAGAGTGGGATGATCCGGCCTGACCGGATCATCCCGGGCTAGTCCGCAGTTCCTAATCCCCAAGCATCCGCTCCGCCGTTCCCGGCATCAGTCCAAATTCTTCCTCGATCATCTGGTTCCAGGCCTCGCGTTTAAAGGTCTCCAGGCTGGGTACGTGCCGATGGACCAGATTTTCATGGCAATCGATGCAGGTCTTGCCCTGGGTCTCCTCACGATGGATAGCCGCCGTATCGGCCCGCTTGCCCTGGATGGCCTCCAGGACATGGCAACGCTGACAGGTAGCCGACCCGGTCTTCCGAAACCATTGCCGCGTAGCAAAGGCGGCATCGGGCAGATGCAGGGCATTGACGACTGGATCATCGTAATCTGCGCCAAAGAGTTGCTTCCAGAGATCCTTGCCGCCCTTGAGGTGATCCCAGGTGGCTGAGAACACCCCTGCCGAGACATGACAATCCCCACAGTGGGCCCGCACCCCGGAAACCGGGTTGTAGTGGACCGACTGCCGGTAATTATCCTCGGCGTAAGTCATGGAATGACAGGAGGTGCAAAAGTCATTGGTACTGGAGTAGTGGTCGAACTCCAGAAGAAAAATCATGAAGAGCATGCCCCCCAAGCCGCCAATGATGAGGGCAATGAAGATGGGGCGGGTGATGGGAATCGCGGCGAGGAGCCTAGCCATCATCGCCCCCCTCACCCTCCCCTTTGCCAAGGCCCAGGATGGGGTTGACCTGGCCAGGATTGGCTAGCCAGCCATGGCCTGCGTCGTCCGTCAGGTGACGGTCGATGATAGCCTGGGCCTCGGCCCCCGCCTCCTCCCGGACTTGGGGCAGGAAGTGGCCATAGAAATTGCGGCTGACTAGATACATGCCCTCCCACCAGGCATGATTAGGGCTGGCCATGGAGGCGCCATGACGGGCGCGGGCCCCCTCGTCGTGCCAGAGTTCCCAGTAAGTAAACTCAATGGGTTCGTCAAAAGCGAGCGGAGTCAAATACCCACCCTGGTAGAGGTCATCCATAATGGCCCTGGCCGGCAAGGCGAACTTGGTATTGAACAACTCCACGAGATTATCAAACTGCTTCATAAATCCCTGGGTAAGGGTCTTGCTATGGCACTCCAGGCACACCAGACCCATGACCTCGCGACGGCGCTCGGGGGTAACTACCGCCTTGACCTTGGTAAGGCTACCATCCCGTTTCTGGAGTTCCTCCCCGCGTTTGGGTAGGTTCGCGCCCGCGGGTATCTCCAGCTTACCGCCATCTTCCAACAACACCAGGTACTGCCGCTGTGACACCGGCGCATTGAGGGCCCAGGCATTGCGCATGCCCACGTCGTGGGTCGAGGGCAGTTTGCCAGCCGCACCCATGTGACAGGTAACGCAGGTGGGCGCCGCTGTGTAGTCCTTTCCGGCGACCCATGCGGGTGAATCCAAGTTCATACGGTGCCGCTGAGAGGCGAAGATCATGCCATGCTTTGAGGCCGCGAAGATCTCCGCATCGGGCGAGTCGGGCCCGGAATGGCAACGCGCACAGGCTTCCGGTTCCCGGGCCTGGGCCTTGGAGAAGAGATGCCGGCCATGACAGGCCGAGCAGGAGCCCTTGGAGCCATCCGGGTTGATACGACCAATACCGGAATTAGGCCAGGTATCCGGGTCCAGGGTGCCATCCCCCTTCACTTTCACTTGGGAGCCATGACACTGGTCACAACCGGCGGCTTGCACCGCCACCCCGGTCAGATTGTCGGCCATGGCCGGGATGCGGTCCCTGATGAGGCTAAAGGCCTCAGCATGGACCGAACCCTGTTGGTCACGGAACTCGGCCTCGTGACAGCGCGCGCAATCTTGGGGCGACACGATGGTGGCAATGACCTGGCCCTCGTGCTTGATGGCATCCGGGTCCACTGCCTCAGCCTGATGACAGTCCATACAATTGACCCCCGCCCTGGCATGGGCGCTCTCCCGCCACTCCAGCGCCAATCCCGCTGAGGACTTGGTATGGCAGTTAACGCACTCCTCGCCCACCGGGTTGCCCCAATGCGTCGGATCCAGAGAAACCTTGGCCGCCATCAAGAGCCCTGCAAACCACCATAAACCGAGCGCGGTGCCGATCCGAGCAGCGGACATCAAGCCGATAGGGATGTCGGGCATCCGTGATTCCTCCTCTGAAGAAAGCAGCCTGGAGCTTCCAATTATTCGGGTTTAAAGCTGAATTAGGCGTCAGCTGGTCCGCGCCAGCCGGCCGCCGGCGGGGAAAATCAAGAGCGGGATTATGCTGCGGGCGAGCCAGGCCGGCAAATATATTAGTATTTTGTATTCTATTTATATTCGCAAATACAGTAGTTTATAAAATTACTGGGTTGACGGGATGGCCATTGGCGACAAGTATAGGCTCCAGTCCGGCAATGACCCCCTAACCCCTAAAGAGGCACGAGGAGACTAATGACCATGCCCAATCTTACCCTCCTGATCAAGCCCACTATCCTGGCGGCGCTCATCGGTCTTGGCGCCAGCAGCAGCGCCTGGGGCAGCGACCCCATTCAGCAGGTGTCCACCGAGGTCTGCAAGAACTGCCACCAAGAGATCTACAAGCAGTGGAGCGGGTCAATGCACGCCCACTCCTCCGCCATGAATGATCCCATTCATGGGGCCTTTTACAACTCAGAGGTCGGCTCCCCGACAGAAGAAGGCCAGGTCGCCAAGGCCAATCAGCAATTCCCGGTCTGTCTCGCCTGCCACGCCCCCAACGCCGCCCGCGACAAGACCACCAAGCTCGATGCCAAGCCGGCCTACGCCGAGGGCGTCAATTGCGTGGCCTGCCACACCCTGGCCAGCTACAAGGGCATCAATGAAGAGGGCGGCAAGCTGCGCTTGGGCATCAAGGCTTATGAACTGTCCGACAAGATCCAGGCGCCCACGGGCCTCAATCAGGGCCTTCAGAAACTCACCAAGGGTGACGACCCCTTTGGCGGCGCGGGTGCCAGCAGCGAGCAGAAGCCTAATCCGCACTTTGGCGAGCCCGTGGAGTTGGATGGCAAGCAGATCCCCGGTTTGCCCATGGAGGGCAACCCCAAGTTGATGCGCACCAATGATGCCTGCATGGGCTGTCATGACAAGCGCAATAACCCCCATGGCGTGGCCCTGTGCGGCACCGGCGATGAGTATGTCCAGTCCCGGACCCAGGTGAACTGCATCTCCTGCCACATGCCTATCACCGGTGGCCTGGCGGATCACAGTATTGGTGGCGGCCATGACAAGGCCATGCTTGAACGCGCTGTCCTCTTTTACCTCGACGTTGAGCCCAAGAAAGACGGCAAACTCGCCATCAATGCCAACTTGACCAACCAACAACCCCATGTGCTACCCACGGGCGCGCCCTTCCGCAACATGTACCTCAAGGTTACCGCCTATGACGCCAAGGGGCAGGTCGTCTGGCAAAATGCCGAGGGTCACCCTAGCGAAGGCGATCCCCAAGCTTACTTCTTCCTGACCCTGGTCAATGACGAAGGCAAGCCGGTACCCCCGCCCGAGGCCAAAAAGGCCGGCGCGGACTCGCGTCTCAAGCCCCACGAGACCCGCGTCCTCAGCTATGACATCCCCGCTAAGGGCGTCGCCCTGGTCCGTGGCGAGCTTTACTACAGTTTGCTGTGGCCATCCCTGGTCAAGAAGTTCGCCCACCTGCCGGATGACCTCAAGGCACCGGTTCTGATTGCCCAATCAGAGAAGATGATCGCGAAGCCCTGATTGCGGAGGCCAGCCCGTCGGGCCGACTCAGGCATCGGGGCGCCCCCCGATGCCTTTTTTTGTTACCGATTTTTATCAACGAGTTAATCGCTCCAGGCCATGACTGACTCCGACGCTCGCGAACCCAAGACCGGTCCCAATAATCTGATCACTGACGTACCCGGGATCGAGGTCGGCCATTATGCGGCGCACCACACCGGGACGACGGTCATCCTCGCTCGTAGAGGCGCGGTTGGCGGGGTCGATGTGCGCGGCTCCGCCCCCGGCACCCGGGAAACCGACCTCCTAGCGCCGGTCAACCTGGTGGATCGGATCAATGCTATCGTCCTCTCGGGCGGCAGCGCCTTCGGCCTGGCCGCGGCGGATGGGGTCATGATCTGGCTGGAGGAACTGGGTTTGGGCTGGCCCCTGGGCGACGGTCATGTCATTCCGATTGTTCCGGCGGCGGTCCTCTTCGACCCTGGCCGCTTTGGCCGGGACTTCCGAGACAGACCCACAGCGGAATTTGGCCGCCGGGCTTGCGAGAACCTGACAGCCGACGCCTTTCCCCTGGGTAACGTGGGTGCGGGTGCCGGTACCATCGCCGGTGGTCTGAAAGGCGGCCTGGGGTCCGCCAGTATCGATCTGGGCCAAGGTGTCATCGTCGGCGCCATCGTTGCCGTCAATCCCTTCGGCAGCGTCGTCAACCACAATACCGGAGAACTACTCGGGGCCTACCTGGGCATCGGTGACGAATTCGGCCCCCTGCCCCGCTCCAACGCTCTCCCGGTCGGAGCACTCCAGCCCCCCCACCCCATCTGCAACACCACCATTGGCGTAGTGGCCACGAATTTGGAACTGACCAAGGCCCAAGCTACTAAGTTAGCCCAAATGGCCCAGGACGGCCTGGCAAGGGCCATTAGCCCTGCCCACACCCTGTTCGACGGCGATACCATATTCAGCCTTGCCACTGGCCAGATTCCCCTTGCAACCCTCCAGGAAGACGCCGCCTGGGGCTCCACCCCTGCCGCCCTTATTCGGGCCGGCACCGCGGCCGCGGATACCCTCACCCGCGCCATTGTCCACGCCATCCTCAATGCTGAAACGGTTGGAGACACCCTGTCTTACCGGGATAGTTACCACCCCAACGACTGCTAGACTCCTTCTTTGCCTTCCCTCTACCTGGAAAATCGTCCGCGACCTCCAGGGCGTCGAACGTGTAAACTTCCGAGCAGGAAATTCAGGAGCCCATACATGCTCAACCTAGGTATCGAAACTGTCTGCTTTGTCATCGCCAGGGCCCGGGAATTTCAAGCCAAGGAGCAGGTGGTCATCCCCGACACACCCTCGGGATCCAGTGACGACTGGGCCATGCAGATCCTGGCCGATCATCGTGAGGACCTGACCGTTCAGGAGGTCGAGGCCGCCATGGCGGACCTGGACCCAGACTTGCAGGCGGAACTCATCGCCCTAATGTGGCTGGGCCGCGGTGACTATGCGATCGAGGAATGGGAGAGCGCCCTCTCCGATGCCCAGGATCAGTACGAAGAGCACGACAACACCGCCCATTACTTGCTTTCGCACCCGATGGTTGCCGATCATCTCGAGGAAGGACTTATCGCCCATGGCTATTCCTGCGAGGACTGACTGGTTCCTAGACGCATTTATGCGCCATCTCATCACTGGGTACTTGCAATCCGGCTTGGCTATTGCCATCCTTATAACCAACTACAAAAGCTGATCGCACCTCAGGTGATTCTTGCTCCAGCTGACCTGGTTGCAGCCCAGAGGCTGACACTTCGGCCTACCCGGACATCGGTCCCTACCCCTTTTAGTCGTCCCGAAATGGGCACCTATCCCCCTCGGGATCCAGACGTTCAAACGTCAACCCCCCACCACCCTAACGTGGTCCTACCGGTCCCCTGGATCGGCCATTCTGGAGTCCTTCCTGTCATAGATGAATCCCAATAGTCCTAGTCGTCCCGCTATCCATATCAGCGGAGATACCCTCGCCCTTGATCCCCAGATCCGCAATCACATCGCCGCCGAGGCGGAACGCCTACAGCAACGCTACCCCACAACCCCGGTGGCGCTGCGTATCGGCATCAGTGAGGAATTCGATCCCGCTCAAGGCCATCGCGTCCGCTGCGAATTGGCTGCCGATCTCCCCGGGCGGCGGCAATTGATGGTCCGAGAGGCCCAGAAGGAGGCACTTGCGGCGGTTTCCGGGGTCTTTGCCGGCGCCCGCAAACAACTGCGCCGCCTTGCCTGCCGAACCCTCGGACCAACATCCCCCACGGGCGGGGAGATGCAGCCTGTCGGGACCTGAAGGTTATGAATGAAGAACTCAGCAAGTTGCTGCCAACCGAAATCAATCTGCATGCCAAGTCACGGTTGCTAAGCATTGTTTTCAGTGACGGCGCCCGTTTTGAACTCCCTTGCGAATACCTGCGGGTCTTCTCCAAGGCCGCCGGAACGGATACCCCAGTCACCGGCAAGGAGGCCGTCAATATCGAACGCATCGAGCCTCAGGGCCAATACGCCATCCGCATCCTCTTCGATGACGGCCATGACACCGGCATCTATTCTTGGGACACCCTCTACGCCCTTGGCACCCACCTGGAGGCAAATTGGGCCGATTATCTGCATCGCCTGGAACTAGCCGGCTACCAGCGCCAAGAGCTGGACGCGGGCGAAAAGCGCGCGCGGCTGCTGTACTTCTCCTGGCTGGCAAAAAAAATGCGCAAAGAGTCCGAGGATGCGACCCTGCCCGCCAACGTCACGGACGTGAACAGCCTCTTGACCTGGCTGGGCAAGCGCCGCAAGGGCGCTGCCCCGCTCTTCACCAAGGACCGGCTGCGGGTGACGGTTAACCGTGAGTTTGCAGAAGGCTTCACCAAGCTGCGGGAAGGGGACGAGATCGGGCTGGTGCCCAATTCCCCGACCCCGCCAGCAACGCCCGACCTGATCTAAAAATCGCCCGACCTCTCACGCATTCACGTCGACGACCAGACGCCCGCGGACCTCGCCGTTCAGTAAGTCCGTGGCGGCGGGGATGACCTGATTCAACCCAATTTCCCGCGTGATCGCCTCCAGGCGCAGGGGATCCAGATCCGTAGCGAGACGATTCCAGGCCTGAATGCGGCGATCCCGGGAGACCATGACGCTGTCGATGCCATAGAGGGTGACCCCACGCAGAATGAAGGGCGCAACCGTAGCGGGGAAGTCCATGCCTTGGGCCAGACCACAGGCGGCAACGGCGCCGTTGTAATGAGTCGAGGCACAGGCGTTGGCCAGGGTGTGACTGCCAACGGTATCGATCACGCCCAGCCAGCGCTCCTTCATCAATGGCTTGCCCGGGCCATTGAGTTCCGCCCGGTCGATGACCTCGGCAGCACCCAGGCCAAGCAGATAGGCAGACTCCATAATCCGACCGGTGGTGGCGATGATCCGGTACCCCTTCTTGGCGAGCAAGGCGATAGCGATGCCGCCGACCCCGCCATTGGCGCCCGTGACCAGAACATCACCATCCCCAGGCCGAATGCCGTGACGTTCCAGAGCCAGGACGCAGAGCATTGCAGTGTAACCGGCCGTGCCGATGGCCATGGCCTGACGGGGACTCAAACCCTGGGGCAAGGGGACCAGCCAATCGCCGGACAGACGCGCCTTCTGGGCCAGCCCCCCCCAATGACGTTCCCCCACGCCCCAGCCGTTGAGAATGACGGCATCCCCTGGGTTCCAGTCCGGATGGCTGCTCTCCTCCACCCTCCCGACCAGATCGATACCCGGGACCATGGGAAAGTTTCTCACTACCGGAGCCTTGCCAGTGATCGCCAGGCCATCCTTGTAGTTGAGGGTGGAGTAGGCGACGCGGATACTCACGTCACCCTCAGGCAGTTCAGCCTCATCGACGGCACGGACTTGCGCCTGGGTCTTGCCTTCCTCCTGGGTCAGAACAATGGCGTTGAACATAGAATGTCTCCCAAAATAGTTTAACCAGCCTCACGGCCCTTCATGCTACCGGCACACCGAGCAGATCGTGCGGGCCGGAACGGGTGATATCGACCTCGAGGAAATCACCGGGGTCCAGTTCCCATTCGCCGGGAATGATGACCTTGCCGTCGATCTCCGGGGCATCAGCGGCGGTGCGAGCGACCACACGCCCCTCCTCGACCTCGTCCACCAGGACGATGAGGCGCTGGCCGACGCGCTGGGCGAGTTTCTCCCGACTGATCTCCGCCTGGACAGCCATGAACCGCGCCAGGCGCTCCTCCCGCAAGGGCGCGGGGACTGGGTCAGGCAAGGCATTGGCAGCGGCACCCGCGACGGGGGAATAGGCGAAGGCACCCACCCGATCAAGTCGGGCCTCGCGGAGAAAGTCAAGCAGCGTCTCGAAATCCGCCGCCGTCTCGCCAGGAAAGCCGACGATGAAGGTACTGCGCAGAACCAATTCGGGACAAATCTGGCGCCAACCTGCCAGACGCTGGAGTAACCGCTCCGCCGCCGCCGGTCGGCGCATGGCCTTGAGGATCGGGGGACTCGCGTGCTGCAGGGGCATGTCCAGGTAAGGCAGGATATGTCCCTCGGCCATTAGGGGGATCAGCCGGTCCACCTGCGGATAGGGATAGACATAGTGGAGCCGCACCCAGGCCTGCAGTTCCCCAAGCCTGCGGGCCAGGGTCTCGATATCGTTCCGCAGTGGCAGGCTACGCCAGATATCGGTACGGTAGCGCAGATCCAGGCCATAGGCGCTGGTGTCCTGGGCGATTACCAGGAGTTCCCGCACCCCCGCTTCCACCAGGCGATGGGCCTCGTCTAGCACGGCCCCAATGGGACGACTGACCAGGTCGCCCCGCAGACTGGGGATGATGCAGAAGGTGCAGCGATGGTTACAGCCTTCCGAAATCTTGATGTAGGCAAAATGCTTGGGCGTGAGCTTGACGCCTTGGGGTGGCAGCAGGCTCAAATAGGGGTCGTGTGGGGCGGGTAACAGGGCATGGACGGCTGCCATCACCTCTGCGAAAGCCTGGGGACCCGTCACCGCCGAAACTTTCGGATGGGCCTCCCACACCAACTCGGCCCTCGCCCCCAGACAGCCCGTGACCACCACCCGGCCGTTTTCTGCCAGCGCCTCGCCAATAGCCGCCAAGGATTCCGCCACCGCCGCGTCAATGAAGCCACAGGTGTTAACGATGACGAGATCCGCACCGGCGTAACTCGGCGAGATGGCATAGCCCTCGGCCCGCAACTGGGTGAGGATGCACTCCGAATCGACGGTAGCCTTGGGACAGCCCAGGCTAACAAAGCCGATGGCGGGGGTGGGGTTGGCTCTGGTCAAGCGCAGCTCCATGGGGGGCGAAGACAGGACGATGAGGGATAGTAAAGCCGGAATCCCGGCCATTCAAACGAGAACGCAAGGGGCCAGCACCCCTTGGTTGCTTCGTTTCCAGGTATACTTAGGCCCAGGCTGACGCGGAGGCCAGTGCGCGCGATCAGTCCAACATCCTCTGTTCTTGCCGCTTGAAAATCGGAAGTAGTCAGATTGAAAAATTGCAACCTTTGTCGTTTCCGAGGCTTGTGCAATCCCCTGCCCGGAGTATGCATCCTGGTTTTCTATGTTGCCGTGACCGCGGTCGTCCTCGGCATGGTCTATCTGTTCATTACCCAAGAACTGCTGTGACGGCTACCTCTCCGCCAGATGCCCAGTTAAACCTGATCTCCAGCCCTGGCATCCGTTCAGACTCCCAAGTCCGCCTTCACCTCTCGATTCACCTGGACGATGGCACCGAGGCGCTTTCCACCTTTGGTGAATCCCCTCTAGAGCTAACCCTGGGAGATGGTACCCTGACTACCGGAACCGAGTACCCCCTTCTAGGTCAGACCGCAGGGACAGAATTTGAGCACATTGCCGATGGGAACGATCTCTTCGGGCGTTGGAGCCATGACAATCTGCATTGGCTAGCCAAGACCGAATTTCCGGACCCCGTTCCCGATCCAGGCAGCCTGGTCGCCTTCGCCACCCCAGACGGGGTCGAAACTGCGGGCATGGTCAAGGTCATCCAAGATGATATGGTCGAGGTGGACTTTAACCACCCCCTATCTGGCCGCATCCTGCGTCTGCGCTACCAAATCCTCGCCGTCGCTGACCCCTTAGGGCCATAGGCCCCCGGTTCAGAACCCCTGCAAGCCGTACATCCTTTCCCTCCTGACAAAAAGTTATGAACGGACCGACCACCCTATTCTCATCCCCCCATCCCACCTGGCATCCGACCTAGGGTACACTACTCAGGAATCCATGGACATATTCCTTGCCAATCCCCGCGGGTTTTGCGCCGGCGTCCATCGCGCCATTGAAATCGTCGAGCGCGTGCTGGAACTTTTTGGCGCCCCCATCTACGTTCGCCATGAAGTAGTCCACAACCGCTTTGTAGTCGAAGGCCTAAGGGCGCGTGGTGCTGTTTTCGTCGATGAGGTAGACCAGGTGCCCCCTGGCGCCACCATCATCTTCAGTGCCCACGGCATCGCCCAACAAGTGCGGGAGGCCGCCGCTGCTCGCCAATTGCGCATCTTCGATGCTACCTGCCCGCTGGTTACCAAGGTTCACCTGGAAGTCGCCCGACACTGCCGCGATGGCTACGAGGTGGTCCTGATTGGCCATCGCGGTCACCCGGAGGTGGAGGGCACCATGGGTCAATGCCGCGATGGGAGCCGCATTCATTTGGTCCAGGAAGTCGCCGACGTGGCCAACCTCCCGGTGAGCGACCCGGACCACTTGGCCTATGTAACCCAGACCACCTTGTCGATGGATGACACTCAGGACATTATTATTGCCCTTAAGAATCGCTACCCTCTGATCCAGGGCCCACACAAGAGCGACATCTGTTACGCCACCCAAAACCGCCAGGACGCGGTAAAGGATCTCGCCCGGCACTGTGGGCTCTTGCTGGTTGTGGGCTCCACCAATAGTTCCAACTCCAACCGGCTCCGCGAACTTGCCCAGAAACAAGGTACCCTCGCCTATCTCATCGATGGCGCCGAAGAAATTCAACGCGAATGGTTGGCCAATATCCCCATCGTTGGCGTCACCGCCGGGGCCTCCGCCCCCGAAATCCTGGTGGAGCAAGTTATCTCTCGGCTTCGGGAATGGGGCGCCGACGTGGTCGTGGAACGATCCGGCATCCGCGAGCAGGTAGTCTTCGCCCTCCCCCGGGATCTGGTTTCCCCATCGGCAGCCGCCAAATCCCTCTGAATCTCCACTCCACGCAGGATCCTTCTCGCCTATTCATCGCCAAGTAAATAAGGAGGCCACCATGAGCCTTGTCCACTCCCGAGGGATTTCTTATACTTGTCGCGCGATGCCGATGTAGCTCAGCTGGTAGAGCAACTGATTCGTAATCAGTAGGTCGAGAGTTCGAATCTCCTCATCGGCTCCATAATATCAAAGGCTTATCTGGAAACCGATAGGCCTTTTTTGTTTGTCCTGATGCCGTGTAAGCGCTGGTGTAAGCAAATTTCATTAAGCCGAACACCTCTTACGGGGGTCTTGCGCGTTCAAGGGAGGGCGAGATCAGGGAGAGCGCCGATGGAATACCGCGCACTTGGTCAAGTGTGGACATGTACCGCAAGCTTGGTCTACGAGTATCCGCGGTACCAACAAACAGCCCCTGCGGCGCTGGCCCGCCACCGGGTCGACCCTGGGGCCGTTGTGAGCTGGCAAATCCGTTGCTACCAACGCGAGGCAAGGGGTGATTGGCTATGCCACCAAGCCTGGCAGCGGCCGGCTTCGCCACCTCAGCAGACAGAAACGCAAACCGCTGGCAGGCGAACGATAAAGTAAGCTGGGGGGTTTGAAGCCCTGCTCCAAGTCACGAGCGGCGGCAAGCTGAGAGGTTGCCTTACTTTCACGGACAGCCCAGCTTGGTGTCCTGTCGAGCCGAGGCGGTCTCTGGCGAACAAGCAAAATCACCCATCAGAGTTCCAGCCCCGCATCTTTCACAATCGTGCCCTCGCCGCTGCTAGCCTACCGCCCCTGTCCCTGCATGGACTCCGGCGATCCTACGGCACCCTGGCAGAGTGGACGGAATGCCCGGTCGGCGTCGTGGCGGGCCAAAAGCCGAGCGCCACCGCAGAGAAGCATTACCGCCGCCGTCCCCTGGATCTGCTGAGGCAATGGCATACCAAGCTTGAGGCATGGCTATTGCGGGAGGCTGGTATCGAGCAACCCGCCACGACCGCCGCCCCCGGCCTACGTCGTATCAAGTAAACAGAGCCTCAACGCAACAAGGCCCGAGGATGGTCGCAACATCCCCGAGCCTCTGACCCTCACCCGACCTGGAAGGAGGTCCGGCAATGGTTGTACCGAATCTTACCAAACCCACACCCGAAGAGGCCGATAAGTCCCCACGCCTGGTAGCCGGCGCATGACCCCCCTCATAGCCGAACTCACCCGGCGCCTAGGGGAAGTCTCCCGCACGGCCCCCCGCGACCTGAAAGCCGAGGCATGGGCCAGAGAATGGACCCGCGAGGTGATATGCAGCCAAATCGCCGCATCGGCATTTTGGGATAGATTGACCGAACCAATGCGCACTCCCTTCCTCGGCCTGGCCGCGGAGAAAGCCCAGCCCGAGACCTTCCCCGATAACCAGCAGGCGCGGGCGGTCAGCTTTTATTTGGGCGCCAGTAAGGCGTGTCTGGCTGCTTTGGCGAACACCACCCCAGGCTCCCGTGAGTTCATCGCATGGCAACTGAGCGCGCATCAGTGTGTGGCCGAGGCGGAGGCCGCCAGCCTTCGCCTGAAACGCCACACCGCCAGCCAGCGGCACCGCGTAGGCGCCGACCATACCAATGCTCGCTATGACCAGGCCCGCGCCATGGCAACCCAGATTGGCCAGGAACGCTGGGACTCCTGGTGCGAAAATCGGGAGGGTTCCTGCCCACGGATCAATGAAGTGGTCAAGGAAATTCACCGCTTCATCGCCGCCGATCCACAGGCCCTGTGCCTGGACGCGGTCCCCACGGGGGATACAATCCGCAAGTGGTTAAACGAAGACTGCACCATCCCCCCGGAAGCCCGCCAGCCGGGGCGGCGGAAGCGCACCGTATAACCCTACACAGAAACCCCCTTATGCGCTAGCGCAAACCCCCTTTCCGCTAGCGCGGCCATCTATTCAATGGAATTTTGATGGATATTATAGCAAGTCACCTCAACAACCCGGTGACTTGCAATGACCGTACCTCCTCCGCTGTTCGACATTTCGACGGAAACGCTGGCCGCGCAGTGCCACGTCAAGTCGTCTTCCATTCGCGTGCGTTTGTGTCGCTCTGGCTCGTATTTCGGGCTGCAACCCAAAAAATTGCCAAACGGCCGCCTCTCCTGGCCGGGTGATAGTTACGAGCGGCTTACCTCAACCAAGAAGGGGGCAAGCCAATGACCCACATCACCAAACCCGGCATAACCGGGACGGGCGAGCCTTGCCCCGACAATGACAAAGCCGCCCCCGGATGGACTCCGGGAAGCGGCTTACCGACTACACACGATTCCGATTTTAAGCCCGTTTCCGCCACCCAGGCAACCGCCGGGACCCCGAGCCAGATTGCCCGGGAAACCATCAACGTCAAGGTGGACAAGGCCGATAACTATGTCATCACCTTGCCCATCGTCTCCATCAAGGTCGCCAACCGCTTCCGTCAGGATCTAGGCGACATCGCACCCCTGGCCGCCAGCATCAAGGATCTGGGACTGCTCCAGCCTATCGGGGTTGACCAAGATTACAACCTCATCTTTGGCCAGCGCCGTCTGGAGGCCCATAAGGCTCTGGGGCTCGACACCATCAAGGCCAGACTGATTAGGGTGGCCAGTCTGTTCCAAGCCGAATATGCCGAGAATGAGATCAGGAAGGATTTCACACCTTCAGAGCGCGTGGCCATTGGTAAGGCGATTGAAGAGGAAATTGGCAATCGCCAAGGACAGCGCACCGATAAGACGAGCTACGGACTTAGCGTAAATTTACCCGAAGTTAACGGAAGAAAAACCGCCGATATTGCCGCCGAACAAGCCGGGTTCGGTAGCGAAAAAACCTATCGAGATGCCAAGACCGTAGTTGCGCAAGCCGAACCCGAACTGGTAGAGGCTATGGATAAAGGCGAGATCGCTATCAGCACCGCCGCCAAACTATCCAAAGCTGACCCCGAGACCCAGCGACAAGCATCGGCTGATCCGAAAGTCGCGCCCCTGCTGGCCAAACCCGCTGTCCCCGCACCCAAGGACCTAACGGGCTATCTCACGTCGCACGGCAACGCAGTGTCCCATCTCGCGAAGGTCACGCGCGATCTTCGGTCCAAGGTCAGTACAAGTTCGGGAACGCCTCTGGCCAGTGTTCTGGAGGATCTGATCGACATCCGCGACAGCACGACCAAGCTGATAGCTAGCCTGGAGAAACTGGCCGTGAAGGGAGGTGGCCAATGACTAACACCCCCTATGCCAAGCACATTGTCGATACTCACGAATTGCCAAGCGAGCTGGTGGCTCTGAACTCATGGGTTGCTTGGCGGCTGGAGCAGAAACCCGGCAAAGCCAAGCCCGATAAAATTCCCGTCAGCCCCATTACCGGACGCCGTACGGACTGGACGAATCCGGCCAACCATGGGGATTTCGAGACCGCCCGCGACTATGCCGAAGCGCACAAGATGCACGGACTTGGCATCGTCCTAACGCCCGGCTGCGGGCTCGCTGGTGGCGACCTTGATGGTTGCGTGGACCCTGACACCGGCGAGCCTAACGAAGCTGCCAGTGCCATTCTGAGCGAAGTTGACACTTATGCCGAACTCTCGCCCAGCCTGGCTGGCATCCGCTTCATTGCCAGGGGGTCATTTGGTGGTCATACCGGTAACAATCGCGAGGCGGGCGTGGAGTTGTACGAGGCTGGTCGCTTCCTGACCATTACCGGCAACCATCTTGAGGAAACGCCTTTTGCCATTGAAGAACGCGACCTGACCGAATTGGGGCGGCGGTATTTCGACCAGAAGACCACAACCACCACCGGAGGGGAGAAGGCGGTGCCCTGGCAACCGGTGGATATCACTGCTTTGGCGATTTCCGACTTTACCCGGCACGTCATCGAG